>NZ_JACVUE010000014.1:0-47956 GCF_016624925.1 Leuconostoc sp. S50 | reverse complement strand
AGCACATCAATTTCCGATAGTGATTCAACATCGAAGAGTGATTCTATCTCAACGAGTGCTGTAACATCAACGAGTGTTTCAGAATCCGACAGTGATTCATTATCGGACAGTCGTTCAATATCAACGATGAGTAGCACATCAATTTCCGATAGTGATTCATTATCGGACAGCCGTTCAACATCAGCGATGAGTAGTACGTCAATTTCCGATAGTGATTCAACATCGAAGAGTGACTCAGTTTCAACGAGTGCTGTAACATCAACTAGCGTATCCGAATCCGACAGTGATTCATTATCGGACAGCCGTTCAGCATCAGCGATGAGTAGCACATCAATTTCCGATAGTGAAGCAACCTCAACGAGTGACTCTGTCTCAAACAGCGAATCAACGTCAACGAGCATCTCCGAATCTGACAGTGATTCGTTGATTAAGAGTGAATCAATTTCGACACATGCGCCAACGTCAATTAGTGGTAGCTCCTTTACATCAACGAGTGTGTCTACTTCGACAAGTATTTCTGAGTCAATAAGTGTCTCGCAGAGAGCCAGCGAATCAGTGTCGGAAATCAGTTCAAGCTCTATGAGCGTATCAGTTTCTGATAGTCAGTCAATGGAATCCGTATCAAATAGTGATTCGACCGCCAACAGTGACTCAATATCAACGAGTGCCTCGGGTTACGCTAGTGAATCCATATCTGGCAGGATTAGTACCTCAATTTTCGAAAGTCGTTCGATTAGTGTAAGCACGTCAAATTCTGATCATTGGATACAGTCTGAAAGCCAGTCCGTTTCAGAAGTTTCTTCACAAGTTGCCAGTGAGTCAAACAGTATTTCAATTGCAAATAGCAATGCGGCATTTACATCAGGAAATACTTCTAACTCAGTTCAAGCACATCATCAACCGGAAAACAGTCGTTCAGAGTTGGCTCCACACAACAATCAGGTACCAAACTTAGACGTTAATGAAGCGAAAACAAAAGTGTCGGCCAATAATATTTCAGTAAAGCATCAGATAACGAGGGCAACTAGTTATCGTTTACTACCTGAAACTGCCATCACAAAAAATAGTGAGTTGTTAGCAATAATTTCAACGTTAGGGGCGTTAATCATTGCGATAGGAACAACAAAGAAAAATAGACGCAAGTAATTGATGCTATTTTTCACGGGGAAATGAAATTCTTCAAAAAAGGTAGAGAAATATCAAAATTTCTTTACCATACATAGTGAATTTATCAATATTTTGATTTAAGTAAAAAGAAAGCGTATACGGTATGAATTTATTTATTAATAAGGCAATTGGACACGGCAATAGTGGTGTTGAGCATGCACAATTTTACAGGGCAAGCTGTTTTAGAAAGTTAAATGTTCCATTTAAAATTGTTTTAACTGATTTATTGCCAGAGTTACATGTGCATATGCAAGAATGGCATTTGTCAGAAAATGAAGTCATTAGTTTGTATGACTATTTCTTGAGTGAAGATCCTAACAATTATTTGGAACATGGACAACATGTTTTAAATGACTATTCGGAAGATATTATTTCGGATTTTACACAAACACAACGGTACATTACTCGTCAGAGCACTGGTGAATTTCAAGAGCAAATTATTAAAACTAAAAAATATTCTGAATCCAGAAAACTATGGATTGTTGATGATGATCGAATTGTTTTATCGAATGGTGTACACAATATATCATGGCATTATGAATCTATTGGTTCACTCGGTACTGAGATGGTGTCTATTCACTTGAACAACTTTATGGGAAACAACTACTTTTTTGCCACATTTAGTGAATTATTGCTGTTTTTCTATCGACAATTGCAGAATCATTTTCATTCAAATTGTTATTTTCTAGATCGTGGGGTGGAAAATGAAGAGGTCTTATTCGAACTTAAGAGACAAGACTATGATTTGAAAATTGTTGAAATTGTTCATGCGGCCCATTTAGTCGAATATCAAGGTGTGCACCCACTTTGGAACAATTATTACCAATATATGTTTGATCATCTTGAATCAGTTGACATGATTATCACCGCAACGAAGTTACAGAGAGATGATATTCGGAAGCAAATTCCTAATCTAAATGCATTGCAAAAATCTCATATCGTCGCAATTCCTGTTGGGGGCGTGCCTTTTGTTTCTAAGGCCCGTCATTGGTCAGGAAAAACAGCTCGTTTTGTCACTGCATCTCGTTTACATGCTGAAAAACATATTGATCAAATTATTTTGGCTATTAAGCAATTGCGTGACAAGGGACTCAATGCAACGTTAGCTATTTATGGCGCAGGTGCGGAAGAAAGTAACCTTAAGCAATTGATTATAGAAAATCACCTGCAACGTTTTGTGACGATGGCAGGTTTGAGCCAAACAATGGTTAAGGATTTGGGAAAATATGATGCCTTTGTGTCAGCTTCCTATTCTGAAGGTTTTGGCTTGACTTATATTGAAGCTATTGCTAACGCATTACCTTGCGCGTCATATAATAATCTCTATGGTGCTCAAGAACTTATTAAAGACCAGTTTAACGGCTGTTTGGCAGATTTTGAGCGTTCAGATCAAGCAGTCAATCAAAATATTAACAAATTAGCTAACGCAATGCAGCAAGTATTTGATAATTATGACAAATTATCAAAAGGCGCGCAACACATCGCGGAGGAATATAAATTGCAAACTATTACCCAAAAGTGGGGTGGCTTGTTAGAGGAACTATCATGAAAATTGAAATTATTAATTCATTAAACTTTGCAAAGCTACCACGTGTTGCGCAACAAATTAATGATGTTAAAAAGGGAAAAAGCGATGAACTATGGCTTGCTACACCACACTCAGATGCCCACAAAATAATATCTGAGCTAGGGCTAAATCCAAGCCAAGTATTTGATATTTATACACAGTCATATTTCACACCAATAGATGAGACAAAAGGAATTTGGTGGACCGACTTAGATGTACCTGTTGGTGCACAGATTGTAGTCAATCAAAATTGGACCAAAAGTGTGACGTTGTTAGGACATGAAATTGCCAGAGTTAACTGGTATGAGGCATCACAACGCATAGTTTCCGACGTTGATTGGTTAGATAATAATCAACAGATTGATTATAAAGATGTTTATCGTCGTGATGGTTCACTTTTTTCACGACAATACTATAGTGAGAATAGCTTTTTACAGATAGATTTTTATAATAACAGCGGGTCTGATATTTGTGTGAGAGAGTGTTATTTTCAAGGAAAATGTAATTTTGTATTGGCAAACAATCAAAAATTTCAAAGTCCAGAATCCTATATTGCGGCTGTGGGCAATAGGCGTTCAGATACTGTATTTAATATTGCTGAAATGGGGCGAGAAATTCATTTTGCGCCTAAGCATACTCAGTTAAGCTTATTGGACTCAGTCTTAGATGATAATAGTCGGATATATGGCAATTTAGAAACGCTCTTAAAAAGTGATCAAGATAAAATTAGCAACGTTCTGGTATCAGCATCCAGCTATGAAATTTTGAAAAAAGCTGGGTTACCATTAAACAAGGTGTCGATTGCCAAATGAGACATAATGGTTATATTTTGTTATTATTATGATATAAAATGATATTATATACTATATTATTACCTAAAATGAGTAAATGATGAAAGATAACTTATGAGCATAAATAATTTTGAATGGCTATTGGATAGTATTGATGCGAAAGTAGTCCAATTAAATGATTTTTTAATATTTGAATTAGATGATAACCGCATTACTTTCAAGGACATATCACACCATTTTACGTGGTCAAAATATGTCACTAATCAAATAATCGAAAAGTTGTGCATTGATATCGAAAAAGTTTTTACACCATCAGAACGAGCACTTGTCATTGACGATGATCAGCAGGTTATCACTATTGATCGCAGTAAATATTTGGAGCCACATTATTTTAAATCAGTAATGATCGTAGAATCGCAAATGGCACAGTTTTTATTTGCGTTAATTTTAGGCAACTATCCGGGGAATAGTAAGTTTAAATGTCAATTCAATCTTGGTGATGGACAATTCAATGCGCTGGTAAGACGAACACGCTTGCAACTAGATAAGTATGATATTACAATCAAGAAAAATGCAACTTTAGACGGAAATGAAGCGAATATTCGATTACTTATGTTCGAATTTTTGCATCGTTATGAAAAATTTTTGAGGTTTGATGATCTAAAAAAATATCAAAAAGATGTGGATCTATTTTTAAATACACTTATTGGCTACTATCCAGATATTCGACCATACCAAACGCAGATGATTCTCAATGGCATTTATGTTGTGTTGATACGTTTACAAGATAATCATCACGTTGGAAACTGCTTGGACGATAGGTATCTCATTGATTTTAACAATTTGTTACCGTCCGCTAAAAAAATTTTTAAGGGGCTAAACGACATTTATCATCAATTGATGCCTGATCTCAGTTCAAAGCAAACGCGTGAAGAAGCCGCATACTATTGGGTCAATCTTGGTTTGCTCATCGGGGATTTTTCATCAATATCGAGATGGCAGGGGACATCACTGTATCATAAAATATTACCAACGAAAAAATTGTTAAGTCAACTCTACAATAGTAATTTTAATCAATCACTTTCGGACGAGGTGATAGACGAATTTTTTTCGATAATTTATCGCCCATCCGGCTTCTACCTACTCAATTCAGATGTTATTTTGAATGATGATGTTTCGGATGTCAATCAAAAATCATCCCAGGCGCACCAGTTTCCGATTGCCACTGCATTTGTACACAAACTCTTGCAAGAATTAGCGCATTACTTCGGTAAAGATGACAAGCAAGTCATATCAGTACTCTTCTCGGATTTTTTAGGAGCGTTCCTGTCAATTAGTAATGCAACTGTTTTGCCTCAAATTAACTTAGGCATTTCATTACCAGCACATCGTGGCATTGCAGTCGGATTGAAGTACGAGTTAGAGAATATTTTGCCACGCAATGTGTTTGTGCACAGAGGTATTTATAAAACAGATGATGTTGTGATTCAGCAAATCAATTATTCCAACTATCAAAATCAACTGGAAGTTGTCATAGATGGTGTGCCAAATAAAAATGAGATGATTTATATTCGGAGAATGGTTGAAAAATGTTATGTTGATAAGTTCATCAGCGATAATCCAACCAATAATTTATTTGAAGTATAGTTGATTCATGAAATAACATCCCCAAAAAATGGTATGATGATTATAATTTAGTTGTATCAATTTTCTGGGGGATAACAAGTGGAAACAAAATTTGAAACATTATTTTTTGATCGCGTTAATCAACAATATGAGCCGGTTAGATTGGACAGTTTGTTGGCGCAACATCTTTTGATTACTGGTGTAACCGGTAGTGGCAAGTCTACAACGGCACTAGCGATTATGATGGGCATGAAGACGTTTCACCAAAATCTAATCATTCTTGATCCAACGGGAGAATATCAATCAATTCCAGATTCAAGACGTGTTGTACTTGGAAGGGATAGTTTTTTGGATATTAATCATTTGAATGCCAATGAAATTGGCAAAATGTTAAATATCACTCATCCCCAATTATTGTCAAAATTACCACTTGCGATTGAAAGCTTGCAAATTTCACGTAATGTGTTAAAGTCGACGGCAGTTTATAAAAAAATTAATAGAACAAGGGACAGTCATCAATTTAATCTCAAACGTTTGAGCATTGCTAATAAGGACTTCGATCTCAATCTGATTGCTGATCAGTTAGTTGAAGAATTTGTCATCCCCAGAAATGATGATAAAGCCGATTTCACGTTGCTTGGGCAGCAATACGATCAAGACATGATACAGCGTGTTTGGTCTGACTTGGAGACATTACGTTTGGCGTTACGGGCAATGAAAGTAACCGAATTGCCGGAAGACAGTAATGATAATCATACTGTTCACTATGATGTCGGCTATTTAATTAATTTGTTTGTAATCCACCGAGCTTCAGAACAAAGCTTAATCATTGATTTATCTGAATACGCAAACGACATACATTTTAGCCAAACTTTAATAGATATTTTAACGCGTGAAGTGATGCTTAATCGACAGCGCTTTCCACAGCAATTTCCGGTTGTCATTTTTATTGATGAAGCACATCGGTATCTGCCCAAGGTAATCGCAGCGGACAATGGCATTTTTTCAATTTTACGTGAAGGCCGCAAAGTTGGTGTCGATTTGATGATGAGTACACAAAGTCCACTGGATTTATCCGCAAAACTAATCGGACAATTTGGGAGCCTAATTTGCCATCGTTTAGGTAGTCCAGAGGAAATTGACGCGCTGCCACCAGCAATACAGAATTCTCGCCTAGCGTTAATGGCATTGCCGGTTGGGGAAGCCTTTTTAAAAATTGCGAATTCATCTGATGTTAAGTTAGTTCAAATTAAACCGGCTAGTGTCGAGCATAATACAAAGAATATCTCATTTGACATTTAAAAACGGCTAGTGGTGGAACGCGCAAGACGTTCCGCTACTAGCTGTTTTTGATAGACGATAACTATTTTGGATTGCAATCACAATATTAAGTCTAAAATATCCTGATAGTCATTCGCGATGTAGGTGGGAGCTGATTTGCTGGTGGCTTGATTTTGATGCGGATTGTACCAGATACTTTTCATACCAACGGCATTAGCGCCAACAATATCGGCTGAAAGGCGATCACCAATCATCACAGTGTTGCTGATGTTTCGGTCAGGATTATTGTCTAAGATTGTTTCGAAAAATTGAGGCTCCGGTTTTCGGTAACCGATTTCTTCAGAAATAAAAATTTCATCAAAATAACTGTTGATTCCTGAACCAACTAATCGCTCATGTTGTGTTTTTGCAACACCGTTTGTCCCCACAATTAGTCTAAATCCATTTGATTTGAGTTGTTTTAATAGATTTGTGGCGCCAGGAATAACGTGAAAATTATGGTTAAGATGGTCACGATATATTTGCTCCAATTGTTGACCGTCGGACTTAATATTTAATTGATTTAGGGTATCAGAAAACCGGCGATTCAATAGTGGTTGTGCTGCATCACCAGATTCGATTTGCTGCCAAACAGCAGCATTGACTCGGCCATATATTTTGAAGGCTTCTTCTATATCGGGGGCACCGGCATTTTTTAAAATACTACGAACACCTTCATATTCACCACGTTGAAAATCTAGTAAGGTGTCATCTAAATCAAAAATGATGTTTTTAATCATGATTATTCTCCTAAATGATTGATGTTATTCTTAGTATAACCAATGTGATATAATCCAAATATGCTAAATCGCACATTAGGGAGGTGAATTATGATTACATCAACCATGATTGAACAGTACAATTTAAAAAATTTATCAAAGGACGTGTACAAAAATAGTGAAATTTATTATTTTAAGAATGGCGATATTATAACTAGTTCTGAAGAAAATCAAACACAAAAAAGGCTTCTATTATTACTTCAAGGACGAGCCAAGGTCATTTTTTTATCCAATGACGGTGAGAGCACACTGCTAGAATTTTTGAATAGAAATGATTGGATTGGTGAGTTAGAGTTAGTCGGAGTCACTACTAGCTACAAGCAGGTAGCATCTTTAGGAAGCAGCGTTTGTTTAGCAATTCCGCAAGCAATAGTAACTAAATATTTGATTAATGATGTTGCTTTTTTACAACAATTTAATCATTATTTGGCTAATAAAATTATCAAACGTACTGATTTGATGTTGACTGCTAAAGCGTATTCATTTAAGGAAAGATTAGCGACTTTTATGCTGAATGATGCCTATAACTCTGAATATAGTGAACCCCATCAACTGGTTATGGAATATTTAGGCATCAGTTATCGACATCTTTTGTACACCTATAACCAACTTGTAGACGAAGGATTCATTGATAAAATTGGTCGTAATAAGTATAGATTAAACATGCAACGTATAGAATCACTCATTATTACTCCAACAACAAGTGATCATGCCGAGTTGCAATAATTCAAAATGGTCATTTTAGTAGCAGAATTGTGACACAATATAAAACATACGAAAGGGATGCCATGTCAAATATAACAATTAGAAGCGCAAACATAATTGATGCTTTGCCTATAACTAACGTGCACATTAAATCATGGCAGGAGACGTACAGCAATATTTTTTCGAGTTATTTTTTAAATCACTTAAATTCGGAAACACGAAAGACTGGGTGGCAAGAAACGTTAGCTGACGAAGAAAAGCAGGTTTACGTTGCTGAAGTTGAAAATCAAATTGTTGGATTTTGTTCCATTGAGGTTAGAGAATATCATGAGGAAAATTGTGCTTTTTTAGCAACACTTTATTTACTGCAACAGTATCAAAAACAAAGGATTGGGGAGCAATTATTTTTAGTAGCAAAAAATAATGTACGCAGACTTGGGTACCAAGATATGTACGTCGAGGTATTAGCTGAAAATAATGCCTTGTCATTTTACCGTAAATATGGTGGCGAGATTGTTGACAGCTGTGATATTAATAGTGCGCATCAGGAAAAAATAAAAGCATATATACTAAAATTCTCGATTTTTGAGTAAAACCATGACAACATCAGGTGTCATGGTTTTTGGGGGTAGAAAAAGGGTTACTAGTTCAATTAATTGACAATAGCTAATGCTTGGTATATATTCTATTTGTAATTACGTAAGCGCTTACATAGAAAAGGAGAATTTTTGATGAAAGCAATCGTTATTTCTGGCAAAGAAACTATTGATTTGAAAGACTTACCCACACCCGAAAAGAAGTCGGGAGAAGTCATATTTAGTCCCAAATACATTGGCATTTGTGGCTCGGATCTTCACTATTTAGCTGCCGGTTCGGTGGGGCAGTCAGTTATTCGCGAACCGCTGATTCCAGGACATGAAATCAGTGGGGTACTTGATGAATTAGTTACGATCGATGGTAAGACTATTCCAGCGGGGACCAATATAACAGTTCATCCAGCGACATTTGGTGACAAACAGGACCAGCTTGCAGAACGTCCTGAAATTTGGCCAAATGGGCGGTACTTAGGATCGGCGCAATATATGCCACATACACAAGGCGGGATGGTTGAAAAAATGGCTATTCGTCCAGATCAAATTCGTATCGTGCCAAATAACTTGTCATTAAAATCAGCTGCTTTGGCAGAGCCATTGGCTGTTGGGTTGCATGCTATCAAGTTGGCGGAGGGTGTGAAGGATAAACGCGTCTTGGTTTCAGGTGCTGGTCCGATTGGTTTGTTAGCTGCCGGGGGCGCAGTTGCATTAGGTGCTAGTAATGTCACCATATCTGATGTTTTAAACGCGCCGTTAAAACGTGCTGAAGCTTTAGGAGTGAATCACACGATTAATGTTGCGACAGATAATTTACCAGATAATGAATTTGATTTAATTTTAGAATGTTCGGGCGCTGCACCCGCCATCAGCGCTGCTTTCAAAGCAGCGGCTTTAGGTGCAACGATTATGCAGGTTGGCATGATGATTGATCAAAATATTTCGGTGAACATTTCCGCAATTAATGGGAAAGAATTAACCTATAAAGGTAGTTTTCGTTTTAATGACGAGATTGATTTAGCGCTTGATATTTTGTCTCAGAATCCTGCAATTCAGACTGTTGTGACGCAAATATTTCCAGCGAGCGACTTCAGGGAAGCATTTGCGATTGCCAAGGATAGTAACCAATCAGCAAAAGTTTTAATCGAAATGTAAGAAGCAAAAAGGTGTTCGCCGCAAAGAAAAGAATTGTGGCGAACACCTTTTGTGTATGGTAAATTATGTGTTCGTAACCGAGACAACAATCACGCCATAAGTGAATATCGTCAACGATACGGTTGTAACTGTTTGAAAATTATTTTTTTATTTTGACAAAACTAATTGTGAAAAGTATCAGGAACCAGCAAACTGCCAATAAAGTTGTTAACATGGTTGCCTTTGAAAATAATAAAATAAAAAATACAAACAACAAAAACAATATGGTGAGATAACTTGAGAATATGCCACCCGGCATTAGAAATTTTTTGCCACCATTCAAAAAATCCTGAGAGTGTCGGTACTTGATGTGGGTAAGTAAAAGAAAAATATAGATAATAATAAATGTCGCTGACGCAGTGGCTGTGACTAATCCAAAAGCATCTTTTGGGAAAATCATGTTAACTAAAATGACAGAAGCAACTAAAATTGCTGATACGGTGATACCGCGCATTGGAATGAAATGTTGATTCAGTCGATTAAAAAAACTTTGTTTTGGTGATAAAGAAAAAATCATACGGCCAGTTGTGAACAAAGCACTATTCAGAGACGAAGCAGCGGCTGTCAAAATGACAAAATTAATGATTCCGGCTGCTGCAGGAATACCTATTCCTGAAAAAACTTGAACAAAGGGTGACATGCTTGCAGTGTAATTGGTCCATGGTTGAATTGTCATAATAGCGAGTAAAGCACCCACGTAGAAAATGAGAATTCGAATAATGATGGTGTTGATAGATTTTGGTATTGTTTTAAGCGGGTTTTTCGTCTCTGCGGCCGTTATGCCAACAAATTCAACACCTAAAAATGCGAAAAATGCCATCTGAAAAGCCGACAATATGCTGTTACCATGATTAGCTACTAAGCCATGCACCCATAAAGTTGATAATTTAGTTGTGCCTACTTCACTATGAATATGAAAAACAACCATAAATATGCCAATACCAATCATTGATAAAATGGCAATTATTTTTATCAGAGCAAACCAAAATTCTGTTTCACCGAAAGCCTTAACTGCGAAAATATTCATGCTATACAAAATGCCAAGAAATATCAATTCCCACAACCAAGCTGGTGATTGTGGTAACCAAAATTGCATGTACTTGCCAATCGCTGTTAATTCTGCCATGGCAATAATGATCCAACCTAACCAGTAGGTCCATCCCATAACGAATCCCACGCGATTACCCAAATATTTTTTCATAAAACCAATAAAAACCGTTTGATTTTGATCGGATAGCAAGAGTTCACCCAGTGCCCGCATCATTGAAAAAATAAAAAAACCGGTGATCATATAGATTAAGATAATAGATGGTCCAGCTTTTTGAATTGAATCACCAGCGCCCAAAAATAGACCAGTGCCGATTGTACCGCCCAGGGCAATCATGTTGATATGACGACCAGATAATGTACGTGATAATTTGTTAGTTTGTGCCAATTTATTTTCCCCCAATCACTATGTTATATATTAAAGTATCTTGTATAATTAATAAAATTAAACTTTTTCAATTTTACATGAAAAAAAGTATTCTAAGGAGTGTATCATGTCAACCTTTTCTTATCACGTCTTTGTTTCGGTAGTGCGTTATGGGTCTTTTTTTCACGCCTCACAACTGTTAAATGTAACACCGAGCGCCGTTAGTCACTCTATCAATCAACTGGAAGAGCAGTTAGGGTTTCCGCTTTTTTTGAGGAGCCGTTCGGGCATGACTTTGACCTCTGAAGGTAGTCAAGTGCTGCCATACATTCAGCAATTACTGTCGGATGAGGCGACGCTAATGCAAATTAGTGATGACATTAAAGGACTACAATCAGGTTCAATCAAAATTGGCGCTTTTAGTAGTGTCTGCATTAATTGGTTACCTCACATTTTAGGCGTGTTTTCCAAAAAATACCCAGAAATAGATATTTCAATTGTGCAAGGTAGTTTTGAAGAAATTACGCAATATATCAAATCTGGGGAATTGGACGTCGGCTTTACAACGTTGCCCGTCAGTGAAAATCTTGACGTCATACCACTCTTAGAAGATCCAATTTATTGTGTGACACCAGAAGGGTTTGTACCAAAGAATGGCCAAACTATGACAGAACAAGATATCGTGAATCACAAGTTTATTTTACAGAAAGTTGATTATGACAGAGACACAAAGCTAATTTTAGATTATTATCGTGTCGAGCCAAATGCCATCAATTTTTCAATTGATGATCAGTCGATTATTGCAATGGTTGAAGCAGGTATTGGGTTGGGTATATTACCAAAATTGGCATTGCAAAAGAATCCTGGAAACATAGCAATAATTCCCTTTGAAAAGCCAGCCAGCCGAAAAATTGTGTTAGTCACCAACAAAAGTAAAGTAGCCTCACCATCAGTGATTGAACTCGTGACTGAAATCAAACACTTTATTGAAAAAACGTACAACACTAAGGTAACTCCGAGTGATGAAAAGTAGATGTATTTTTGTTGGTGCTAGTTTGCGAGTACGCAATACAAAACTTGTGATCGACGTGCATTAAATTTGCAATAAAAAAAATGACATGATAAAATTTAAAGACAATTAACAGTTCGTTCATTTTGATTTCACACCCTTGCGGGAGTAGCGGCGCATATGCGTGGGAAACTGACTAACTAGGCATTTGATACCTAGCGGCCAACCTTAAACAGCAAGACGCAAAGATTTTTTCTCTTAAAGGAGTGTGTCAAATGAACACGAAAACAAATGAATCGGACGACGTTCCGTTATCGCGCACGTCGAAATTTCATCATCAGGAATGGACAGAAATTGTTGATGATTTGCAGGCCAATTATCCTGATGGTCTTGACAGTGACGACGTTACACAGCTAATTCAAAAATATGGTTACAATGAGGTTGCTGTTAAATCAGTACCGAAGTGGCTTATTTTTCTACGCCAGTTTAACAATGTGATTATTTATATTTTGTTAATTGCTGTTGGCTTGACACTTTTAATGGGTCACTATTCTGACGCAACAGTTATTGCCTTGGTTGTCTTTATTAACGCGATGATTGGTTATTTTCAAGAAGTTAACGCCAGTAACGCACTTGATAAAATAAAAAATATGTTGTCGGTTGAGGCAACTGTTATAAGAAATAGTGACCGTTTTGATGTTCCTGCTCGTGAATTGGTCTTGGGCGATTTAGTTTATTTGGAAGCTGGCGACAACGTCCCAGCTGATCTGCGTCTTATTGACGTTGATAATTTACGTATTCAGGAATCTTCGTTGACAGGGGAAGCAGACTCTGTTTTAAAAAATGAACAAATTTTAGCAGCATCTGTACCTCTAGCTGAGCGTAGTAATATGGCTTATGCTTCGACGGCTGTCACTAATGGTAGTGCAACTGGTATTGTTGTTGCAACAGGCGTTGATACACAAATTGGTCAAATTTCTCAGAGTGTGGCTGATGTTTCAGGTAACAAGTCACCATTGACCAAAGAGTTAGATGCCCTAGGGCGTGGCATTTCATGGCTCATCATTGCCGTAGCTGCAGTTATGTTTGTATTGGGGTGGGCGCTTAATATTTATGATTTGCCAACTTTAGTAATGGCGATTATCGCAATGATTGTTGGTTCAATGCCTGAGGGACTGCCGGCGGCAACCTCAATTATTTTGGCGACAGGCGTGCAAAAGTTAACTAAAAAGCATGCAATTGTTAAGACATTACCAGCAGCTGAAACGCTTGGTGCCGTTGATATTATTGCTTCTGACAAAACAGGTACACTGACCAAAAATGAAATGACTATCCAAGATATTGTCATTGATGAAAAACATTATACGGTCACTGGAACAGGCTATGCACCAGAGGGCGATATTCAAATCGATGGGCGAGTGGTTGATGCTAAAAAAATCAGCAAGCTAGAGATGTTTCTGACTATGGGTCAGCAGGCTAATGATACTTTCCTTACGGAAGAAAATGGTGCGTGGGAAATTAATGGTGAGCCAACCGATGCAGCATTTTTATCCGCGTACTATAAAGCTTTTGGTCCAAAAGAACCAAAATTAAATGAAATTGACCGTATTCCTTTTGATTCAGATTATCGTTATATGGCACGCTTATCTGAAAATCAACAGCAGCATCGCTTTATTGCAATTAAAGGATCCCCTGACAAATTATTTGATTTAGCAGAGAATAGTACGACATTCCGAAGAAAATATTGGTCTGATTTAGCAGCAAAATTTGCGCAATCTGGTAAAAGAGTCATTGCCGTCGGTTATGCTGATGTTGCAGATGATGTTAATGAAGTGACACACGAAAGCTTAAAAGCTAGTGGTATCACGTTCTTGGGGTTAGCCGCAATTATTGATCCGCCACGGCCAGAAGTTATTGATGCTATAAAGGATATGCGTCAAGCAGGTATTCACGTTAAAATGATTACTGGTGACAGCCCTGACACAGCTAAAGCAATTGGGCAGCAGTTAGGATTGGCTAACAATATTCAAACCATTACAGGATCTGAAGTTGAAGCAATGACTGATGACATGTTGGCTAGTGTCGTGACAAAGTATGATGTTTTTGCTAGAACAACGCCACAAGATAAATTGCGCATTGTTGCGGCATATCAGGCAAATGGACTAGTGACAGCCATGACGGGTGATGGCGTTAACGATGCACCCGCATTAAAGCGGGCTGACATTGGTGTTGCGATGGGTGTCAAAGGCACCGATGTTGCCAAAGATTCAGCAGACATGGTTTTGGCTAATGATGATTTTTCAACCATTAAAACAGCGATTGCTCAGGGGCGCCGTTTGTACGACAACATTCGTAAAACGATCTTGTATCTATTGCCAACAAGTTTTGCTGAGGGATTGATTGTTGTGTTCAGCATTTTGTTACAACAACCAATGCCGTTAACAGCCACGCAACTTCTATGGATTAACATGGTTTCTGCGCTGACATTACAGTTGGCCTTTATATTTGAACCCGCGGAACCCGGTTTAATGTCCCGTCCGCCACGTAAAACATCAGATAAATTAATGAGTCGATATGATGTATTTCAAATGGTATATGTTAGTGTTATTATTGCTGCCGTTGCACTCGCAGTATTTGAATACTTAGACAGTATGACTGGTTTTGCCGTGGCCAGTACTATGGCGGTTAACGTTATTATTTTTGGAAAGATTTTTTATCTGTTTAATATTCGTACCGCTGCGCCAGCACTTAGCCGATCATTTTGGACAAACCCTATGGCATTTGGCGCGATTGGCGCGATGATTTTCTTACAAATTATTTTCACTTATGTCCCTTTCATGCAAGGTGTTTTCTCAACGTCAGATCTTTCATGGCAACATTGGGTTATTATTTTGATAACAGGTTTGATTGTTTTGGTCGTGACAGAATTGGACAAATATCGACGTATGCTTAGAAGTAAAGCATGACAAAAATATGGAACATTATAAAAGTGTTGCATAATTCTAATAAAAGATTTACAATGTATTTAATCTAAAAAACGTCATAAACCGTTGAGATGGAGATCAAACCATGTGTGCACGTACAGGGAGCCCTTGTTACTGGAAGTAGGGCCGAACGCAACATGGCAAATGGACCATTGAGGGTTGGTTGAACAAGAGAAATCTTTAGTACTGCCAAACGTGAGATCTACGTCAGTGATCAGGTTATTGTTAGATAACTGTTGAGACGCGTTTTAATTCGAGTGGTTTTTTAAGTACCATTTGATTTGGACGAAATCAGGTGGCACCGCGGGAAACCGTCCTGAAATTTTTGCAAAAGCAAATTTTTCAGGGCGGTTTTTTGTTTGCTTAAAGAAAAGAGGAAAAGAATGACAAAAAAAGGATACTACGGTGAATATGGTGGACAATTTGTTCCGGAATTATTAATGCCTGCAATTAATGAGGTCACAGAAGCCTTTAATAAATATAAAGAGGATCCAATTTTTAATCACGAATTGAAAGACTTATTTGACAACTATGCAAATCGACCATCTATGTTGTATTATGCAAGAAATATGTCTAAAGATTTGGGCGGTGCACAAATTTATTTAAAAAGAGAAGATTTAAATCACACGGGCGCACACAAAATCAACAATGTTTTAGGTCAAGCATTAATTGCAAAACGAATGGGTAAAACGAGATTAATTGCTGAAACAGGTGCTGGACAACATGGGGTGGCAACAGCCACAGCTGCTGCTTTGTTTGGTATGGAAGCTGAAATATTTATGGGTAAAGAAGATACCGAACGACAAGCATTAAATGTATATCGTATGGAATTGCTTGGCGCTAAAGTTCATGCCGTTACAACGGGAACACAAGTTTTAAAAGATGCAGTCAATGCTACATTTCAAGATTGGACTAAAAGAATTGATGATACATTTTACGTACTCGGTTCGGCCGTTGGACCACATCCATTTCCAGAAATGGTCAAATATTTCCAGTCAATTATTAGTGAGGAAGCTAGAAGCCAATTCTTAGAGCAGACGGGGCGATTACCAGATGCAGTTCTCGCCGCAGTTGGCGGAGGATCGAATGCGATTGGGGCATTTGCCAAATTTATTGATGATCCGGAGGTTGAATTAATAGGTATTGAAGCTGCTGGTAAAGGTGTTAATACTCAGCAAACAGCAGCGACAATGGCACTTGGAACAACTGGGATTTTTCATGGTATGAAATCACAATTTTTGCAGTCTGCTGATGGTCAAATTGATCCTGTATATAGCATTTCAGCGGGATTAGATTACCCAGGGATTGGACCGGAACACGCTTATTTAAAAGATATTAATCGGGCAAAATACGTGCCAATTACAGATGAGGAAGCAGTAGAGGCATTTGAATATATTGCCAAAAAGGAGGGTATTATTGCGGCAATTGAGAGTGCGCACGCTGTGGCGTATGCAATGAAAATCGCGCCAAAAATGAGAAAAGATCAACAAATTATGGTTAATTTGAGTGGACGTGGTGATAAAGATGTTGCTGCTATTGCGCGATACAAGGGAGTGGACATTCATGAGTAATATTCAAAAAGCGTTGTCAAAATTAATTAAATCGCAAGACTTGAGTTCTGAAGATGCGTTTCAGGTTATGAATGATATTATGGACGGAAAAGTTTCTGATCCAGAAATTTCTGCCTATTTAATGGGATTAGCAATCAAGAAAGAATCAGTTTCTGAAATTGTTGGTTCTGCAAAAGCCATGATAGCACATGCAACTAAAATTGAGCCGGCTTTTGACGCAATCGATATTGTTGGTACTGGTGGTGATTTGTCGGGCACATTTAATATTTCGACAACTGCCAGTTTCATAGTCGCTGCAGCTGGTGTGCCAGTTGTGAAACATGGTAATCGTGCTGCCAGTTCTAAGTCAGGGACAGCCGATGCCTTAGAGGCATTGAATGTTGCAATTGATTTGAAACCTCAACAGGCCACTGATGTTCTATCTCACGCCGGGCAAACTTTTTTATTTGCTCGTTCATATCATCCAGCTATGAAGTATGTGGGTGCAATTCGAAAGTCCCTAGGTTTTCGTACAATATTTAATATTCTAGGACCACTGACAAATCCCGCACGACCCCAAACAATGTTGATTGGGGTATATTCAAAAAAACTCTTAGTTCCGTTGGCAAAAGTTTTTTCCGAGTTAGGTGTCAAAAAAGCGATATTAGTTCATGGGCAGGACGGATTGGATGAAGTCACTTTAACGACGAAAACAGATTTGGTCGTATTAGCTGATGGTCAAATAAAAGAAAAAACTTTTAACCCGACAGAGTATGGCTTTGATTTTGTATCAATTCAAACTTTGCGTGGTGGTACACCTGTTGAAAATGCTCAAATTACTCGCAATATTTTATCTGGCATTATCTCGGGACCAATGAAAGACGTCGTGATTTTAAATGCTGCGTTAGCATTATTGATAGCTCAAAAAGCAGCAACAATTGACGAGGCAATTCAATTGGCTGAACACATATTGGATAGTGGAAAAGCATTAAGACAATTAGAATTACTACAACAAACGACTAAGGCGGCCACTACATGATATTAGATAATTTAGTTAGTGCTTCACGACAAAATATGTTAAAGCGACAAACAAAAAAAACACTTGTTGATTTGAAAAAAGAGGTTAAGAGTCTACCAAATTCCAATACGTTTTCTTTTGAAAATAATTTGTATAGTGACAAAATTTCTGTAATCGCCGAAATTAAACAAGCCTCACCCTCAAAGGGACAAATTGTGTCTCCTGAAGCGTTCGATTATCAACAAATTGCTGATGAATACGAAAAAGCCGGTGTGGATGCAATCAGTGTTTTGACTGAAGAAACTTACTTTAAAGGTTCTCTTGATATTTTGAAAAATGTCGCAGCGAAAAATAATATACCAACACTTCGCAAAGATTTTATCATTGATCCTTATATGATTTATGAAGCTAAAGCGGCAGGGGCGCAAATTATTTTGTTAATTGTTGCAATTCTAACTGATGACGAATTAGGGTCATATCTGTCTTTAGCAAATAAATTAGGGCTTTCCGCTATTGTTGAGGCACATAATGATGAAGAAATTAAACGAGCAGTAAACGCAAAGGCACGAATTATTGGTGTTAATAACCGAAATTTAAAAAACTTTACTGTAGATTTTAATAATACAATTCGTTTACGCCAGTTAGTGCCTGCTGATGTACTCTTTATTTCTGAGTCAGGAATCAAAACCCGGACAGATGTCGAGGTTTTGGAACAGAATGGCGTGAATGGTATTTTAGTTGGTGAAACTTTCATGCGTGCTACGAATAAAATAGCAAAGATTAATCAATTAAGAGGTGATGAATGACACGAATTAAGTTATGTGGCAACTTTCGTTTACAAGATGTTGATTATTTAAATGAAGTTAAACCAGATTTAGCTGGTATTATCCTGGTTCCAAATCGGCATCGTTCGGTAACTTTTGAATTAGCCCAAAAAATGCGAAATACGTTGAATATAGATATCCCCTTAGTGGGCGTATTTTCTAACCAAAACACCAGTGAAATTCTCGCGTACAAGGATATTATTCAAGTAGCTCAGCTCCATGGTCAAGAAACTGAGCAACAGGTTGATGAAATTCAAAGTTCGGGTCTGTCAGTTATTAAGGTTATGAAGCCAGACTTTCAATTTAAAACATGCGCGAAAAACCGTATGATTGATGAAGGCGCAGGCACAGGGAAAATATTTGATTGGCGCAAATTTAAACCTGATGACCCTTTAGATTTTCTGGCTGGCGGTTTAACAACGCATAATTTACAGAGAGCAATCTCTTTATTGAATCCCAAAACAGTTGATATTAGTTCAGGATCAGAGGTTAATGGTATAAAAAACTTAGAAAAGATGCGAGAGTTGGTGCGTATAGCAAGGAGTAATAAATGAATGACATTATACAAGCGTTAAAACATAAAAATGCTTTTATTGGATTTACCGTAGCCGGATATCCTGATTTTGAAAAAAGTGCTAAATATATAGTTGATATGGCAAATGCTGGAGCGGATTTAATTGAAGTTGGCATAGCTTTCAGTGATCCTAGCGCCGATGGGCCAACAATAATGAATGCTGATCAAAAAGTACTTGCAAAGGGCACAACAACAGAGGACGTGTTCAGATTAATGACTGAGGTTCGTAAGCATACCAATGTACCTTTGGTGTTCTTGACATATACCAATCCTGTTTTTAAATATGGTTATGAAAAATTTTTGAGTAAGATGAAGTCTTTGAATATTCAGGGCATTATTATGCCAGATATGCCTTTAGAAGAACAAGAGGTATTTCTAAATATTGCGCAACAATACGGACGTGCATTTATTCAACTTGTGACATTACAATCCGGTAATCGATTGGCTAAAATTGTGTCACATGCTTCCGGATTTATCTATGTCGTTAGTTCTTTAGGAATAACTGGGTCACAAAATGAATTGTCTAACGAAGCAGACAAAATTGTCACTAGCATAAAGGAATTGACAGATATTCCAGTTGCGGTGGGATTTGGTATTACTACCTATGATCAAGCTAAATTATTTTCCTCTGCAGATGCGATTATAGTTGGTTCAGCACTTGTTAGGATAATCGAAGAGCATCCTGATGATGCCACGATATACTTAATTGAATTTATTCAAAAAATGAAAGGAGCACGCAATGCGACAAATCAAAACGATTGATGCAGACACTTTAACCGTTATTAGCGCCTATTTTCGTTTGCGCGGTGAACACAGCTTTCTACTAGAGTCAGTACCGACTGATAGTGAAAAATCTCGTTATTCAATTATTGCAGTTGATCCGGTACATGAGTTTAGCACGGTGGGTCATTCAGTGACAATTGATGGGCAAACGACTGAGCATAATGATCCATTAATGGCTTTACAAGATTTGGTGGTTACGGAAGATGAATGCCTGGACGAATTGCCTTTTCAAGGAGGCGCTATTGGTTACGTAGGATTTGATATGATAGCCACGTATGAAAAATTAAACAATCTGCCTGAAAACGATTTAGGTATGCCAGATAGTCATTTGTTTCTATATGAAACGTTTATTATTTTTGACCATCAGTTGGAAAAAATTCAAATCGTCGTTGATAACGTTTATTCAGGCCGTGGCAATTTAAATGAAATCAGTATGGCTATCGAAAATAAGTTAAAACTACCAATCGCTGATGAACTCGTACCTGTGCAATTACACGATTTAAAACCAAAATCAAACTTAACGCCAGATCAGTTCGAAGCGATTGTTAACCATACAAAAGAGCTAATTCAAGACGGTGATATGTTTCAAATGGTGCCCTCTCAAAGATTTAGCTTTGCGTTTGATGATAAGCCGTTTGATTTTTATAGGCAATTACGACGCACTAATCCATCGCCATACATGTACTATATGGATTATGGTGACTATCAAATCATTGGTTCATCTCCTGAAAGTTTGGTCACGGTCCGTGGTGAAACAGTAACGACTAATCCGATTGCTGGGACTAGAAAAAGAGGACAAACGGTTGAGGAAGATATTGCAATTGCCCAAGAGCTAAAAAATAATGAAAAAGAACTGGCTGAACATCGTATGTTAGTTGACCTTGGTCGTAATGACCTTGGAAAAGTATCTCAATTTGGTAGTGTACAAGTGACCACACTGCTTGAAATTCAAAAGTATCGTTACATTATGCATTTGGTCTCTGAGGTTAGTGGTAAATTAAATGAACATACGCCTGCAATTTCTGCGTTGAAAGCGACTCTACCAGCTGGAACAGTCAGCGGAGCACCTAAAGTACGGGCACTACAGCGCATTTATGAAATGGAATCTGTCAGTCGCGGTGTTTATGCGGGGGCAATTGGGTATTTATCTCGCGACAACCAAATGGATTTTGCAATAGCAATCCGCACAATGATTGTTAAAAATAAAAAAGGATATGTTCAAGCAGGTGCTGGCATTGTGTATGACTCTGTGGCAGAAAATGAATATCAAGAAACATTGAATAAAGCTAAGGCATTACTAAGCGTGGGAGTGAACAGATGATTTTATTAGTAGATAATTATGACTCGTTTACCTATAATCTAGCACAAATTATTGGCACTAAAACTTCATTAGTTGTCCTGAGAAATGATGATGAACGACTTTATACGATTGCTAACCGTGCCAATGGGATTATTTTTTCCCCAGGTCCTGGACAACCCAATCAGGCTGGTGAGATGGAAAACATGATTCGTCACTTTGCTGATAAAAAACCAATGTTAGGTATATGTTTAGGCCATCAGGCTATCGGAGAAGTTTTTGGTGGCAAAGTGAAAAAAGCTAGTGTCATCAAACATGGTAAAACCTCAAATATGGTCACTGTCCATCATTCGGACTTATATGGTGGGAAAATATTGAAAGTCATGCGATATCATTCGTTAGTCTTGGATGCACATCATGTCCCAGAACATTTTATCGTTACTGGACTATCGACAGACGATAACGAAATAATGGCGATTCAACACGAATCATTACCGATATTCGGACTACAATTCCATCCTGAGTCAATTGGAACACCTCAAGGAAACCAGATGATTGAAAATTTTATTGAAATTGTTCATAACAATAAAATAATTGACCGGTAAACAAATAGCATTACAACCTATCACCAAAGTGATAGAATACCTTTAATGTCTAGTACCACTATTTCAGTATCATTCGTTTACGGAGGTTATCTATTGCAAAACGATAAAAATATATTGGGTATTAATCACATAGGGATAACAGTGCCAAGTATTGATGAAGCGACCCAATTTTTCAAGGCTGCTTTCAATGCTAAAATAGCTTATGATGGTTTATCTCATGATGACCAACCTAGAACAGGTGAAACAACAGCACGTCAACTGGGTATTGATGAGACAACCAAAATTGTCAGACAAAGGATGTTGGTTATTGGGCAACAAGGACCAGGTCTTGAATTGTTTGAAATGCAAGCGAATAGTCAAAGTAAACCCGTTGGCTTACAAGATCTTGGTATCAATCATATTTCAATATTTGTAGCTGATATTGAAAATGCCTTAAATAAGGCCCAACAAGCGGGTGCTAGGCCACTATCAGAAATTCATGGTAATTCAAAATATGAGGATACAAAAGGCAACGGCAGTGTATACGTTCTTGCGCCTTGGGGTACTTTAATTGAGTTACAGTCCATTCCAAATGGTCATTATTATCCAGATGACAGTGAGCGTAAAGTATGGACGCCGAAAAATCATTAATATTTTCGGAATTAAAACGCTACTTTTTCATTTTTTTGAAAAAGTAGCGTTTTTTAATGAATGTAAATTGTGATGACAGTTACTAAGCCAAAAAAGATGCCGGGGACATTAGCAATAATTACTGGCCAGTCTTTATAGGTTTTGTTCCAACCATAACCGGTCCACAAAGACGCGTTAATCATGGCTACAAAGGGTTGCAAAAAACCAACTGGATGTCCTGAAAAATTACTCATGATTTGAGGAATATAGGATATATACATTGCTATGCACATCAATGTTGCTAATCGACTGAGTAGTTTGAGTCGTTTAATTCTGTCAGATGAAATTGCCTCGTCACCTTCTGGATATTTTGATGTATCAATTCGCATGTAAACTCCTTTTTTTCTGTTAGATATAAATAATATAATACCATTCTTGAAAAATATTGCAAAAGACGGCACTATTTTCTTTAACTTGCATGACGTTTTCTGAAAATAATAATCGTAAGTGAAACGGATTATTCAAGAAAATTAGTCAAATATGGTATTGCAATAAAATGATAATAAGAGTATAGTGATTACAAATAGATGAGACATTGAAGAGATAAGTAAACTTACTGTGTGATTAAAGAGAACCAACGTTTGGTGAAAGTTGGTATTACAACGAAGTTGAAAATGGTCTTGGAGTCGTAAGTAGTATGAGCTCTTAGTAAATGCTACTCGGGTGCGCCCGTTAACGCGTCAGGGTATCTCATCAGATGTACCTGTTAAGTGTCAAGCAGTAATGCTTGGCAGAATTTGGGTGGTAACGCGATTCAATCGTCCCATAATCTTTGCCTGTTAGGTGAAGATTATGGGATTTTTTTTAATTTCTAATCAATACTAGGTAAATCAATATGCGAGTTAATTTTCAAAAAATATATTACTTACATGCTAACAAAATGACAACGGCTGTTTATCTGAATGGTAGTGGGGCAGTGGATGCAGTCATGTCTTTTTAATTGAACAGACAGTTAGTTTAATTAAAAGGAAAAATTATGACGAAAATTAATCAAATTTACAAAACAAAACCTGTTCCGGTTTTATCGTTTGAAGTTTATCCACCGCACCAGGAAGAAAGTGTGACCTCACTTTTTCAAACACTAGAGGAATTGAATCCAAGACAAGCGGGAGTTGACTTTATTAGTGTTACATACGGTGCCGGGGGCAGTGCAAATCATGAACGCACACAACAAATTGCCAGCTACATCCAAAATCACTTTGGTGTAACGGCGCTTCACCATTTAACTGGCATTAACCAAACACCAGCAACTTTGCATCAGAATTTGAGTGAGATGAAAGCCGCTGGAATTGAAAATATTTTGGCGGTTCGGGGCGACTTGCCGTCATCGGATTATGATAATAGTTGCTATCCATTTGCAAAAGATCTCATTACGGATATAAAAAAAGAAAACGATTTTAGCATTGGTGCTGCAGTTTATCCCGAGGGACATGTTGATAATCCAATTACTGGAATCAGTGTCGGTGGTGTGAGAGAAAAAATTAGTGCAGGCAGTCAATTTCTCATTTCACAATTGTTTTTTGATAATCATGCTTTTTACAAAATGCAAGAAGAGCTAAAAAATAATTACATTCAGATTCCAGTATCAGCGGGCATTTTGCCTATTATTAGTCAAAAACAGGTTGAAAAGCTAACTTACATGATTGGTTCCTCTTTACCAGCCAAACTAGCTAAAATCGTGCATAAATATCAAGACAATCCAGAGGCACTTCGACAAGCTGGCATGGCTTATGCTATGGAACAGATTTATGATTTATTAGATCATGGGGTAGATGGCATTCACCTTTATGCAATGAATCAAGCAGACATTTTGACAACGATGTTACCAAAAATAAACGACTATATTCAGTGCAAAAATAAAAGATACGCTGTTTAAAAAATCACATTTAGTAAACAATACAAAATACAGGAGTAAGACATGAGCAATATTGTAAAATCTTCAAATTTAGGCTATCCCCGCTTAGGTGAACATAGAGAATGGAAAAAGTTATTAGAAGCCTATTGGCGTGGTGAAATTGATGATCAAAAATTCCATGAAACTGCTAAGTCATTAAGACTTAATAATTTAAAAAAGCAACGCGCATTTGGATTAGATATCATTCCGGTTGCTGACAACTCAGATTATGATCATGTTTTGGACACTATCGCGGCATTTAATCTCATTCCAACACGTTTTGGTAGTTATGACCGTCCGCTAACGCTATCAGAATATTATGCTGTTGCTCGTGGTAATAAGGAAAATGTGGCGGCGGATATGACAAAATGGTTTAATATTAACTACCATTACACTGTTCCCGAATTTGACAATACTAAACCACGCCTTTTAGATAATCGTTGGTTACGCTATTGGCAAGAGGCAAAAGAAGAATTAAATATCAACGGTAAACCAGTTATTCTGGGGCCAGTCACGCTAATAAAGCTTGGTAAACTTAACGGTGAATATGTATCATCACCAGAAGATATCAATCGACTTTTGGATCAAATATTACCACTTTATGGTCAGGTTTTTCAAGAACTACAGGAAGCAGGTGTTCAGTGGGTTCAATTGGACGAACCGAGTTTGGTCAAAATTGACGACGATTCAGCTATTGCGCCTTATCAGCGTGTGACAGCTTATTTACACGAGATTGCACCCAAGCTAAATATTGAATTACAAACGTACTTTGATTCACTCGACACTTATCAAGCTGTGGTGGATTTGCCAGTACAGGCGATTGGTCTGGACTTTGTGCATGGCAATGACGAGAATTTAAAAAGCATTCAACAGTATGGTTTCCCTGAGAATAAGATATTAGCCGCAGGTATAGTCGATGGTCACAATATATGGACAGCTAATTTGCAAGAAAAACTTGACTTAGCGAAAACATTGCAATCTTTGGCGCCAAATTTGTGGTTACAACCCAGCAATTCTTTGCTCCACGTCCCAATCACAAAAAAATACGAAACAGCAGCAAGCGCCGCGTTATTTGGCGGTTTAGCATTTGCTGATGAAAAGCTTCAGGAATTAGTCACACTTACAAATGCTTTAAATGGCAACCAAGATGTTGATACTTTTGAGGACAACAAACGTGCTTTGAAAGTGCTAAAAGATTCAGAGGCTCGTAACAATGTCAATGTTCAAGCGGCAATAAAGAATTTATCCAAACAACGATTTGAACGTCAATCACAATATGCTATCCGTTCAAAAAAACAAGATGATATTTTAAATTTGCCGCTTTTACCCACGACAACTATTGGCTCATTTCCCCAAACTGCCGTTGTGCGGGCAAAGCGTGCCGCATGGCGTAAAAAGGAAATATCTGATTTGGAGTATCAAGACTTTGTTAAAGCAGAAACAAAACGTTGGATCGAACTACAAGAAAAACTTGGGCTAGATGTCTTGGTGCATGGTGAATTTGAACGGACCGATATGGTGGAATACTTTGGTCAAAAGTTAGCTGGCTTTTTTGCCACGCAAAACGGATGGGTGCAGTCTTATGGCTCACGAGGTGTTAGACCACCAGTTATTTATGGGGATGTTGATTATTTAGAACCAATTACGGTTGCTGAATCGACTTTTGCACAAGAACAAACAGATAAACCGGTGAAGGGCATGATTACTGCACCCTTGACCATTGTTAATTGGTCATTTGTAAGAGATGATGTGCCACGCGCGACAGTTCAGAATCAAATTGCTTTGGCGTTGAGACAGGAAGTCATTAATTTGGAAAGGGCTGGCATTAAGATTATTCAAGTCGATGAACCCGCATTACGTGAGGGATTACCGCTAAAAAAACGTCATTGGCAAGATTATTTGAATGAAGCTGTTTATTCATTTAAAATTACGACAACAGGTGTTCAAGATGAAACACAGATTCATACACACATGTGTTATTCAGACTTTGAAGATATTATCGACACAATATCAAACTTAGATGCTGATGTGATTTCGATTGAAACATCACGTTCACACGGCGAAATCATTGCTGCTTTTGAAAATGCTAAATATGACAAACAGATTGGTTTGGGTGTTTATGATATTCATTCACCAAGGATTCCCACAACGACTGAAATTGAAGAAAACATTCGACGAGGATTAAAAGTAATTGATGCGAAACAATTCTGGGTTAATCCGGACTGTGGCTTGAAGACAAGAACTGAGGAACAAACAGTCGACGCACTACGACATTTGAAAGTAGCGCGAGATGTTGTACTCGCAGAACTGAGTTAATCAATTATTATTTAGTAATGAACAATTAAAAGAAAAACCTTTTACCACACAATTCAAGGTAAACGGTTTTTAAATAACCCCAAATTATAATTTGCAAAATAATATTTCTTTTGCTATATTTAATTAGTTAGCTAACTATCTAAAAAGGAAATCTATTTATGACTGAAAATATGGGAAAACTGTTAAAAGAGGCTTATTATGCTCTGAATAATGCTCTGGATAGCGTGGCGCGGCGGTATGATTTGACTGCAGCACAAATGGCAATGATTGATTTCTTGAGATTATCATCTGGTAAAAAAACAGTTAATCAAAGAGAAATTGAGCAAGAATTTAATATCAAAAGTTCAACTGTTACGCTATTAATTGACCGTATGGTAGCCAAAAATTTTATTGTACGCCGTGAATCAGCAAAAGATAAGCGAGTAAAAGAAATTTTTTTGACGACAAAGGGATTTGATATTAGTGATGTGATTAAAACTATCATCCAAAGTCATGATAGTTATGTACTTAATGGCTATTCAGACGGGGAAAGAGATGTCATTGTGTCATTTTTAAAGCATGTATCAAAAATAAGTTGGGATGGTCATGATGATCAATAACAAAAATAAATTAAGCATTATTGCGGTTGCTATTTTAGCGGCCGGCGGTATTATGGTGGAAACCGCGATGAATGTTACTTTTCCGGAACTAACAGCAATTTTTCACACATCTTTGAATAATATTCAATGGATAACGACTGCCTATTTGTTGGCCGTAACCGTAACAATGACAATAAGCGCCTATTTAACGAAAAGATTTGGCGTGAGGTTGATGTGGATTTTGGCTAATTTGCTTTTTGTTATTGGTTCTTTATTCGCTGGTTTGGCAACTAATTTAGGTATTTTACTATTAGGAAGAGTTTTAGAAGGCATTTCCGCAGGAATTGCGATGCCTTTAATGTTCAACTTAATCCTGATGCTAATACCAAGGCATAAAATAGGTGTTTGGATGGGAATTGGATCGATGGTCATTAGTTTAGCACCCTCATTTGGACCTAGTTATGGTGGTGCTTTAATTAGCAGTTTGGGTTGGCGTTCTATTTTCATCACACTACTAATTATTCCGGTGGTGTCCTTATGCCTTGGATGGTTTACGATACCTAAAAAAACTGCGAATCATCAAACGCCGTCATTCGACCTGATTGCTTTTATCCTACTCAGCATAGCTTTAATCTCAGGTATTTTGACGATTAATCAATTTGAGAGCGGTATGATTAACCCTGTAACGCTAAGCATTACAGCTATCACACTTTTACTCTTTATTTATCGTTCTCTGAGAAGTGAAAAAACATTTTTAAACATCAGGTTATTTAAACTAAAATCTTTTACATTATTACTGATTCCTGTGACGTTATATATGTTTGCTAATTTGGGCCTTGGTTTGTTAATTCCAAACTACTTGCAGACAATTCATCATACGTCAAGTCTATTAGCAGGATTTTCGTTACTCCCTGGCACTTTAGTAGGGGCATTTTTGTCGCCATTATTTGGGTCATTATATGATAAAATTGGCCCCAAAAAATTACTTATCACGGGTAATTCTATTTTTACGCTGTCCGTATTGTTTATGTATTTCGTCACGAACAACCTGAATTTATTAATGGTTATTCTTTCCTATACTATTTTCACGATCGGTCGGAGTATGGCTTTTAGTACGGGTATGACAGCTGCAATCGCAGATGTTCAAATTAATGATCAAAACGATGCAAATGCTATTTTGCAAGCCAGCCAAATGTTTATGGGCGCTGCTGGGACCACGGTAGCTGCTTTGTTTGGTTCTTGGAAAATTGAGCAAGGCATGCGAAACTTTTTGCTCATGATAATAATGATTGCTATGATAATATTTATTATGTTTTTCCTACAGCAGAAAAAAAGTAGAACTGCGTAACTCAGAATGTCAATGATTAGTTTATTAATCATATCATTAAAACACTGGCTATGATAGTGTAAACGCTTCCATTATTATATAAATAATTGTATAATGGTGATAGAGAAAGTTAATATCAGAATTTTGTTGATAACTTTCGACTCAATTTCTAATTTAATTAACAACTTGCTCGTTGTTTGTACTGAAAGATTAATCGTCATGCTTCGTGCATAAAGTTAATTGATTGATGACAAAGATGGTACTATTTGACTGTTTTGGTTGGATCATCATCCCCGAGTGGGTTGTTTTAAATTAGTCACAACGACATGAAACCACTGCAAACCAAGGTAGAAAGGAGAAACAAATGATGAAGACAATCGTTGTTGCTACTGATGGTAGTGACGCGGCCATGCATGCAGTAGCATATAGTGCGAGTTTAGCCAAAAAATATGGTGCAAAAGTAGAAGTAATTAGTGTCATTCAGTATTCTACTGTTGCCTATCACGACGGCAGCCAAGTTTTTTATGCATCGATGACTGACAGTTTGACTAAGTTAGCCAATGAAAATGTTGCGAAGGCAGCCGGTGTTTTGGCAGAAAGTGATGTTTTGTATGATACGCACGTTTTTAAGGGTGATGCGCGATTTATACTTGTTAATGAAGTCATGGAAAAATTCAAACCTGATTTGATTGTAATGGGTAAAACAGGTACGACTTTGTTAACTCGAATGTTTATTGGTTCGACGGCGCGCTATGTTTCAGAACGGGCAGACGCTGATGTATTGTTGGTCAAATAATTTCGTATATCAATAGGTGAGTATCAGAATTTTAAAGGTTTTGATACTTTTTTTATTTGCAAGGATACGCTTTGAAATGAGATTTAATTGTTTTATTAACCAAAATATCAAAAAAAGCGTATCATTAAAAGCGTAATGATTAAAACGTTTTTTACAAACGTTATAGAGGGGAGAAGTTAATATGGACTTAGTCGAAGAACTAGTCAATGTTGTTGGTAAAAAAAATGTTATTACTAACAAAGCAAAATCTTTACGTTTTAGGAAAGGGTACCGCTCAGGTAAGGGCGATGCAGTTGCAGTAGTATTTCCAACCACTTTAATGGCAATGTGGCGCGTGCTTAATGTTTTGCATGACAACAATATTATCATTATTATGCAAGCAGCCAACACTAGTTTGACTGAGGGTTCCGTACCAGCCCCGGGTTATGACCGTTCTGCTGTTGTTGTGAACGGCATGAAAATTAAAGATTTACAGTTAATCAATAATGGGGAACAGGTACTTGCATTCCCCGGTACGACACTGTTTCACTTAGAAAATGAATTGCGACCACTTAAACGTGAACCACATTCAGTCATTGGCTCATCTAATTTGGGTGCATCGGTCATTGGTGGTATTAACAACAATTCTGGTGGTGCTTTGATCAGAAGAGGTCCAGCTTATACAGAGCTATCATTGTATGTTTGGATTGATGAACATGACGAAATGCACTTAGTTAACCATTTAGGCATTGATTTGGGCAAAACGCCCGAAGAGATTATTACTAATTTGCAGAACCGCAATTTTGATTTGAATCAAGTACCAGCTACTGAACATCATGGTTCAATGTTCCATCATGAACAGGTTGTGCGTGACGTTGAATCTGATAAGCCTATTCGATACAATGCAAATCCTAAAGAATTGTATGAAGTATCTGGATCGTCCGGACACGTTGCGGCATTGGCTGTCCGCTTAGATACATTCCCAATGGATAAAAAAACACAAATGTTTTACATTGGAACGAATAATCCCGATGAGTTGGAAGATATTCGTCGCCATATTATGACGACATTCAAAGAATTGCCTGTTTCTGGTGAATATATGCATAAAAATGCTTATAAATTGGCCAAGAAATATGGTAAAGACTCGCTAATTGTGATTGAGAAAATTGGAACGGGTCATTTGCCCCAAATGTTTGCGCTAAAAGCTTGGGGCGAACGCTTTTTGAAGCACATTCCGTTTTTCAAGCCTTATTTCCCAGATCGCTTGCTTCAAACATTAAGTAATTTATTTCCTAATCAAATGCCAAAACGAATAGATGATTATTACGAAAAATACGACCATTACCTACAATTGAAAATGGCTGGTAATGGTATCGAAGAAGCGCGAGAATATCTCAAATCTTATTTTGACAAGGCCAGTGGCGACTACTTTGAAGCCGACGCCAATGAGACCAGTAAGGCGGCAACTCACCGCTACGTAACAGCTGGTGTTGCGATTCGTTATCAAGAACTGAAACAGGATAGCATTGACATTTTGCCACTAGATATTGCGTTGGCAAGTAATGATTATAAATGGTTCGAGCATTTGCCTAAAGAAATTGAAGACAAAATAGAACACAAAATTTATTATGGTCACTTACTTGATCACGTCATGCACCAAGATTATATTCTAAAACCTGGCGTCGATGCGCATGAACTTAAAAAAGAGATGCTTAAAATTTTGGATGAGCGTCACGCTGTTTATCCAGCCGAACACAATGTTGGTCATCTATATTTGGCAGCGCCGGCCTTAATCAAGCACTATAAGAAAAATGATCCAACTAATAGTTTCAACCCAGGCGTTGGTAAACAAACAATGTCTAAATATTGGGGCGAATACTAAAATAAAAAGTTTGTTAAAAAATAACCGTTATCGTCGTTTGTCGATTCATCGGTTATTTTTTTATTAGTGACTATGCAATGTGAATGTTTTACTTTTAGCTAAAACACATTTTAGAATAATTTAGATATTTTTGGTTTGACAATCTGTTCTGTCGTGCTAGCCTATATGAACATATTTGCTTAGACAAATCATTATTAGTAAAATCTATTTAAAAAGCTAATCTGTTAAACTTTGTGAAACTATAATCATAAAACAAGCTGAAACATTTGATACCAAAGCAATGAGCACAAGTGAATAAATCATGAAAACGCTTGATATTAATTGTAAATTCGTATATAATTTTATTTATCAAAATGAAAGCGCTTACAATGCTTTCATGTTTAGGAGGAAAATAGTAGCATGTCAGATAATAAAATTTCGGCCGGATTAGCAGCCTTAAAAGTTATGTCAGGATGGGGCGTTCACACGATGTACGGTATTCCATCAGGTACTTTGAGCGGGCTGATGAATGCGATGGGTGATCCAGAAAATAAAATCAAATTTCTGCAGGTCAAACATGAAGAAGTTGGCGCTATGGCAGCTGTTATGCAATGGAAGTTCGGTGGTAACTTGGGTGTTGCTGTTGGTTCAGGTGGACCCGGGGCAACGCATTTAATAAATGGTCTTTATGACGCGGCAATGGATAATATTCCAGTGTTGGCTATTTTAGGTTCCAAACCAGTACGTGAGTTAAATATGGATTCGTTTCAAGAATTAAATCAGAATCCAATGTATGACAATATAGCTGTTTATAATCGTCGTGTCGCAACCGCAGAACAGTTGCCACATCTTGTTGATGATGCTATTCGGACGGCAATTGCCAAACGTGGGGTAGCTGTACTAGAAGTACCAGCTGATTTTGGCTTTACCGAAATTGATGCTGATTCACTTTATTCGACCCCACTTTATTCGTCTGGCTTAACTTATAAAGAATATAAGTCCGCACCAGTTGATGAATCCGATATTACTGCTGCTGTCGACATTCTTAACCAAGCTAAGCGTCCAGTGATTTATGCTGGTATTGGTACGATGGGTCATGGGGCAGCAGTCCAAGCGCTATCTCGTAAGATGAAAGCACCAATTATTACAACAGGTAAAAACTTTGAAACATTTGATTGGGATTTTGAAGGTTTCACTGGCTCCACTTTCCGTGTTGGTTGGAAGCCAGCTAACGAAGCCATCCTGGAAGCTGATACTGTCTTGTTTGTTGGTACAAATTTCCCGTTCTCAGAAGTTGAAGGCACTTTTCGTAACGTAAATAAGTTTATACAAATTGACAATAATCCGGCAATGTTGGGTAAGCGTCATCAAAATGACGTCGCTATTCTAGGGGATGCGGGTGAAGCGATCGCAGCCATTTTAGATAAAGTCTCACCCGTAAACGATTCACCTTGGTGGCAGGCAAACGTGGCTAATGTCAAAAATTGGCGTGGCTATATGGATAAACTTGAGCAAAAAACGGAAGGTGATTTGCAGGCCTATCAAGTTTATAATGCAATCAATAAATACGCAGCAGAAGATGCTATTTTCTCAATTGATGTCGGTAATGTTACGCAAATGTCCGTGCGTCATTTGCATATGACAGACAAAAATATGTGGCGGACATCACCGTTGTTTGCCACAATGGGGATTGGGTTGCCAGGTGGGATTGGTGCCAAAAACACTTATCCGGACCGTCAAGTGTGGAATTTGATGGGAGACGGGGCGTTTTCAATGACCTATCCAGATGTTGTTACCAACGTGCGCTATAAGTTACCAGTCATTAACGTTGTATTTACTAATACAGAATACGGATTTATCAAAAATAAGTATGAAGACACGAATACGTACAATTTTGGTGTTGATTTCACAGATGTTGATTATGCTAAAATTGCCGAAGCGCAAGGTGCTGTTGGCTTGACTGTTAGTCGAATTGAAGATATTGATCGGGTAATGAAAGAAGCACTTGATTATTACAATCAAGGTCGCGTCGTTGTGGTCGATGCAAAAATCACCAAAGATCGTCCTATTCCTGTTGAAACCCTAAAGTTAGACACTAATTTGTATAGCGAATCAGTTGTTGAGGCCTACAAGGAAAAATATGAAGCGCAGGATTTAGTGCCATTCCGTGAGTACTTAGAAGCACAAGGTATGACGTCGAGATATATTAAAGACAATAACGACAATAAGTATAGTTTTTAATCTTAAAAAGTAATTTCGCCCGCGAAGTTGCTTTTTTATTTTGTCAAAGCATCACACTGTGATAGTATGAAAAAAAGGAGGATTAAAATGCTACTTTATCAAAAAAACGTCTAATTAAATGATTACTATCTTTAATTAGGAGCAAAAAATGATCAATTATCAAATCAATCAAACAATCGCAGAAAATGATTTAACCAAATTGTACAATAGTGTCGGTTGGTTTGCCTATACTAACACTCGTGTAAATCTTATGGCTGCTGTTGCAAATTCATTAATGGTTGTCAGTGCGTGGGCAGATAATCAATTAGTCGGATTAGTTCGCGTTGTGGGGGATGGAGAGACAATTATTTTTATACAAGATATTCTAGTTGACCCAAAATTTCAAAGTCAACAGGTTGGCACAGAATTAATGAATCGTGTTTTGAGTCAGTATCCAGCAGTTAGTCAAAAAGTGTTATTGACGGAAGAAGCGCCTGATGTCAGGCATTTTTATGAAAAGTTTGGTTTTAGGTCTGCTGATCAAGGAACGCTTGTCGCTTTTTACAAAAATTTTTAACGTAATGCAACAGAAAAGCAACAATGATTTTTAAATCATTGTTGCTTTTTGATTCCAAATGGCTAACACCATTTATCTAAGTAGGTTACGAGTGTTTTGGGTGATTCGCGCATACCATTTTTGATCCAATGCCGAATCATACCAACAATGCCATTCAGCGTGTACTCATAGAAAAATTGTCTTTCACTGTCAGATAAGTCATCATGTTTTGGTACTAGTTGTTCAAAAAAATTCTGTTTTGTTGTCGAGAGCGTGTGCAGCAAGAAATCTTGATCTTCACTTAAAATGTAGTTGAAGACTTTATTATTTTTTTTCACCAATTCAAATATTGCCTCTAACAATACTTCTACGGGATCGCTTTGCTTATCATTTTTTAAGATGTCAAATAATTCATTCGCCGTTTCTTTTTCCATATAGTGCATACAATCTGCAACATCGACAAAATGCGCATAAAATGTACCACGGTTAATATCTGCTATTTTACAAATATCGGTTACTGAAATACTATTGAATTTTTTTTCACTCATGAGATGTATCAAAGCATCCTGTATATTTTGTCGTGTTTGTTGTGCACGGCGATTATTTTTTGTACCGACCATTTTATTTTCCTGATATTTTGAATTAATTTGTTTCAAAATTATTATATCAAATAAGTTGATACTTTTATGGTGGTGGTTTTTTATTTAGAAATGAACGTTTGACAATCTTCCTAGGCTTTTAAATAATCTTTGTAATAGAAATTCGTTATGATATACTTTAAACACACACTGTGTCTGTTTAATAACATAGTGTGCGAATAATTGCTGGAGGAAATATCGCGTGAAAGGTAGTAAAAAGTCATTTATCATACAAGCTGCGATTTGGTTAGTCATTATGGTTTCAGCTATCATGTTGTTGCCAAATACCAGTCAGCTCATTAAAGACAAAGGGGATACAAGTTTACCGAGCACTGTCAAAAGTGAAGTGGCACAAAAAATTCAAGACAATTGGGGTAAGGGTCAAGATAATACACGCCAAGTCATTGTTGTTTTCAATAATGGTGATAAAAAAATTACCACTAACCAAGCAAAAAATATTGCAAAAACAGTGGCGAATTTTAACAATAATAAATCAGCCTATCACATCAAATCTATTTTAGCCCCAGAAGATGGCTCAGAAGCAAGAGCTCAGCTGGTCTCTAAAGACAAAACAACCGAATTAGTGCAACTCACCGTTGGTAAACAACAATCTGTCAGTCAAATGACAAAAACGATTACACAACAAGCACAAACCGATGGTGTCAAAACCTATGTGACAGGCAGTGACATTCTAGAAGATGATTTTTCTGAAGAAATTGAAAAAGGTCTGCAGAAAACTGAATGGATAACTGTTATATTTATTTTCTTGGTCTTAATGATTGTTTTCAGATCAGTTATCACACCGTTGGTGTCCTTACTATCAGTCGGTGTTTCATTTATTACAGCTCTGAGTGTTGTGATGAACCTTGTTGATAAATTTAACTTTCCATTGTCAAATTTCACACAAGTGTTCATGGTTGTTGTCTTATTTGGTATCGGAACGGATTATAACATTCTGTTGTTTGATCAATTTAAAGCAGAACTTCAAGCTGGTTATGATAAGCTAGAAGCGACAAAAAGGGCGTTAAAAACGGCTGGCCGAACAATTTTGTTTAGTGGCATTTCGGTTTTGATTGGCTTTGCAACACTAGCATTGGCTAAATTTTCAATTTATCAGTCGGCTGTTGGTGTATCAATTGCTGTTGCAGTGCTTTTACTCGTACTTTTAACGCTAAATCCATTTTTTATGGCAGTTTTTGGCAAATACTTATTTTGGCCAAGTAAAAAATTTTCTGAAAGTGCTGATAGTAAGTTGTGGCACGGTATTGCAAAAAAATCGATTCAATACCCTTTGTCGGCTTTATTGGCTGTTGTCATCATGGCCATTCCACTATTTGCTACCTATAACACGCAACTCAATTACGATACGTTAACCGAATTGGGGGACAATGTTGCAGCTAAGAAGGGCTTCAAAGTTGTTCAGAAACACTTTTCTGAAGGAACTGCTGAGCCCTCTACACTTTACATCAAATCAAATAATCGATTAGATAATGCGGATAGTTTACAAACGATTGATGGTTTAGTTGAAAAATTGAAAAAAACAAATGGGGTAAAAACAGTTACCTCTGCCACACAACCTGGTGGTTCAAAAATAAAGGAATTATATGTACGCAATCAATTAGGAACTGTCACCGACGGCTTGCAAAGTGCTATTGACGGATCGAAAAGTTTGGGTACTAGCCTACAAGAAGCAAGTACTCAACTTGCTAACAGCGATGTTAATGAAGGCGTAGATGGTGCAAAGCAATTAGTTGATGGTTCTAATACATTAAAAAATGGTAGTGCGCAGCTGTATCAAGGCACCAGTGATTTAAATGATGGTATTGGCATGATGAGTGCTGGAACCTCTGATTTAGCTGAAGGTCTTTCTGCACTAAATTCACATCAGTCTGACATTCAATCTGGTGTCACGACTTTAAACACAAGTGTCAGTCAACTGCATAACGGATCTGCACAAATTACTAGTGGATTACAGCAGCTAGAGTCGGCGATTATTTCGCAGGCTGGTAACAACAAAGTAGCACAACAAAAACAAATTGCTGATTTGAAGTCCAGTCTTCAGTCGGTGAATGCGGCAATGGCTTCATTACTAAAACAAACTGGCAATCAAGAAAGTATGTCAGACATAAGCGAAACATCAAGCCTTTTGGCACAAAGCAGTGATAATATCAAAAAAGATGCGGATGAATTGAGTAGTTTGTTGTCTTCTGATTCAGTTGGTAGCGATCCGATTACAGTGTTGTCTGATTCAGATATTAATACGATTATTAATACAGTTAATGCGCAATCAGCACTTAGCGAAACACAACAAGCTGCATTGAAATCGACGCTACAAAATCAGTCGAAATCAATCAACGCACAAATTAGCAGTGCACAGAATGCAAATGCTAAAAAAATTGCAACAGCTAGTTCCGTCGCCAAAAAAATGGCAGATGATACGACTAGTTTTCAAAAAGTTGGGGATACACTCACTTCAGAATTAAGTCGTCTGAATTCACTCGAGGAACAGATCAATAATTTGGGCAAATTAGCATCAAATGCCATTCAAGCCAACGAAGCTTCAATGTCTGCTCTTGATCAATTAAACGACGCTATTGACGGGACACAAAAAATATTAACTGCCTTACAAGGCAACAAGAGTCAGCCGGGTCTTGTTAATGGTTCCCAGCAACTAACCAATGGTTTGTCTCAATTACAGGCCGGCGTATCAAATATGCACACTAGCTTACAAAGTTACACGACAGGTGTTTCCAGCGCAGCTTCTGGTGCGGTGACGGTTAATAATTCTATGTCTGATCTCAAGGCAGGCAGTCAAAGCCTGACGGATAATCAAAGTCAACTTACTGCTGGCATTAGTGATTTGAGTAACGGTCAGCTAACGATGTATCAATCTTTGGCAGCAACGGCCGGTCAAGTACAGGTTTTGCAGTCAGGATTACATGAAGGAAGTCAAGGCGCAACACAAATTGGTAATGGCTTGTCTTCAGCTAACGATTATTTAATTGGTTTGAAAAATTCTTCAGCAGCTAAGACTTATTATGTTCCAAAAAATATACTTAATGGAAAGGAATATCAATCTGCACTTGACGCCTATATGTCGGAGAACAAAAAATCAACCAGCTTGAATATAGTTTTAGATAGCAATCCAAGTTCTGAAAAAGCTATGAAAAAAGTGTCTCAATTACAAACGCAGGTGGAAAATGCACTCAAAGGTACTGGATTATCTGATGCAGTAGCTGCAATTGGTGGTCAAACTGCTAAGACTAACGATACAAGATCAATAGCTTCAGCAGACTTTATTCGGACTGGAATCATAATGGTTGTTGGAATTATGATTGCGTTGATATTTATTACCCGCTCTTTGCTTCAGCCGTTATACATTATGGCTACTTTGCTTGTGTCCTATGTGATGGCGCTGAGTTTGACACAAATTGTGAGTCACTTCTTCCTCAAAGAGGATATGCTGTCTTGGACGACGCCATTTTTTGCATTTATAATGCTACTCGCATTAGGTGTAGACTACAGTATCTTTTTGATGATGAAGTATCGTGACTTACAGCAGTCAGTTCCGTCTGCAAGAGATAGAATTCTCAAAGCGACAGGTATTATTGGTGTTGTTGTGCTATCAGCAGCGCTCATCTTAGGTGGGACGTTTGCAGCGTTAATACCATCGGGAGTATTGACACTAATTCAAGTAGCCATTACAGTGATATTTGGATTAATTATATTAGTTATTGTGTTACCGATGGTAATACCAAGTATGATTTCGTTAACTTACCCAATTAAAAGTATGAAACGGCATTAACAGTTATGTCACAAAGGGTCTTTAGATTAGTGCAAGCTAATGTGGAGACCTTTTTAGTATGACAAACATTGCTTTGGTGTGGTGAAGTGTTGTTCTGCTTGCGATAAAAAAGCCAACAATCAAATTGATGTTGGCGTCCTTTGAAAATATTTGTAGTTTTTAAATCGTCTTACCAACATAAAAACGCTTGTTGATTTCATAGAAATCAAACGTTTCTAAATGATTATTGGCGAGATGGTGAATTGGTTTTTGAATTATAGATTCTCATATAACAAGTATTTGTCTATTTTGACAAAACTACTGATTAATTCATGTTCCACGTCTGTTAGCGATGTTGTTGGAAAATTTGCAACTAGAGAACAAAGGTATTGATAATTTGAACTATTCTTTTCTGAAAAGTATTTATCACCAAATTTACCTTGGATTGTGTCAAACACCTGTTGTACTTCACTTGTTTGTGTGCAACTGAAAAAATTTTTTAAATAAATAAGTTGGGATTTATCTGAATTATCAATGATTGATTTAGCCGTATTTATGGTTACAAAAAGCCATTGATTTAAATCAATTATATGATGAGGGTGACGGTTTAATTCAATTGTTAGCTTTTCAAAGTAATCAGGTTCCATAGCTAATATTATAACTCTTTTTTACTTTGAGTAATCTCAATTAGCAAACTTATGCACCAAAAGATTATTATTTTTTTTATTTTGAATCAATAATATGAGAATGTTTTTGCTACTTTTTATACCTATAATGGAAAGTATTGTTTTTGTGAGCGTAATTTTAGGAGAATAACTTGAGAAAACGGCTATATCAAATTGACGTGATTAAAGTTTTTGCCATATTTTCAGTGGTTTCTGTACATTTTTTGTTGAATTCTGGATTTTATGATATTAGTGTCACAGGATGGATGCCAACAATTGATGTGATTCTGAGGACTATATTTATTACAGCGGTCCCGTTGTTTATTATGGCTACAGGTTTCTTGATGGGAGACAAGGTTCTTTCCAGCAGTTACATCGTTAAAATTTGGCGAACACTTTTGCTGTATGTCATTGTGTCAATAATTGATTGGATAGGGCATACCTTAATTCTTGGCAGTAAAATATCGTTCTCAGATGCATTGTATGGTATGTTAGATTTTTCAACTGATAGTTATGCGTGGTATGTAGAAATGTATATTGGCTTGTACCTGCTGATACCTGTGCTAAATGCCGCTTGGCATTATCAATCTAACGAACAGTATCATCTTTATATTTTGATAATTTCTGTAATCTTGTTTTTTTTACCTTCATTATTTAACGTTTTTGGAAAAATCATGCCTGATTGGTGGACCGCGGCTTATCCGATAGGGTACTACTATTTTGGTGTCTACTTTAAAACATATTTTTCTAAAATTCAAAAAATACCGCTCAAACAATTATTATTCTGGTCAGTAACGATATTTAGTGTTATATCTCTGATTGCTGTAAATAATAATTACGGCAAAATTTTTAAATGGACATCAGAAAATGATTATATGGGGTATCAGCCCTTTATAGTTGCAATCATACTGTTTCTCTTGTTTCTTCGTTTGCCATTTAAGCGAGAAAAACAGCGGAAATATAAAATATTAACAAAAATATCTGGCATGACACTCACGATATACTTGTTTTCAGATCTCACAGACAGCATAATTTACCATGATTTCAAATTGATGGTTCCTAGTACTAATAATCGTTTGGTGTGGGGACCGTTAATTGTGATATGTTCATTTATTTCGGCCACAATATTGTCTTTTATTGTAGAAAAAATTTTGTCAAAGTTGTCCAATACTAGGAAAGCATAACATTATGATAATCGTTTCAAACATTTTACAGTTCTATACGACTTACTATCCAATCATAATGACTTTAATTTGGATTCTAGGTTCTTGGATATCTGGTAACCAGTCTCACACTTCTGATTCAAAATATGATTCGTTGCTTAACGCAAGTGTGACAATTTTATTGCCAACTTTTAATGAAGAGCACACTGTCATTGACACATTAAAATCGCTAGTAGCATTAAATTATACGAATTATACTATTATTGTTGTTGATGATAAGAGCAACGATTGTACTGTCTCGGTTGTTAAAAAGTGGTTATTGCGTAATACACCCGAAGTGTCAATTAAATTATTAGAATTACCAAGTAACATGGGTAAAGCTCAAGCTTTGAATGAAGCAATGAGCTACGTTGAATCAGAATATGTGCTGGTCACAGATGCTGACGCGCTAATGAATCCGAATGCATTGAATCAAATGTTGAAAAAATTTGATAGAGAGAATGTTGGTGCTGTGACAGGAAAGCCGGTAGTCCGTAATCGAACAACGATATTAGGCAGATTACAAACGTTAGAATACGTTGGCATTATAGATCGTATAAAGCGTGCACAAGATAGTTTATTTGGTGGCATAATGACCGTCGCAGGTGTTATCGCATTATATCGTAGTGAAGCATTAAGCGATGTTGGCGGATTCGATAAGACGGTCGTTACAGAAGATATTGATATGACATGGCGCTTACGTCGCAAAAAATGGCTGATACATTACACGCCATTAGCATTAACGTACATTCTTGTACCCGAGACGTTTAGTGGCTACTTTAAACAACGCATCAGATGGTCGGTAGGTGGTCTAGAAGTTTTTTTAAAAAATGCAAAGTGGGTCTATCACAATGAAGATGTCAAACAAAAATTTTTGCTGTTTGATATGTTATTTAGCCACATTTGGGCTTGGTTAGCTTTGATTACTTTTTTTCAATATATTATCGTGACCATAGGTACCCAGACTTTTTCGTTGCCAGGCGTGATTATATTAATTTACATTGCGCTATTTTCTATTATGATTTGTCAAGGCATTATTCAAGACAAAAGACATTCTCAATTGTCTTTTCACGATGTTTTTGAAATCCCGTTTTATAGCACTTTTTATTGGACGACGGCGTTGATTACTGCCATTGCCTCTCAAATCATTGTATGTACTTTACACAGACGAAAAGGATCATGGACAAGTCCAGATCGAGGCAGATAAATGAATAAAAAAATAATTATTCGACATAAACATTTTTCAGGTAACATTTTAGCAGGTATTTTAACACTCTTTGCGTGGATAATTGTCCTTACTATCGTTATTTTGGCGTTTGTCGCGCAACTTCATGTCTACTCAGATAGTTTTGTTGTTTTGAATTTATTACTTGGCATAAATACGAGTGGGGTTAACCATGGGATGCAAATTATTATGGTTTGTTTAATAATTACTTCGTTTCCAGCGATAGCAGCGTTTTTAAGTCAGTATCAGGTGAAAATCAATGATGAAAAGGTATAGATTAATAATTCTGTTATTTATATTGGTAATGTTATTCATTTCTTTTATGATGATATATTTCGGTGTTCAGCAGGGTAATAAACAGCAACAAATTGAACGAAAAGTAGATTACACTTATAAAAATTTCGCTAAAACTAATAGCAACGTTAAGGATGGTGTTCTAGTATTGGCCTACCATCGAATTCTCAAGAAAAATGCTGCTGTTGAATTTGCACAAGATGTATCCAAAAATCCTCAGTTACAGCAATATAATGTTGATCAAACAACATTTATGCATCAAATGAAATGGCTGAAATCACATCATATCAGTGTGTGGTCAATGGATGAGTTCATTAAACACAGTCATGAAAATACAATTTCTGGAAAGCATGTCGTATTGACTTTCGATGATATTGATACTACATTACCACGAAACGCTGCGCCGACGTTGTATGATTTAAGATTACCATTTACAATATTTGTGATTACCGGTAGAGTCGGTAGTAATTTGGACGGGGAACAGTTAGCTACATGGCAAGAAATATCTAAGTTGTCTAATCATCCAGAAGTGACTGTTGGACTGCACACAAATGATTTACATTATCAAGAGGATAATAAACCAATTTTATCAACAACTTCTATATCTAAAAAGTCAATTATTTCTGATTATAAAAAGTCATATAACAAGATCAAAAATCAACTCGGTATCACACCGACAGTTTTTGCCTATCCCTATGGGAGTCAGAATGTTACACTAACTCAATATATGTATAGGCATGGTATGCAGGGAATTTTTTTACTGGAACCCGGCATTGTTAGCAATGATTTACCAAACATTTTACAAGGTGTCCCTCGCTTTGTCGTCACAAATACAAATTTTGATGAGTTGCAGTCGTGGTTGAAAAAATAAGTTTTGGCTTTGTCATGTTGATTGATTATTCAAGGATGTCTAGATTGCCAAAATAGAAGTACCTTTATATGCTGTATTGCTTATACTAATCAACGAATTTTTAGTACAAGCATAGCGAACATTGTCCTAAATAATGTTAGACAATATTTACTGCTCAGAAATAAGCTTTACAAGAGTGTACAAAGTATTTGCAAGCCTTATTTCGTTAGTCGTTTTTTAAATTTTACCAGCGATTAGGATTCAGACCAATTGTAATTTTCAGGTATGATATACTTGTTACAGCAGACAAGTTAAGATGGTGGCTATCCCGAATGGAGGTGGTGCTTATGGTGTAACAGCTAGAAGCCCAGATTCTAGGAAAGGAGATGCCTAGTGTCCGTATCGGATGCGCTACAACTAATGATTAGCTTTGGGAGGTTTACCCTAACACTAATTACTTTAGTTGTTGTGTTGATCAAAAACAGCACAAAAAAATGACCATTCTTAACTTTGACGAGTGAATGGTCATTAATTTGACTATAACTTAGCCACCGTCTGAAACGGGTTTGCTAGGAGTCGTAGTTCACGCTACGGCTCTTTTCTATGTCTTTATTATAGCATAGCTTTTGATTTTGTCACAAATTTAATGTTTTGTTCGCTTGCTTAATCGAACACTTGTTCGTATAATGAATTATACACAATTGTTTTTGGAGGTTGCTGATGGAAAACGCAATCGCAACTGAATATGATTATACACAAGAAGAGCGACGGGTGATTTTTATGATTGATTCAAAAAGTTTCTACGCTAGTGTTGAGAACGTTGAACGTGGTTTTAATCCACTTAAAACTGATCTAGTTGTGATGTCTGAACAAGCTAACACGAATGGTGGTTTGGTCCTGGCGGCATCCCCAACAGCGAAAAAGGATTTAGGGATTAGCAATGTGACGCGCCAACGTGATGTACCTGATGTACGTGGCTTATTTATTGCAGATCCTAGGATGAATAATTACATCGCTGAAAACCTAAAAATCAATAATATTTATCGTCAATATACCGATGATATTAATTTGCTGCCGTACTCGATTGATGAGTCTATTTTAGACGTGACCCACTCTTGGCGGTTGTTTGGTAAAACTCCTGAGGAAGTCGCTTTTAAAATTCAAAAGCAAGTTAGAGCGGAAACGGGTGTCTATTTAACAGTTGGCATTGGTGACACACCTGTACTCGCAAAAATAGCTTTAGACATTGAAGCTAAACACACTAGAAACCTGACGGGTATTTGGCACTATGAGGATGTGCCGAAAAAATTATGGCCAATTACCAAGTTAAATGACGTTTGGAGTATTGGTGCCCGGACAGCACACAAACTTGAAGTGATGGGTATCCATTCAATGTACGATTTAGCGCATCAGGACCCTTATCAATTTAGAGCAAAGATGGGATTAGTTGGTGAGCAATTGTTTGCCTTATCTTGGGGCATTGATCGTACAGATATGACTGAGGTGGTTGTGCCTAAAAGCAAATCATACAGTAATTCCCAGGTATTGCCGCGTGATTATAAACAAAAAGAAGAGATTGAAATTGTTGTCCGTGAAATGGCAGAGCAAGTTGCTACTAGAATTAGAGCACACAAGAAACAAACATGTTTAGTCAGTCTTTTTATTGGTTATTCCTTTGCAGAAAGCGAACGCCAAGGGTCTCATGGTTTTCGAAAGCAACAAAGGATTGATTCCACTAATGATACCCAAAAACTAATGGCTATTATGGTGGCTTTGTTTGAAAAGCATTGGCATGGTGAAGTGATTCGTCATATTGGGATTGATTATGGCGGCTTAATTCAAGACAATGGGATACAGCTTGACCTATTTGAACAACCAGAAAAATCAATTAAATCCAATAAGTTTGATCAAGTCGTTGATGAAATTCGAAAACGCTTTGGCACCACAGCCCTGATGCGGGCAATGTCGAAGGAAAAAGGAGGTACGGCGATTAACCGTGCCAGCCTGGTTGGTGGTCATAACGGAGGTAACAGCTATGAGTGACTGGGTAGTTTGTTTTCACATGATTGAATAAAGGAATATAAAAAAGTGCAAAGACCTGATTTTACCAAAGATATGACATTTTCGGAATTTAGTAAATTTTATTGGTACAAGACAGAATTACAAATAATTTGCCATGAGCATCATCTACCTAGTGTCGGAACTAAAGCAGAACTCAACAAGTATATCAAGCAATTTCTTGATGGCAAAGATTCATCTAAAATATCAATAACAAGAAATAGTAAGCGAACAGGGGATTTATTAGCAAATTTGACACCAGAAACAAAACTATTAGAATCCGGTTTTTGTTTCAATAATGAGGCGCGTCAGTTTTTTAAAGATTACTATGGCTTAGGTCACTTTAGCTTTAAAAAAGCAATGGCTGTTAAAATGAGAGAAGTAGAAATTAATCATAATACTAACGCTACGATCCAAGATTTAATGGATGTCTATGAACACCCGCCAATCTGTGAAACTAATAAAGAGGAACAGACCTATCAATGGAATAATTTTGTAAAAGATTTTATGGCCGATGATGAATCAAAAAAGTATAATCAACCTTTGAAAGTTGCAGCACTTCTATGGACTGATGTAAAACATTCAATCAATAACAAAGAATATAGTAGAGAACTTCTAAAACGAAACAAATCAATTATTAATCGGTACATAAAAATCAGTGATCACCTAAATTAATATTTTGAAATAAACACGGTAATTAGTGAGAAAGTGTGAAATAAATGAGTGATGCAGAATTTAGTAAGATGATTAACAATTACTTTCAAAACGACTATCGCGAACGTGGCAAGGTGAAGTGGAATGGCTATTTTCTGTCAGACCATACCTCAGCTTTAAAGCGTGAAGCACAAGCCAAAAATGCCATACCTGTTAAATTACCAATGATGTCCTTAACGGCTTGTCAAAATATCTTGCGTCATGCCTCAGCGAATTATGAATTTGTGACTGTACAACAAAATATTGAGGACACGGATGGCAACTTAGTGCCTAACCTAACAGGTATGGTCGATGGTTTTTCTGATTTAGGGGTGTATATTAATGAGTCCTATATTGCCTTTGAAAATATTAGAGCGGTGGTGAAAGAAGAATGAATCAAATTGATGCTATCATTGTAGATATTAAAAAGATGTTTGCTAAACAACCTAACACAATCTATGAGGTGAGCGTGGTTGATCAATTATATTCAAAGAAAGTCAACATTTTCTTTGAATACTATAAAATTGGCAAAGCAACACATTCACAGCAAATAGCTCGCTTAAACAGTGAGTACAGAAAACAGATACCTGAGATTGTTGCTAAAATTCGCAAAGAAACTGGGCTAACAGTTAACACTAATATTTAAACAAAGGAAGTTACAAATGATAATTGATGCGACAATAGTAGTGATAACTTTTGTAATGCGATCCATAGTAGTTCTCCTTGATTACGTACGCACCTGGCAGAAACTTTTTTCTGTCGGCTTGCCTGTGATTGGTGTGTTATTTCGTTTTGGCGAAGAACATGGGGACACAAGCAGCGCAGCGAATTTACGAAGCCCTTTTATTCTGTGCTAGTGCTTGTTGCACAATGTTTGACTCAAAGCGAAGTGGCACCCAAGGGCTTGGGAGGACAAGCGTAGCGTGTTTGATCCCGCTTGCGGGTCTGGGGCACACGGCAAAAAATATTTACCGCATTCGAAACCAAATTACGTACAGATCAAAAGGCAATATTTAAAGCTAAATTACTTTAAAAAAATTAATTTTCCCAATACGATTGAATATAAGTCAAAATTTCTGGAAACTTGACCATGCCATCTGATGCACGAAAATGAGCGCCGGTTGGAAAAAGAATAAACGGAATTTGAAGCTTTTCTGCCACTTCCTGGCTGTATTTAAAAGGTATAATTGGGTCATTCATACTGCTAATTATAATTGATTTATTTGAATCTAAGTTTAGGAGTTCAAGAGATGCATGGACAAAAAAATCATCAAACATTTCAAATCCGAGAACTTGTTGATCAAATGGAGAAACCAAAATAATGCCTTTAGGGACTCTTTTAGTCTTTATTAAATAACGAAGTAAGGTCACACATCCCAAACTATGACTAATAAAATAAGAGGATTCGACTTCAGTTATTTGGCTAACTAAAGCATTATCAAATTTTTGAACTTCTGCTACATCAGGTTTGTCGATAAAAATTTTGTTAATTTGAAATTTATTTTCAAGATTTCGACCAACCCAATCAAGCCAGTTTACTTTTGGTGAACCACCGTAACCATCAATTAAAAATAGGTTTTCCATTGTATTAAAACTCCTTCAAACGTATTCTAATCAATATTTTAGATGTATATAAATTACAAAGTTATAAAATCTAAAATTGCGTACATTATTTCTTTGTTAATTGAAGGAACTGGAAAATTTACTATTTCATCTGTTGTCTGCTTGAGTGCATTATTGACTAGACTATATGAATAATCATTGATTACGATTTCATTAACGTCAATTTGTTGAGGTTCAAGATGAAACTGTAACCCAACAACATTTTCGTTATAAAGATATCCTTGGTTTGATACTAGTTCACTACTGAAAAGCAGAGTTGCTTTTTTTGGTACTTCGAACATCTCTTCATGCCAATGCAACACTGGTAATTTGTCCGGAAGATTAGGAATTAAATCATTTTGTTTAATAACATTTGCCCATCCAACTTCTTTAAACGGGGACTTAGTGATTTTAGAACCGAGAACTTTAGCGATTTGCTGTGCACCGTAGCAAGCCCCAAAAATTGGCTTATTTTTTCTTAGGAGTTCTTTAATTAATTCTCTTTCTTTTTTGATCCACGGCAGTTCATCATTAGGGCTCATTGGCCCACCTAGAATAATCAGTAGGTCAGTTTCAGATGCTTTTGGCAAAACACCGCTAAAAAAATATGGATGATAAACAAAAAATTCGTGACCACGAGAAAAAGCCCAAGAGGCGATACTTCCTGGACCTTCATTTGGAGTGTGTTGAAGAACATTTATGCGCATAAAAAGCCTTTCCATCGACGGCAATGTTTACATAGGTATCGCCTGCACATCCCTATTCTTTTTTATTACTTTATATCACAATAGTCAGTTTGTCAAATTATAATTTGTTTTGGTTGTTGAAGGAGTACTTCAATGAGTAAAGTGGCTTTAAAAACAAGCTTATGTAGACCTTGATTGGTATAGTCAACATTTATTGCTCTTATACTAAAAAAATGGACTATTTTTATTCAGTCCGTAAAATGAAA
>NZ_JACVUE010000013.1:0-51469 GCF_016624925.1 Leuconostoc sp. S50 | reverse complement strand
GACTGACAATTTGAACGTATTCGCTGAAGTGAATGACACCATCATGAACGTATTGGACTTACAGTATCATGACTTTGACAAAATTAAGGTCACGGACTTTGTGCGAGACGTTGAAAGTGAGTTGTACAACAACATGATTGACTACAATCAAAAGATAATCAAGAGCCAAATCAACATGGTTATGCAACGAGAACAATTTACAAAAAAGCTAGTTAAGGTACACGGAAAAACGTTCCGAGCCTATCAAAAAAGTAACAATAATTAAATTAGAAAATGAGAAGTTTTCAAAAAGTAACAAAATAAGCGTTACTTTTAATAAAAAATGTTACCTTTTGAAATTCAGACGTACCAACGTTTTAACTGGCAAGAGTAACAAAGTAACAATTACTATATATAAATTATATATATATTATTATACGAAGTTAAAGCACATACAGTGTTACTAAAAAACGTAACCGAATGTGATAGGGAGGGTGGAGGCATAGAAAGTGTGATGAGATGAAAATAGTTTGGTCATTGTTTGACAGTGGCAATTCATCGTATAAGCGAGCTATCGATAAATACTTTGACAATATCGAGAATTACTCAATAGGTATCGACAAATTAAACAAAAATTCTAATTTCATCAATCTGATCTATCTAACTTTAAAGAGATATTTGGTGACAAGTCATTGTTTGAAACGTTGGACAAGCTACCTAAGCCAGACATTATTCTGGCTAGTCCACCTTGTGAGAGCTTTTCAGTAGCTAGTGCTATGAAAGGCGGCAATAAGTTCTATGTTTGGGAGGATGGAAATATGACACCATCAACAGCAAATAGAATTTTATCAAAGAATGATACGCCGTTTAAAAGTGATGTAGCAAAGGCAACTTTGACTAGGATAAATGGTGAATTGTGTGCCTACAACACCATTAGAATAATCAACAGGTACCAACCCGAAACCTGGGTGATTGAAAACCCACAGTCTTCAAAAATTTGGTACTACTTGGAACATAATTATAACTTTGTGGGTATTGCGAATGTTGCACATTATGCGGTCTATGATAAAAGTTTTCCAAAGAAACCGACAACGTTTATGTCTAACAAGTTCTTATCATTAGGGAAAATGTCATCAGGATCTAAAGCAGATATTGTTATTGGGTCAAGAGGACAAGGCAGGAAGCAAATTAGAGATTATAACGAGCGGTCAAATATACCACTTAATTTAGTTAAAGACATTTTAGAACAGGTCATTTGAAAGGAGAATGATTATGAAAATAGTTAGCTTACAGAGCGTGGGATTGGGAAATATTGGAATGGAAATAAATGAAAGAGTTTTTGCTAAACCAATCCGTTATGAAGTGGGTGAAGGGGTCGCAAAACTTGGTTATTTGATGACTGGCAAAGAGCCTAAGGTTACTAAAATAGAATTCGGTGAAGACTATGATGGTATGGGTTTGCCAAGACAAGATGATACTTATTTCGTCCACACATCAGACGGACACATCAGAGTGCTGCCGGCAGATAAGTATATTGCGGAATGGAGCGAATGATGACACTAACCGAAGCAAAAAAATACGCCGAAAATCACGGTGGTAAACTGCGATATTCAAAGTATCGGTACACAAGAATGTCACATGGAATCCATACGTGGAGTGAACGAGATCAAGCTGTCTTTGAACTAGTGAAAAACGATGAAGAACAATATATTGATTGGAGTGAATAGTTATGCGAGAGATTAAGTTTAGAGCGTGGAATAGTATATTACACGAATATAGAACACTTGATATGAACAGTGGTAAACAAAATCTTGGAATGGGATTTGAAGTAACGGGTGGTATTGGTAGCAACACAACTACAATCTATCATTCTGTTGGAGATGTTCTTGAACAATACACAGGTCTCAAAGACAAAAACGGCGTTGAAATTTATGAAAATGACATTCTAAAAAGCGCAGGTGGAAATATAGAAGTTGTTATCTATATTGACGGAAGATTTGAGCCAGTATGTTGGTATGACGAGAAAACTTATGAAGTCGTTGGTAACGTACATCAAAACGCAGATTTATTAGCTGCCGACATTGAACGCATGATTCCTGATGACATCGGCAATGATCTTCATGAGTTTTTACACGGAGGAGATAAGTAAAAATGGCAAAAAAGCAAGATGGAAATGTAATGGTTGAATTATCACAATTTATGGTCGCTGCAATTATTAGTGAGTATGCTCAATTTAATGAAGATGATGAACTGATTACTGACGCAGATGAGTATAACTCAATCGTTGTTGAAGGCACACCTGTTGATGATGAAGGAGATAAGTGATGACTGAACCAGTAGCATACAGAACAAAAGACGTCAGCGAAACTTTAGGCTGGCGATATAGCACATTAAAGCCAGTTAACAAACGTTCAGAACCACTTTACACAGCAGAACCATTACACCCACGTGTGAAGATGACACAGGCGGAATTTGATTTATTCAGCGAATACAATCGCGGCATTAGAGGATTTGAACAATTAGAGGAACACATTGAGGTTGAATCTAATATGAAGTGGTTTGTGAGAAGAATACTTCCAAATGCAGGTGGTAATATGCTTTATTGCACTGATGAAGGTGAGTTGACTTACAACAATAATAAGGAACATGCGACACAGTTTGATACCAAAGAAGAAGCTGAAAAATGGACTAACCCATTAACAGAAGCGGTGCAGTTACCAGTGGAGGGCGAGTGATGTTGGGAGACATTATTATCAGCTTTAAAGAAGACATGGTACGCACTAAAAATTGGCTTATCCAAGCGTATTTAGAAAATACCTGCAAACATGACTATAAAATTGTTAGTTTTAACAGCAGTCACGAGTGGATGAAGTGTAAAAAATGCGGAAGAATTTGGGTTAAAAAGAAATGATTGAAATAGGACACAACTTACAGCATGCGATTGAGTCTGGCGTGTTAGTGTCAGCAATGGTCGCAGCGTTGCATATTGTGATGAAATTTGTAACAGAAATGCGATCTCACTATAAGTGATTTAGGTAGACCAGTAACAATATTTGTATCGTTATACCGAAAATAGAAATTACTTTCGTGCCACGGCTATGTATTAAAAAGCCAATCAGAAGAGTGATCAACAATAGAAAAATCATAAAGTAAATTAAAGCGTGAAGTAGTAATAAGGTCATAGTACCTCCTGACGTTTTTAATATTATAACATGTAGAAAGAAGAGCGAAAATTGGCGGATAGAAGTGACAGAACGGAGAGAAAAATTGCAATATGATCGCGAAAAAACAATAAAAAATGTATCAGATTTCTTTGGTAATCCGCTGTCTGTGAATAAGCCTAGTGAATTTAAAGACTTATTAGACTTAGCCCACATATCAAACGTTGATTCTTTGTATCACTCGCCAGTCATTTCTGATATGCCAATGAACAGCAGTGTTGGTAATCACGTTGAGGAGTCAACAATCAATCTGATTGCAAATGGTGATGCAAAGCTGATGATTCGTTTAATTGGTCAGGCAATGCATAACATGGAAGACCGGTACAGTCGTGCAATATATTTGCGCCACTTCAAACGGTTATCCATTGATGAGTTGGCAGAGGCGATTGGGTATTCGCCCAGCAACGTTGATAAATTGCTCGAGACGGCATATTATAAATTCGCACTGTGGACAGAAGAGTTTCTAAAACTTACCTGTTCGGTGTGAATTGAGTACTTATTGAGTGGGGACAGAGTGTGGAAATAAGCGGTATATTGGTATTATCAAATAATTAACAAAAATTTCATAAAGTGTTATTTAAATGGTATTGGATGTGATGGCTTGATACAATAATCTCTATTTGTTGTTGTGAATTAAAATAATGTATAAATTAACTATTGACAACTGTATATATACAGAGTATTATCGTAAACGTTGTGTAAAATATCGTTACAATAAGGACAAAGTGATAAAATATCATGAAATATAAAAAAACAATCATTACTGTGGCTGCTGCGGTAGCTATCTCGTTTGGCGCTGCAACTGCTGTGGCGGATAGTGGTTCATGGGCTGGTACTCCTAACCTATCTAACACACGTAATATAATTGACCAATTAGGTAACAAACTAACTGACCAATCAACTAAGGTGTCTAATCTGACACAACAAAGTGCTGATCTCCAAAGTCAATTGACAACAGCACAGAACAATGTATCGACACTTCAAAATCAGATGAACGATTTGAAAAATCAATTAGGCACTGCAAGTTCAACAAATGATAGCTTGCAACAACAAATTCAACAAAAAATAGCTGAAACGCAACAGGCAATTGCCGACGGGAATAATAAGGTGGCTGCGGTTCAACAACAAGTTGATGCTAAACAAAAAGATTTAGATGCAGCAAATGCGACGATTTCTAATTTACAAAGCCAACTAAATGATGCGCAACAAAAATTGAATGACTCAACCAATCAAAGTTCTCAAACAAAGATACAAAACGACAATGCTTTGCAAGATGCAAAAGACACAGAAGCACATGCACAATCTGTTTTAAACGCACATCAATAAAATAAATACAATATTTAACACAACAAAAAGTTAAGCCCAAAAACGGCTTGGCTTTTTTTATTTGTGGTTATTGCTCATCCATTAAAAGCAACGTTACACATGCTTCGGAAAAAGCCGCTGTGTATGTAAAAATACGATAGGTTGGAATATCTATCATTATGGGAGTATAGCTCAATTGTGAGAGCGCTGTCTTTGCATGGCAGATGTTGAGAGTTCGAGTCTCTCTATTTCTATTAACATAAATTTATATAAAAATGTTGGTTCGACTCCAACCCGGGCAGTCTTAGAATATGCTGTCTGGTAGCACAAAGGATAATGCGTTTATATATTTTATGTTTGTTGGCAGGTGGCGGAATAGGTAGACGCTAACGGTTGTTTGATGAGTATGGTGAAAACTTTAGCAGGCGAACAGTGTCGCAATATCTTAGTACAGGCTCAACCAATGGTCGCGTTAGAACCAATTCTAAACAAAAGCCAGATAACAAAGTCAAAGATGTGAAGCGTGGCACTGAAATTGTCATCAACAAGGACGGTAGCACAACATCATCTACGACAATGCAAATGACTTCCGAACAGGCTAAAGACCCAGATTTCGTATTAAGAGCGCATGGCTTTAATCCTGATGATTGGGATATCGTATCAGCACGCAATAATTTCTGGCAACAGAATAGTGTTGAGAATGGCTTGATTGATTTGTATCAGTCAAAGATTACGGTTAAGCCTAAAGTTGATAACGACATCAAGCGAGCGGTTGAAGTGTTGACACGTGATATTAAGCCACTTAAAGTGCAACAATCAATTAACCCATCACGGAAGCGTAACTTAGTCATACCGATTACAGACAACCATTGGGGTATCACTCACTTGTCTGATGTACAAGGTAAGTTGTCAGAATTACTAGATATCATTAAGCAAGGATATGGCACGATTGTCATTGAGATGATTGGTGACATGCTCCATTCTGATAAGATTAACAGCACTGAAACGGTTAGCGGCACAATACTTGAAGATGTTGATATGCCAAAGGCGATTGATGAAGCTATGCAATTTACTGAAGCGATTGTGGTGACAGCGTTGCAAAATGCTAACACAGTGATGATTAAGTCAGTTGGTGGTAATCATGACTTTGATATCTCGTATATGTTTATGATCTGGATTAAAGAACGGTTTAAACAGGCTCAAGTAGATGTGAACAACCGTTATCGCACAGCTTACCTATTAGGTCATGTTCTTATTTCAATCCAACACGGCAACGTCAACAGAAAGAATCCGGCACAGATACTAGCTAACGAGTGCAGAAACCTATGGGGTATTGCAACAACTACCGAGATACATTCAGGTCATCTTCACTTTGATAAGACAGAAGACCAAAACGGTGTCGTGTTCAGACAGTTCTCAACGCCAAAGCCTAGTGATGATTGGGAAACCATGAACGGCTTTGTTGGCTCAAACAAGTTAATGTATGCGCTTGAGTACAATGATGACCGATTGAAAGTTGAGCACTTTATTTAGTTGCCGAGTGGCACGTTTAGGAGAATGATATGATTGATAAACCACACTATTGGGTCATGACTTTTAATGATAGATATGTTTCTAATCTGGAGGTGTTACCAAATAAATTCAATGTTGAAGTTTCAAGTAATATTAACGATAGCAAGCTGATGACTCGTGATGAAGCGGAAGGTAAAATAGTTGATTTTCAAATAAACAGCAACAAATATTTTGGACATAAAATTGGCATTAGAGTTTCAGCGATTGATTTAGATAGCGATAGTAATGATGAAATAGGTATTGATGATTTTGTTGGTCATTTCAATTTTTTCATTGATGAAAATTCTACGGCTATGTTTGGTGATCATAGTTCAATAAAATCACTTAATACGATGCTGCGTGTTTCTTTGGGGAAAGCTGCTCGTGAACTTAATCTAACCGAAAAGTCTATTATTAAACTTGTTGATTCTCGTCCTGATTTAAAGATTGATAATTCAGGTCGTGAGCCCGAAATCAGAAAAATATAATTTCTAATCCAACCCACGTCTCTCTAGTAGTATAATTACTGCTATTGGAGGTTGGAGATGAATTCACTATTGTGTAAAGTTAAAAAAATATTTAAACCAATTAAGGAGTTTTTTAATCTTCAAGTGAGCAAATTTGGAATGCTTAAAGTTGTTATTATTTTAATAACTGCTCCATTTTTTGCACTCATACAATGGTCATTTGCTATTGTTTCTTTGTATAAGTTCATAACGGTTGTACCTTGGTCAGAAATAGTACAAGTTATTTTCTTTACCAAAGACCATCAATTAAATGGTGTTGGAACCGCATCGGCTTTATCTGTTTTGTTATTGGCTGTTAATGTTTGGGATGGACGACGGAAGGCAAAAAGGGATCTTCTTTCAAAAAGCCGAATAGAATGGATGACCATTGTACGACCCTTGATAGCAAATTATGTGACACATGTTTCAAAGTATATGTATTTGTACGATTTGTTTGCTTTTGATCGAAATCCGGACACAAAAAATGAAAAAAATAAAGAATTAACTGAAAAAATGGAGCAAATTAGGAGTGAGTATTATCAAATAATTCTTTATGTTCCGAAAAACGATTCTAATATGTTATTGCTTAGAAATATAGAAAATCTTTTCGGGGAAATAAATAATATTACGAATTACTATGAACATGGGATTAGTTACGGAGAAATTAACGATGGCAATCCAACAGCTGAACAAACATTGGTTGATGAATATATTTCTAAATTAATAAGTAAAACAATAAATGATGGTGGAATATATTTCAAAGAGGAATGGGAACGTGCAAAAAAAGGAAAATAAATCGACTTAAAGCGCATAAGCGCTTTTTATTTTGCAGTGAATGAGGAGAAAAGAAATGACAGAATTTAATTTAATGAACGGACAAGCAATTGAACTAACCAAAGACGGTGTGTTGATTAAGGGCAATCATATTGAAATTGATGGTAGTCTGACTATTATTAAAGGCGATAAATTCGCAACCGTTATGGAGCAGGGTAATGAACAAGTTAAGAATTCATATGTACCTATTGATGATGAACCAAAGATTATGGAACCAGCTACAAAGAGTAAGTCAAATCGTGGATTAGGTGACATCACTATTAACGTCAAGGTTGAAGTAGATGACAGTGAGCTGAAACAATTAGGTGAGAAGTATTCTCGAATTGGTAAGGCAATCACCGAAGCGTTCGATAATGGGAAGTAAGGTACACACATGCACGCATCAAGGTTGCCATAGGCTTATACCATTTGATGATAGGTACTGTACACAACATATTGCATTACATCCCCGAGACACGAAGCGATTTGACAAGGCATACAACGTTAAGCGACAACATGATATTAAGACCAAAGAACGTATTGCTTTCTATCAGACGAAACAATGGAAGCAGTTACGGAAGCAAGTTATCGAACGTGATAATGGGTTAGATCAGTATGCTTTACGTGATGGTCTGGTAGTACCTGGTAAGTTGGTTGACCACATTGTTCCAATAGAGTTTGCACCAGAGCTGAAAGATGATATCAATAATCTTGTACTAACATCTATGGCTTCACACAAAGCTAAGACAGAGTGGGAACAAACATACTATGGGACAGGTAAGAAGAACATGATTAACAAGAGTGCTGTTCCTGTTAAAGAGATAAAATATATTCCAATTAAATTTAATGAATTAAAGACGATTTAAGACGTTTAATTGTATTTATGTGTGTTTATACTCAAACAGGTTTAAAACGTAACTGTGAGCGTCTGATAGGGGGCTATGGGTGCGATAAAAGGAAAACGTAGTATAGCTCTCGTCTTCAATAAATGTCCCAGAAAATGAATTTGAAAAGTCCCGAAAAATAACTTTTGATGAGAGGAGGTGGCTTGATGGCTGGAACAAGCGCCAGTGGGCGAAAACCAAAATTAAATAACCCGAACGTTAAAAACAAACCTCGTGCAGAACGTGCAAAACGAGCTATTGAAAACAACGGTGACTTTCAAGCAATTAAATCACCACCGTCTCGTTTAACTTCGGAAGAGAAAACGCTCTACAAACATATTGTTCAGGAATTTAACAGTAAAGGTATTTTGAAAGACTTGGATAGTTCTATTCTTGAAGAATTTGTTGTACAGGTATCGGTTAGCCGTCAAGCTCGCAAAGTCATTAATGAGCATGGCGTGGTTATTTTTGAAGATGACAAAATGAAAAAGAATCCAGCGGTTGACGTTTTGAACAACGCAGTAAAAAACATTAAGTCGTTAGGTTCATCATTAGGATTAGATCCAATAAGTCGTAGTTCTATTTTAGCTGATGTCACTTCTGAAAATGATGATGACGAAACAGACGATATAGTTGCTAAGATGGGTGGGTAACTTTTTTAGGGTAACAGTAACTTTAAATCACTCTGCATAATAATATATATATAATAATATATTGTATTATGTTACTTTGTTACCTTTGGTCTGTGAAGCCTTGTGGCTCATAGGATTAGATAGGTAACATTTTTTTAGCAAAGTAACACGTTTTTTGTTACTTTTGGAAACTCTCTCATAATCTCATTTAATAAACGTTACTTTATAATTATATTTAACTGTTATATTTTACCTAGAAAGGAGATGATTTTTTGGATAAAGTGACACAATATGCACAAGATGTTATTAGCGAAAAACGAGTCGCTGGTGAACTTTTAATATTGAGTGCTAAGCGTCATCTGGAAGACCTGAAACGTAAAGATTGGGATTATGAATTTGATTCCAATTACGTTGATGGTCTTTTATTGTTCGCTCAATACGTGCCAGATCCAGATACAGGTGTTCCTATGCCATTGATGGATTGGGAAGTGTTTATTTTAGGGTCATTGGTCGGTTGGCGAAACAAAAAAACAGGTGGTAAGCGTTACCGTAAAGCTATTGCAAGTATTGCGCGCGGTCAAGGTAAGACTTATTTAGCTAGTGTTCTAGCGACTTATGACTTCTTCGTACAATCTTATAAAAAGAATAACCAAGATATTATCGTGGCTTCTAACACGGTTGCACAATCAAAGAAGTTGTATGGATATATTCGTGGCACGATTAACAAAATGCGCCAAGGTATCTTTAAAAAGCGTGATAAGGACATTGCTGATACATACGAAACAATCACGATGAAGTCAAAAAACAATGTCATTGTGCGATTGTCTGCTGATGGTGGTAAGTTTGATAGTTATCACGCTACTACTGCCATATTTGATGAGGCGGGTGACCAAAAAAGCCGCGAAGCCTTTGGGAAAATCACATCAGGGCAGGTCAAGATTGAAGAAGCATTGTTCTTGATGATTAGTACAGCATACCAAAACCCTAATGCACCATTGCGTGAAGATATTAGAAACGTTGCTAATGACATTAAAAGTGGCGCTCATGAGTTAGACGACTTCTTTTTAGCGGTTTGGTCACAAGATAGCCCTGATGAGGTGTTTAAACCAGAGACTTGGGAGAAGTCTAACCCATTGTTAGGTCTAGAAAGTCAGCACATGAAACTGTTAAATGGTCTGGTTTCAGAGCGAAATACACTCATGTCACAGGGAAAAATTAACGATTTTCTTGTTAAAAACATGAATATTTGGCTAAATGCTGAAGAAAACGCCGCTTTTTCACTAGAAGACGTGCAAAACGCTGTTATTCATGATTTTGATATGCACAATCGTCAAGTTTACATCGGTTTCGATAATTCTATGACTAGTGATGACGCTGCATTGGCGTTTGTTTTCCCATATATAGATGAAAACGGAGAACAACGATTTCATTTGTATCAACATTCGTTTATACCGTGGCACAAGGCTGGAAATATTGAAGCTAAGGAAAAACAAGATGGTATTAACTACCGTGACATGGAAGCTAGAGGATTTGCTGACATTACACAACACAGACGTGGCTTAATCGACAATGGATTTGTCTATCAGTGGTTAATGGACTTCGTGGAAGAGTATGAACTTGAAGTTTTGGTGTTTGCTTATGATTCGGCACATGCTTATGCATTTATTCAAACGATTGAAGAAGCAACAACTTGGACGATGTTACCAGTAAGGCAAGGTTCACTAAGTTTGAACGAACCAACCAAGTGGCTGCAAGATAGTTTCATTGAGGGACGTGTTACGAGACTAGATGATCCAATGATGGAGAAATCATTGATGAACGCAGTAGTCACTAGTGACAATAATGGTATAAAAATTGATAAAAATAAGGCAACATTAAAAATTGACTTGGTCGATGCCCTAATTGATGCCTTGAAACAAGGTATTTATCATTTTGAAGACTTCGCTGCAACAGAACAGAGCGAGTTTGACAGAATGAACGATGACCAGATTAACGAATACTTTACAAGTGGAGGTTTTGGCTTTTGAAAATGATTAAAAGTACAGTCAATTGGCTGTTTAAAAACATATCAGACATTACTTCACTATTGGGAGCGGCTGCGATTACGTATGCTGCTTTTTTATTGCACATCATCGTTGGTTTTGTGGTTCTAGGAGCGTTCCTGCTGTTAATCAGTGTCTTCACACGTTCCAATAAAGGAGGTGAATGATGTTTTTTGAAAAAAGAAGCCAACCTATTAGGGGTTCTGGAAGTTCATATACGGTGTCAAGCGGTCAAATGGTCTTGGGCGGTGGTTATATCAGTGCTGATAGAGCTTTGAAGAATAGTGATGTATGGACTGCTGTTAATATCATCAGTTCTGATATTGCTCGTGTTAAGTTTCATGCACCGAATAAGCAAAAAATAGATAAATTGTTAGGCACGCCAAGTCGAGTGACTAATCGCTTTAATTTTTTCCAGTCTATGATTGCGCAAATGCTGTTGACTGGTAATGCTTATGCTTTGAGACGATTAGATGGCTTTGGTGAATATCTTGAATTTGTCTCACCGTCTCATATTCAACAGTATTTAAGTGATGACGGACAGGTCACTACTTATGACATTACGTTCAACGGTACACAAGAAGATGACTTGAAAAATGTACCAGCAGATGATGTGATTCATTTACGGTTACTTTCAACTGACGGTGGTTTAACTGGTAAAAGTCCATTAACTGCATTAGTTGATGAGTTGACACTGCAATCCGGCAACAACAAACTGGCTAACTCTGTGTTTAACAAGTCCGCTAATCCTAGCGCTATGTTGAAACTAAATACTGGTCAGAAACTAAATAGTGAAGGTCGCGAGGCCGTTCGTTCAGCTTTTGAAGAAGCCAACACAGGTGCAAATGCTGGTAGAGTCATGGTTATGGACGGTACTTTTGACTACTCACAGTTGGAAGTTAAAAGCGATGTTGCTAAATTGTTGACTGCTACTGATTGGACTCGTTCTCAAATTGCTAAGGCGTTTATGTTGCCGTCAGACATGTTAGGTAGTGAGTCGGAGCATTCTAATGCTGATCAGATACGAGCGACGTATAACAATACAATAGGTCGTTATCTATCACCGGCATTGGAAGAGCTGTCTATGAAGTACGGTGAGAATATTATTGCTGATATTCGTGAAGCTACCGACTTAGACGGTGCAATGCTTGAACAACGGACAACTAACTTGATTAAAGGTGGCGCAATCAGTTCTGCGCTTGGTCTTGAAATTCTTAAAGACAGCCACAGTGACTTGGTAACGCCTGATTTAATTGAAGCCGTTGGTCAAGAAAACGCAGTAGGAAAGGAGTCAACGAATGCAGGAAATCAGAACGTATAGTACCTCGAACATTGAGATACCAGATGGCACAGATGGTAGAACTATCACAGGTTATCCAGTGGTATTTGGAAAGCCGTCACAGAACCTAGGAGGATTTATCGAATATGTCGATAAGAACGCGTTTAAGGACGTTTCTTTCGATAACGTGTATTTACTCTATGGTCATGATTTTAACAACGTATTGGCACGTGTGGACGCAGGAACACTATCCATTGGGGTAGATGATACGGGCGTCTTTTTTAATGCAACCTTACCAAATACAACCCTTGCAAATGATGTGCTTGAAGATATTCGAGTTGGCAACATTCAAGGCATGTCATTTGGATTTACGGTTGCTGATGAAAATTGGCAATCAGGGGAAGAGGCGGATATTCGGACAATCCTCAAGATTGATGAGTTGTTTGAAATAACACTCACACCAATTCCTGCATACCAAGACACAAAGGTTGCCATTGCACAACGTGATAAGTTACATCGTTCATCAGAACTTGAACTTATCGAACTAAACGCCATTGAGCGTGAATTATAAGGAGATTTAGTATGACAATTCAAGAAGAATTGGCTCAAAAGCAAACAGAATTGCGAGCAAAAATTACAGAAGCACGTAAAGCGGTTGCTGACAAGGCAGATAATGCAGATTCATTGATGACAGAAGTTCGGGACTATGAATCCGACATCAAAAAATTAAAGGAATTGGTTGACGCCATGCCTGATACTCTCGATGAAGAAGATAAGGGAAAAGACGCTGGAAAGCCAGATGATAGTCAACCAACGGCACCGGCTAACCCCGCAGACGACCAACAACGATCACACACAAATGAAAAGGAGGTACGAGACGTGCCACAACCAGTAGGAAAAACACCAAAGAAAGAATACCGTGATTTGCTAAATGAGTTTTTGCACTCAAAGGGCGAAAAGCGCGATGGTATCACATCAACTGATGTAGGTGCTGTTATCCCAGAAGAAATCATTTACAACCCAGAAGCAGCCATTGACACAGTCACTGACTTGTCTTCTTTGGTAACTAAGACAGCGGTTACGACTGCTAAGGGAACTTATCCTATTTTGAAGCGTGCTTCGACAACGTTGCCAACTGTTGCTGAATTGGCTAAAAACCCAGACTTGGGAAAGCCTGAATTTACTGATGTTGAATGGGCTGTTGATACTTATCGTGGTTACATTCCAGTATCACAAGAATCTATCGCAGATGCACAAGTAGATTTGGTAGCGTTGGTATCAAATTGGGTTAACCAAGTTAAGGTCAACACTTCTAATGAAAAGATTGCTACTGTTCTGTCAAAGTTTACAGCTAAATCAGCAACATCAGCTACTTTGGTTGATGATTTGAAGACTATCAAGAACACTGCATTCGATCCAGCTTATAACTTGTCATGGGTTGTGACAGCTTCTGCTTACAATGCACTTGACTTGTTGAAAGACACTACTGGTCGTCCTTTGTTGCAAGAAGAAATCGGTAGCGCAACAGGTACGACTTTGTTTGGAAAGCCTTTGACTGTTGTTGAAGATACTGCATTCGGTGGTGCTGATGGTGCTAAGCAATTGTTCATCGGTGATTTGAAGCGTGCTTCGTTGTATGCAAACCGTGCAGACGCTGCAGTTCGTTGGGTTGACAATGATGTTTATGGTCAACTTTTGCAAGGTGTATTGCGTTTCGGTGTTTCTGCTGCTGATTCAGACGCTGGTGTATTTGTCACAATCACTGACACACCCAGTCAAGGCTAATAACCTAGCTGATGAAACGCCAGCTAAACCAACCGACGCTAATACGGTCGCTGAAATCAAGGCGTGGTTAGACGCACACAATGTGTCTTATTCATCAAGCGCTGTAAAGGCTGACTTGTTAGCATTGGTCAACGACACAGACGCTTAAATCTGTCGAATGGGGTGTGAAGCCCATTAAGGAGGTCTTTATGGCAGAAGAAAAAGACTCACTGTTTGAAAAGGCGAAGGTAGCTGTTCGTTCTACTGTTGTTGATGATGAACTTGATACAGAATTGAACGATTTGATTTTGGCAGCTCGTGCAGACCTGAAGATATTTGGATTGGTTGATAAAGCTGATTCAAACGATAACGTATTGATTACACAAGCCGTACTTCTTTATGTGAAAGCTAATTGGGGTTATGACAATCCAGACGCTGAACGTTTCGGGGCGTTGTATCAACAGTTAAAGGACAAGTTAAGTGTCTCAACACAATACTTGCAAGGTGCTGATTATGAAGTGGGATAAGCCTTTGTATTTAATCACAGAAACTGATGGGCAAGATGACATCGGTAACTACAAACCAATCAAAACACCACGAAAAGTGTATGCTAATCCATTTACGGTTGGTCGTGCTGAATTTTCGGCTGCTGCTCAAAAAGGTTTAAAGCCTGAATATTCGTTTCAAGTAAACACGATTGATTATGTAGGCGAAGAAAAGGCTGAATATCTTGGTCAAGAGTATGACGTTTACCGCACACAACAAAGTGGCGATAAGACAACATTATACTTAACAAAGAGGGTAGCTAATGGCGGAAATTAACCTTGCACAAGAAATAGCACGACATTTGAAGCAATATAGTTCAGATGTTGAGCGTGATTTGCAAAGTGCTAAGAAAGAGGTTGGTCAGAAAGCCGTTAAACAGTTACGCAATGCCGGTAACTTCGATAACAGAACAGGGCGGTATCGTAAAGGGTGGCGCTTACAAAAGGTTGGTAATAATTACGTTATTTTTAACGCAACAGACGCTTCATTAACTCATTTACTTGAGTTTGGTCACGCCTTACGAAACGGTGGACGTTCTAAGGCATTCACGCACATTAAACCAGTTGAACAAATGGTTATCAATGAATTTGAAGCAGTCGTCAGAAAGGAGCTGTCATGAAATTAAGTGATTTTTATCAGCAACTCAAAAACACAACTGGTTTACCGTCTGTGTATCATCATTGGACGGTTGGTAAAGCGCCTGCCTTGCCTTATACCGTGTATTACGTTGTTGAACGTGATGACATGATAGCTGATGACCAAAGCTACTTCAAAGTGCGTTCAATAAATATCGAACTATACACGGATTCCAAAGACGAAGACTTGGAAACACGTGTTGAGTCATTTTTGAACGGTCTGGGTATCGTGCCTTATATCAGTGAGCAGTACATTGACGATGAGAAGATGTACGAAGTAATTTATGAATTTGATTTAGAAATGGAGAAATAAAATGGTAGCAAGTGAAAACAAAGTCACCTATGGTTTAAAAAATACGCACTACGCCATCATTACAGATGATGGTAAAAAGATTACTTATGGCACACCCGCTGCTTTGCCTGGTGCAACAGAATTAACACTTGACGCAAACGGTGACGGTATTGAATTTTACGCTGATGACACAAAGTATTTCAGTGCCGACAACAACCAAGGGTATACGGGTAAGTTGACCATTGCCAAGTTGACAGAAGCGTTTGAAAAAGATGTGCTTGGTCTTGATGACAGCAAAGGTGTATCAACGGAAAACGCTAACTCAAAAATTAAGCGTATTGCTTTGATGTTTGAGTTTGATGGTGACCAAAAAGCAACACGTCATTTGTTGTTTAACGTGTCATTATCACGACCTGGTGATGGTTCAAAGTCTAAGGAAGACAAGGTCGATGTGAACACACAAGAACTTGAATTTACAGCAGCGCCTGATCCATATTCTGGCGATGTTAAGACTAAGACTAATTCAGCAACTACTGAAGCGGTCTATAACGCATGGTATGACGCCGTGTTTACAGGTACATCAGCTCCAGCAGGTGGTGAATGACAAAGTGGGTTATCCCACGTACATACCAAAATGAAAGAGGTTTAAAAATGGAAAAAACAATCAATATTGATGGTAAAGACGTGAAGTTGATTTCAAGTGGTGCAACACCAATCATTTATAAGAACGCATTTGGTCGTGATTTCTTCGCAGACTTGGGACAATTCTTAAAAATTGCTGAAACGGCTAATAAGTCCAAAAAGGGTCAAGAAATGGCTGCGCTGTTACCATTATTTGAAAATGGAGACATTGCAATTATGTATAACTTCGTTTGGGTATATGCAAAGAACGCAGACATGAGTTTAAAACCATTAGATGAATGGCTTGCTGATTTCACTGAATTTCCAATGTTTGATTTTCTTGGTGATGTCATGGAATTGGTTATGCGTTCAGTGACAACAAAAAAAGCCTAAAGACCAGTCAAGAAAGCGACGAGACATTTGATGATGAAAGTTATCTGTACGTTGCGAAAAAGGCTGGTCTTTCATTTGAAGAAATGCAGATGATGGATATAGGGCAAGTGATGGACTATATCACGGAGTATGTCAATTCTGAAACGCCTGATAGTGATAAAGACAAAAAAGTCAAAGCTAATCAGGCAATGTTTGATTCATTTTAAAGAATTAGCGCTTATGAGCGCTTTTTTTGTACATAAATTAGGAGGTAGCTATGGCAGGAAGAATTAAAGGTATCACAATTGAAATTAATGGCGATACAAAAGGTTTAGATAAAGCGCTGTCTGGTGTTAACTCCAATGCCAATAAAACTCAAAGCGAGTTGCGAGATGTCAACAAACTTTTAAAGTTAGATCCAGGCAACACAGAATTAATTGCACAAAAGCAAAAACTGTTAGCACAAGCAATTACGCAAACCGGCGATAAGTTAAAGACGTTAAAAGACGCACAAGCACAAGTTGACGCGCAATTTGCTAAAGGTGACATCGGGGAAGAACAATATCGTGCGTTTCAACGTGAAATAGCTTCAACCGAAGCGACGTTAAAAGGTTATAAGTCTCAACTTTCCACAGCTGAAAACAGTCAACAAGAATTGAGCCAATCGACACAAAGATTGCAAAATTATTTTAAGGCTACCGGAACGTCTGTTGATGATTTTAAAAGTGTGCTTGGTACACGGCTGGTTAATGCAATTAAGAGTGGTACGGCCAGTTCTGAATCACTAGACAGAGCCTTGCAAATGATTGCCAAAGAGAGTGGTGTGGCAAGCTCTGATATGTCAAAACTGACACAGACACTCGATAAGGTTGATGATACTAATATCACTAATGCCTCAAAAGCCATTGAGGACTTAGGCAATAAGACTGATGAAACGTCTGGGAAGATGGACGTGTTCAAAGGCGCTACTATGGCTGAGGGTCTATCACAGGTAAGTGACAAGGCTTCAGAAATGGGTGGTGCTATTGTTGAAACCGCAATGGATTTCGGTAATGCACAATCATCAATGCAGAACACGATGGGTCTAACGGCTTCAAGTGCAAAATCTGCCACAGACGTTGTCAAAAATGTTTTTGGAACAGGAATGGTTGATAGTGTTGATGCAGCTAATGAAGCTGTTCAAGATGTTATAAACGGCTTTGGCACGATTGTAAGCAGTGGTGACATTAAAAAGCTGTCTCTTGATTTGGTTGCGGTTTCAAAACACGGCGGTGTTGATATTAAAGACGCAGTTAACTCATCTAGTCAAGCTATGAAAGCTATGGGACTTACAGGTCAAGAAGCCACTGATTTGATTTCTAAAGGGTTACAAGATGGATTGAATAAGAACGATGACTTCTTAGATACGGTTAACGAATATGCACCAACATTTCAAGATGCAGGCATCAGTGCAGGCGGTATGTTATCGGTCTTAAATGCAGGAATGCAAGCCGGGGCATTCAATACCGATAAGGTAGCTGACGCTGTGAAAGAATTTCAACTTAGACTAACGGCAGGTCAACTTGATGAGCCGATGAAACAGTTTAGCAAATCAACACAAGATGCTTTCGCACAATTTAAAGCTGGAAAGGCAACAAGTGCTGATGTTATGGCTTCTGTTGGTCAAGACCTATCTAAAATGCCGGCTGATAAGGCTAAAGCTGCAGTTCAAGGTCTAGGAACACAATTCGAAGATTTGGGGCAACAAGCTTCATCATCATTGCTAATGGCTACCAAAGAGACTGAAAAGACTACCGGCGCTACAAAAAAGATGAACGAACAGACGCCAGGCGAAAAATGGACAAGCGCATTAAATAAGTTGAAGTTGTCATTTTCAGACATCGTTATTCAAATGACGCCATTAATTAATAAGTTATCAGACTTAATAAAATGGTTTGATAACTTAAATCCGACAGTAAAAACAGTAATTGGTGTATTTGGAGCTATATCAGTGGCCATTGCCGCCTTGGCACCGGTAATAACAATGATAGCTGGTATTATTGGTACGTTTGGTGCTACCGCCTTGTTACCAATTATTGGAATTATAGCTGGTATCATTGCAGCAATAACAGCCATCGTGGTAGTTTTCCAAAACTGGGGAGCTATAGTTGATTGGATTAAAGGTGTTTGGTCAGACATGGTCAACAACGTTAAAGCAATTTGGAACGATCTAATATTGTCAATCAACGTCGGAATAGCAAACTTTCAAATATGGTGGGGAAATATTTGGACTGCCATTAAACAAAAAGTATCAGATATTTGGAAGGGTATTGCCGATACTATCAGTAATATTTGGGGTGGCGTTGTTTCGGTTGTATCAACTGTATTTAATGCTATAAAAAATGTTATTGAAACCATTTGGAATGGCATAAAGACTTTCTTTACTGTTACGTTCGCGGTCATACAGGCACTGTTCATCTCCGCATTTAATATTTTGACGGTACCAGTAAGACTAGCATTCGAAATTATCAAGGCAATTATTACGGTTGCTATGCAAGCTATTACAGCTTTCTTAACGCCTATCATTCAAAAAATACAACAAATTTTTACGGTTGCATTTAACGCAATAAAAGACTTTTTAACTAATGTTTGGAATGGCATTAAAGCAATTTTCACTGTTGTTATTGGTTTCATAAGTGCGTTTATTACACGGGAAATAAATGGTTGGAAAAATATTATTAACACAGTTATGAACGTCATTAAAGGTGTTGTGTCATCTGTTTGGAATGGCATTCAGTCAGTTATTACGTCTGTTCTGAATGTTGTCAAACCTATCATATCGGCAGCTTGGAATGAGATTAGTAGTATTACCAGTAGTGTATTTAATGCCGTCAAGTCGTTTATAACAGGAGTGTGGAATGGCATTAAATCTATTGTCACTGGTGCAGCCACTGCGGTGTTCACATTTGTTTCAAATACCTGGAACAAAATTCAATCTGTGACATCATCAGTATTTAACACTGTTAAGTCAACAGCTAGTTCCGTCTGGAACGGTATCAAGTCAACCATTTCATCCGTTGTTAATGGTATCAAGAGTACGGTAAGCAATGTCTGGAACGGTATCAAGTCATTGACTACGAGTGTTTGGAATGGGATTAAGTCAGCTATCACAGCACCTATCCAGGCTGCAAAGGGTGTTATTTCTGGAATCGTTGACTCGATTAAGCGATTGTTTAATTTCAAGCTAAAGTTTCCTAAAATTGATATTCCGCATATTCCGTTGCCACACTTTAACTTATCTGGTTCTTTTAATCCATTAAAGGGCAAGATACCTCACATCGGTGTTGATTGGTATGCAAAGGGTGGTGTGTTCACTAAGCCTACTTTGTTTGCTAATAACGGTGGTTTTAGTGGTGTTGGTGAAGCGGGTCCGGAAGCAGCATTACCACTTAATGCTAAGACGTTGGGCGGTATTGGTAAGGGCATTGCTGAAGCAACTGGCGGATTAGGTGGTGATACCATCAACGTCACGGTTCAAGTGTTAGCTGATACGTCAGCACAAATGATAAAGAAGCTAACAGACGCTGTGACAGACGGAATTACACGTGCTCAAAATTCTAAAGCTAGAGCGATAGGAGGTTAATCAGTGAGACGAGGAGATTTTAATATCAACGGTTTTGTTGGTTCTGCCAATGGAGCTGTGATTACAAACTGGTTTGATACCGGTATACCAGAACGAAAAACAACGTTAAACGATAGTGCGGTCGGATTAGATCGTGCTATTTTGTTTGATGACGGTAACTATGCTAATCGAGAGTTTGAGTTTGAGTTTTCGATTCAAGCCGACACAGAAGCGCAACGAAAGTCACGGTATACGGCTTTCATGGTTGCGTTAGACACTGGTAAATACGTGCCTGCTACGTTTTATTTTGATGACCAGTATCAGTACCAAATCGTAAGAACGGACGCAGTAGACGTTACGAGACCGCTTGTATTTTCATCTACAAGAATATACAAGGTTAAAGTGAGTGCAGCACCGTATAAGTATTTGTTGAACGTATCAAATGTTTCTGGAACATCACTGACGTTGACTAATCCAGAACTATATTATGCGAAACCACATTTTATTATCAAGGCAACAGGGGCAATCAATCTAACAGTCAACGGTGTTGTTACTAAGTTGACAAATGTCACGACTAGCATTGAACTTGATTCAGCACTACAAACCGTTTGGCGAATGGACGGTGTAACAGTCGTTAATGAGAATGCAAAAATGGCAATTGGTAATTTTCCGTTACTTAAGCCGGGAACAAACACCGTATCGGTGAACAGCGGGACTGTTGAAGTAGAACCAAGATGGAGGACACTATGACACCAATTTTATATGAAAAAGATGAGATTGATTTCACTTCACAAGGTCTTGGCTCATTGGTTGAAATTTATGATGTTGATGTAGAGGAACAACGCAACGGTTTACTACAATTAACGGCTAGCTATCCAGTTTCTGGTGTGCGATATGATGATATATCGGTTGGTCGTATTATTCTAGCTAAACCTAACCAACGAGACGATGTTCATGCTTTTAGAATTGTTAGCACAGAACTTGACATCAGTGGTTATGCGGTGACAATTGAAGCAGATTCAATTACCTATGATCTAACACACAACCTTGTAAAACACCTGAATGCTTCTGGAAACGGACAAGCGTTTATGACAGCGCTTAAAAATGCAGTTGTTAATCCATCCATTTTCGCCTTTTATTCTGATATTGCGACGTCATCAACAACGTCAATCAATTACGTTAATCCTATGGAAGCTATCATGGGAACAACTGGCTCATTCTTACAGATATGGGGTGGTGAGTTAAAGCGCGAGAATAGGCGAGTAGCCATGTTCAACAGACGTGGTCGTGATAATGTTTCAACGTTTAGACTTGGTAAAAACATATCAGGTCTGAAATATAGTGTTGACATCAGTTCATTGGTAACGCGCATTATTCCAACTAAATCAGTTCAGAACGATGACCAAACAACCACAACGTTGGAAGGTACGCCGGTTGATTCGCAATATATCAACAATTATGAACAGGTTTACACACTACCACTTGAATTTACTGATGACACTATCAAGACAGTAGCTGATTTAAATGCAGCGGCTAAAGGTTGGTTTACTCAAAGTGCTAATACAGGCAGAGACAAACCGACAGTCACGATAGATATTGATGTTTTGAGCTTACAAGACAGTGCAGATTATCAGGATAAGTTCAAAAATTTAGAGAGTGTGTCATTGACTGATACTGTGACTGTTTATGTTCCAGAATATGGTGTGAATGTCACAGCTATCGTCAACGAACTGCATTACGACCCTATTTTAGATAGAGTTACCAAAATGACAGTTGGGACGGCTAAACAGTCGTTCGCTGATAGTTCTCGAACACAGTTATCTGATTTACAGGACAAGATTATTTCTGTTCAAAATCAAGCTGACGCAGCGGCTGTGAGTGCGAACGGTAAGAGTACAAATTACTACGGTAGCGTTGAGCCATCACACCCACAAGAAGGTGACACTTGGTTTTGGGTTAACGGTGACAAATCTGGCGTGAAGGTTTTCGTTAATGGCGACTGGGTAGACCCGGTAGATTCAGACACGCAAGAAAAAATAGCCGCCGGTGTCACAGAAGCGGTCGCACAAGCAAACGCGCACACTGATGAAGTGGAGCAAGGTCTGTCAACTGATATTGCAACAGCAAAGTCACAGGCTGCTTCACAAGCTAATGCAGCAGAGGCGAACGCTAAGAGTGCGGCAACGTCTCAATTTACGCAAGCACAAAACGCATTAGCGGCCGCTAAAACGGCTTTACAAAAAGACATTGATAAAAACACTGGTGATATATCACAAGCCCAGCTAGATATCACGGCAAATGAGAAAGCTATTGGAGCTAAAGTCAGTCAAACAGACTATGACGCAGAGACAAAGTCATTAACTACCCAAATAGGACAAGCACAGTTAACTGCTGATAACGCAGCACTATCATTGTCGAACTATCAAAAGGACGCAGACGGTCGCATTACGGCTAACACAACTGATATTGAGGCGAACACCAAGGCAATTAAAGCCAAGGTTGCACAAAGTGATTATGACGCTAACAATACAGTTTTAACCTCACGATTGACAGCCGTTAAGGCGACGGCAGATGGTGCTGAGATAGCTGTTTCAAAACTAGAAGACGCTGTGAATAACTTGGGACAAGTCAACCAGTTATTTAATACGGAGTTTACACCAGATTATCAGTCGTGGACTGGTTATGATGCAACGTTTGTTAACGATATTTACACTAAAACGTACAAAGGCTCTAATGTTGTTGCTATAAACTCTAAAGACACCGGTTATCATTATCTCTGGCAATTTGTTCCAGTTATCGCCGGTACGGTAATTTCCTTTAGCGCTTATATGCACTATAACCCAACAACGCCGGACAACAGCACGGTTTTCTTCCGTTATCAATTAGTTTTTTATAACGACAGCAACACTTCTGTTGGTCAAACGTTCGGAACGGCTAACTACCAATCTTTAGCTTGGGTACTACAAAAATCAGAAAATATTGCTGTTCCAACGGGTGCAACAAAAGTCAGAGTAACCTTCTACTCAAGAGGGGCTGGTTATGCAGCGATAGCACAACCTATGTTAGTATTCGCTTCAACTGTTGGCACATACGTACAAGGAAACTACAATAACAACGCAGCCCTTGCACAAGTGAAAATAACCGCAGATAGCATTTCTAACTTTGTTCGTGATTCAAGTGGCAACATATCATCTGACTTTCAAACAGCATTGAGTAAAACGTCTATCATAACAGGTAGCACGTTAGCCACAAGTATTCAGAAACAGACAGCGACACAGATAACATCTGCCTTGACTGATAACAACGGCAAGATTATTAGTTTAATCAATCAGGATAGTTCAGGTGTTCAAATTGCTGGTAAGAATATCGTATTAGATGGCAACACAACGGTTACTGGCGACTTCTACGCTAAAGGTGGTAACTTCAAAAACCTTAACGCTTCAAATTTAACTGTTGGAACGTTGAATGGTAGTCAAGTCAATATAACTAACATAAACGCTAATAACATTGTATCTGGTGCTATTTCGGGAGCTAACTTGAACATCAATCTGAACACTGGTTCAGTTGTGTTCCAAAAAGGTAGAATTAACAGTTCTGATTACACCACGGATATTAATATAGACCAAGGGTATATTTCTACTGCAAACGGAGTTACTAGAGCATTACTGACACAGGGAAAATTGCAATTAATTGACCCAACTTTGTTTAGTCCTCAAACAAATCCATATTTAGAAATATCAAATAATAGTTCTTTGTTTAATGGAATGTCAGCTTTGATTAAAGCAAGAGATTCTTTGACAGTTTCTATCAATGGATATGATGACAGAGGTTATGACACGCCGATATCTACTGAAAAGTTTGTCGGTTTAAGTATAGGTAAATATAACGGCAACTTGATGCCGACTAAAATAGGTGGAGCAGAACAGGGTGTCATAATATCTGGTGGTAAGCAGTATAACGATATTGTCGGTACCAGTGAACCATATATATATATTGGTTCAGATAGTAAAGGCGCCTCGCCAAACGGAGACAGAATATCATTGCAAGCCAAAGCTGTTCACATTCCATCTGCGTATAATGTTACTTGGTCGCAATCTGCAAATGTTTACATTGCCTCAGATGGTAGCTTATATCGCGCTTCATCTGCCAAGAAATATAAACAGGATATTAAACATAATGTTCCGTTAAGCGACAGTAAAAAATTACTTGAAATACCATTATCAACGTGGATAGACAAGCGCCAATATCGTGAAAAAAATGACGAAACACGGTACTTCGGTATGATTGCCGAAGATTTACGTGACGCTGGGTTAGAATACCTAGTTCAGTATGGTGAGGATAACGAAGTTGAGGGAATTAACTATGACCGTGTGGCATTATTGTTGATACCGTTAGTCAAAGAATTAAAAGAACGCATTGAAGAATTAGAAAGTGAAGGTAAATAAAATGAAACCAGATTTAAACTCAATTGTACAAACGTTATTGCAAGAGAACGCTAACTTGACTTTGCAAAATGCACAGTATAAGTCACTTGTTGAGCAATACGAGAACCAAGCCAAAGAAGAGGAGAAATAATCATGAATATGACAGTTGGAGATTTACAATTTAGTTTCGTTGACGGTAAGTTGACATTGAAGTACGCGTCAGTTTCGTTTAACGCAGGAACGTTCCCAAATAGCCTTAACGGTAATTTGCAGGTGACGCCAGATGACGGTATTAGTTTGACATCAACAGAAGATGACATCAAGGCAGCAGCTAAGACGAAAATTCAAGCGCTTATCGCAGATGCTCCGGCAGAAACAACGGAGGGATAATATGGCATTTCCACACGATATTGTCGGGTGGATAACAGTCATATCGTTTGCGGGTGGTTTATTTGGGTTAGTGTTCAAATATACAATCGGCGACAAGATTGTCAGTCTACAAGACACCATTAAAGATCTAAATAGTAATTTGAAAGCGCAGGACGGACGGCTTGACCAACATGAGGGCAAGTTGATTAGCCTTGACACACGAACGTCAGCACTAGAAAAGTGGACTGACACACACTCATAGGAGGAAAGATAAGTGAATAAATTAAAACGATGGGTGATTGCTTCTGTTGGAGCGGTTGCCTTTTTAGTTGCCACGATTTCAGGTGTTTCAGCCAATACATTGGGTATTGACGTTGCCAGTTATCAGGGCACAACCACAAGCTATTTCAGCCAGTTTAAGAGCTATGGTGATAACTTCACTATGGTTAAGCTGGGCGGACGTGGCGGCGGTGAGGGTAGTCATTATGTCAATCCTAAAGCCTACGCCCAAATTCATAACGCTGATGCCGTCGGTATGCAAACCGGTGGCTATTTCTGGGGTGAGTTTGGTGATTCAGTTAGTGAAGCGAGTTACCACGCGCAATTAGCTGTACAAGACGCACAGAATGCTGGATTAGCCAAGGGTAGTTACATCGCATTGGATTATGAAGCAGGGGCTGGCGCTAACAAGGCTAACAACACCACAGCTATCTTGACGTTCATGGATCAGATTTACGCTGCTGGCTATAAGCCAATGTTTTATAGCTATACAAGTTACGTGAATTCATACGTTGATTTAAGCCGTATCAATGCACGTTATCCAAACGCTTTGTGGTTAGCCTGGTACTTGACCAACGCACATCAAGCAACACCACCTATGCAATACTTCCCAAATTATTCCAACGTGAAGATTTGGCAGTATGCAGACAATCATTTTGGTGTTGATGGTAACGTTATGGTAGTTGGTTCATTGGATAATGATAAGCCAGCGGAGCAAACAGCTTCAAAGCCATCACAATCAACTAACACACCAAGTACACCAGCTAAAACACGCTATGCAACCTTTAGTGGTGTCTACGTGGCTGATTACTGGACTTTATATAATCACAAAACTTACGGTGTCAACATTGATATGAGTATTCCGGTGATTGATTACAACAACTATATTCCTATTTCAGCCATGACTTTGACTGACCGATATGGTAATAAGTTGAAAAATCAATACATTCAAGGCAACAACGGACGTATGGAATACTTTACTTTGACTAGCAAGTACAAGGTTATTTCACAAACCGCTACAACGATTAACGTTGAAATCGGTGGTGAGCCAGTATCGATGATGAAGTCGTTTGCAACAATCAAATAAGGAGATCACATGACACTTAATATTGACTCAAATATCGCAATCCTAGTGGTGACTTGGCTTATTGTGCAAGTATTGAAACCAACTAAAATTAACAACCACTTGTTACCTCTGTTGGCGGTAGTAATTGGTGCTATTGTTGCTTCTGGATTGTCATTCTACACAAATGACAGTAAATTAGTGCAAGACCTTGTGTTAGGTGTTTGGGCTGGTTTTGCTTCAACAGGACTAAACGAAACAGCTACTAAATCAATCACTACTATTATTGATGGATTCGCCAATGGTTTTAGTGACTCCGAAGAAAAGACATCCGAATAATATAAATAAAAAACGCTCAACTGGATTAAATTCTAGTTGAGCTTTTTTTATTTGCCCTCAACTCGCACAAATGATACCATTAAATAGCCCAACAACATCATGATGAGTTACTTCCAATTTCTAATCTGATATGTTTGTTGGGTTTTTATTTGCAATTAAAATTTAAATAGCTTACAATAAGTAAGTCTTATGTTGACACTACCCAGCAACCATCGTCGACCGTTTCATGACGTGCCCGTCTTTTAAGTGAAATGCTTGGTTGTTGGGTTTTAATTTACACAGCAATCAAATAGGGGTAGGATAGGTGTAGCCCAACAATCACTTTTTAATAATGGAGGAGTCCATTCTGAAATTGTTTTCAACTTGTTGGGTTTTTGTTTGCTATTTTAAAGTAAGTGATATACAATTTAATTCGTAGCTTGCATCCATAACTCTCGCTACATTTCTTTTACGTTTAAGGGGCACATCTGATGTGTTTCTTTTTTTATTTGCTTTCAAAAAGTAAGCACGATATAATACTGGTTACCTCAACAAGCACAGTCAGATTTACTCTATTCTTCTGATATCGCATTGTATTTGTTGGGTTTTATTAATAACTCATTTTGATTTTACTAAACGGTAGTGGTATCATTAAAAACGATATATTTTGATATAAACTAGCAGACGGCAGGTAGTGCCTGCTTTTTGTTTGCATTTAGAAATTCAAGGAGTATGATTATATTTGGCTCAACAACCAAAATATATTACATTAGCTAACGCTTTATTCTTCTCTAAATTACGATTACATGGTTGTTGAGCTTTTATTTGCTTTCAAAAAGTAAGAGTGATAACATGTAGTCAGCCCAACAATCGCTATCAAAGTTTAACGTCCATCCTTCTGATATCAGCGCAGATTGTTGGGTTTTAATATTGATTTAATATTCAACATAACGTATAGTTAGACGAGTAGTTGATTCCTGGAAGACAATTACAACGCTCATACTTGCTCGCTCATTTGCAGGTGTGAGTTTTTATTTGCTATAAAATAGTAAGTGATTTATAATTGTATTCGTAATCTTTCCCTATAAGATTAGACCCCAAAACGCGTTCAGTCAGTGTAAAAACTGGCTGATTTTTTTATTGCAATATCGAACAAGTGTTCGTATAATGTCATAGAGGTGACTTTATGGAACACAAAGACTATGATGATTTTAGCGCACTAGTAACTAACTACTTTCAACATGATTATAGAGAAAGAGGAATCAAGAAGTGGCAGGGGTATTTCCTATCTGATCACACGAATGCTTTAAAGCGCTTCAATGCTGATAACAATTTTGATGAAACGCCTATGAAGCAAATGGCAACCAACGATATTGTTAGAGAGGCTATGCACGCTATGGCTAACTGGCGTTTTGTAGTGATGCAATTGAACACAACAACGTATGAACACGATACGGCAAAGAATATAGTAGGTTTGGTAGCTAACCTTAATGATAGAAGTTTGAGCATTGAACATTCTGACGGAGAGATTAGCAGCCACTTACTAGAAGATATTAGAGCGATCAGAATTGAAAACACCGACTAGAAATTAATCTGGTCGGTGTTTTTTATTTGTACATTTTTTGTACACTATATTCGATAAAGCCTTGATATAAAGGGACAGTCAGTCCATCTAATGGCATTTGATTAGCTCCTGACTGGTATATTTTAATGTTTAAATTTCGATTTTCCTAGGTTTTGATGTTTTAAAATATAAATTATTTTTTGAGCCAAATGGGTCGACAATATCGATCCAACTATTAACAAAAATGGCAACATCATGTAGACATAGTGCTCTTGAACTTCCCACATGCATACATAAAAAAGTGATAGTGACTCAAAAATACCTAATGAAAGAACAAAGGTTATCTTCTTACGTTGGTTAAATAAGGCAGCGCTACCCTTATGCTTTAAAAATACAATGGCATTAAAGAATAAGAGACAAATACAAGTGAAAACAGAAACTATGCTTATTTGAATCATCTTGGGTGTCAAAAATTGATAGATATTTTTATATCTCATTTGAAGTTTGTAACTATCCCAGTCACGGAACGAATTAAAATATTGCATCCCAAAATCTGACTTTATACCAAATAGTACGCTACATTTGGTTTTCCAGGTATTGACTATTCCAATTGGACCCAATGAATAGAGTTTAGCAAATAATTTAGAACGTATATATGATTTTCTTTTGTCATATTCTTGATATTTGTCTGTTATCTGATTTATTTCAGACCCAGAACGACCATTGTTATAGTATGCCGTTAAGAGCCATGACTCAATCGGCATTTTATTATTTTTAGAAATATTAGGTTCATAATAAGTCTGAGATAGTGTCTTATTCGAAACAAAAGTGATAGCTTCTGAAAAAAATATTAGTGATATTAAAAAAAGTAAAAGGGGTCGCCAATTTTTGGCCATTAAAATTAAAGCTAGTATCATAATTGCTATTAAAGCAATTATTGAATTTGGACGTAAATACAATGCCAAACTCATAAATGCTCCAGAACAGATTATGTAGTACCAAGATACCGTGGGCTTTGTAAGACTGTCAAAACTGATGTCTTTTGCAGTTATCAGTAATTGAATGATATAGCGGAACGAAGCTATTAAAAATGGTAATGAATAGGTGTCTGAGTATGCAATTTGTGTAAATTGTATTAAGTATGTAGGTGAAAGTATGTAAAAAAACAATAATACATTTCCAAACGTTTTATCAAAAATCAAATCTAATAATCTCACAGATTGATAAATTGAAAAAAGAACTAACCCTTGACCAATACAGGCATTAATGAAAAAGAGATCTTCAGGAACGGTAATAATGCTCCTGAATGGTGAATCTAACCAAAACAACAAATTAGTAATTGGCACGTTATTTGGAAATATACTAAAATATTGATGCCAATTACATTTTGGAAAGTCTTTAACTAAATGAAAAGCTTGTATGTTAACTGCAAAATTATCGAAAACAGGTTTATATGGTTGAAAAAAAATAGCACCAACGACTAAAAATAATATGATGCACCAAAATATAAAGCGAATCGCACGCGATTTTTGTTTGGAAAGCCACCAAACTACCACGATGCTACAGAGTAACAATATTGAAAATAGAATATCTTTCCACAAAGGAAATAATTCAAAAGTGCCTTTAAAAGAACTATTTTTTGTAAAAATATGACCAGAGAGTACAACAGATATCCCAAAAAAGATAGCTACTATAGCCATGGTTTTCATTACAAATCTTTCTAGTGTAGCAGTATTCACAAATTCCCCCTCTAAATTGTTTCCCCAATTATGATAACTATAGTATAATTCTTTTTATATATTTATAAAATCTTTTTTGACTTAAAATACAATTTTAAGTTAAATATTCATTAGTGACGTGAAGTCCCTTATGAAATAGAAAGCTATTTAGGCTAATAAAATCTTGCAAATGTGTAATTAAGTCATTATACAATTTTAGTACCATGTACTTCAGAAATACCGAGTACATCAGCAATTTCGTCAGCATTATCGCGTGTCACGCCACCGCCAGGTAAAATGGTCATGCCAACAGGTGCATGATCCACAAGAAATTTTAATTGTGGCAAAAGTTCAGTGATAGGCGTTGTTAGCACGCCGCCATGGGTCAAAATACGCGTAACACCATGTGCAAATAACCAGTTCATAGTTTCTTGTTGTTGGTCTTTGACAATTTCATCAAATGCCATGTGCATGACAACATGTAAATTAAGGGTGTTAGCCGTCTTGATTAGTGTCGACATCATGTCGGTGTCGAGTATTCCGTTTCGAACGACACCAAAAGTGACGCATTGACCGCCTAAATCTGCAATGATTTGTAGCGTTTCTAGCATTTGATTTAATTCAGTATTGTCGTATGCAAAATCGCCGCCACGAGGACGAACCATAACGACAACCGGAATATCACCACCAACAGTTAATGTGTCAATGACAGTTCGGGTATCAGGGGTAATACCGCCTAAATCAAGGCGGGCGTTTAATTCAATTCGGTTAGCACCACGTGCAATCATTTCTTGGGCGCGATCAGCAGAGTCAACTGCGGCTTCTTTGATTTTTATAGTCATAGATCCTAAATAAAAGTTATTTCGCAAACAAAAAAACCTGTTCTACAAATAGAACAGGCATCATTGTTACTTCTTATCAACAACTTGCTTGCCGTTATAAACACCAGAAGGTGAGACGCGGTGAGCAACACGGTATTCACCAGTTGTCTGATCCAACAAAATGTTTGGAACATTCAAACCAATGTGTCCGCGGCGATTGCGCTTGTGAGACTTTGAATTCTTGTTTGATGGGGTAGCCATGATAGCACCTCCTTTCGTTTCAATTTATCAACTAGTCAAGTTTACCGAAATTTACAGCGTTTGTCAACAGTTAAACTCTATTTAATGTCAAGGGTATTTACTTGACATAAGGTTACTATAAATTTTAGGTTTTGATAAAGCTTTATTATCGTTATTGTACCATAGAATGATACTGAATACTGTTACAGCCAGTGAGACCAACTTTTTATCACGATAAAGACAATTATAGTCCTTATAAACACAGGGAACGACAACGCATTGACGTGCTAAAATATAAGATGTAGCAAATTAAGGAGGTGCTCGGATGAGAAAACAAAATTTAATTAGTATAGGTGCTATTCATCTAATTGTGGTTCTTTTCTTTTTGTTTGTCTACCTGACCCCCACACATTTTACATTTTTAAACTGGAATGTGTTTTTGGCATTGTTGCCTCTGGATTTTGCCTTAGTAGTGGCATTTACTAAACGCGTTACGGTAGCGACAATTTTTAGTATTTTATGGTTGCTATTCTATCCAAATACGATGTATATGATTACAGATTATATTCATTTACAATACATTGGTATTGGTTTGACAGTTCGTATGCAATATTTCAATTATGCGGTTTTGTCGGCAGGTATCTTTATTGGTGTTGTGTTGGGAATCTTGAGTTTGGAACTTATTTTTAAGCATTATTTTGATAAACGTCATGATGTGTTGGAATTACTACTTATGGCGGTGTTATCAATTATATCTGGTGTTGGTATATATATTGGACGTTTTCTTCGTTTGAACTCATGGGACGTTTTCACACGATTGCAGCATGTTTTAAGTTTAATCGTTGAATCATTTAGTATGCACATGATTGTTTTCGTAACATTGTTTGCTGGCGTACAATTCGCTATTTTGGTCATCAGTCATTATGGTATCCGGTTAATTCAGAACACAGTTGACAAATGATCTATGAGGTAGTAAACTAGTATCTGTTGAACAAGTAGAAGCACCCGCTTCTCGCCAAGTGATAATGTTGCTTGGCAGATACAGTTGTACGTTAAGTACTGCAAGTGTTGAAGTGGGTAAAGATTAAGTTCTTGCCCACTTTTCTTCTTGATTCACAAAATAAATTTGGAGGTGCCAGACAATAGCACGTCAACCACGACAAGTTGATCTAGTCAACGAAAATATCCGCGCACCACGTGTTTTGCTTATCCATGATGGTAAGCAAGAGGAAATGTCAACACGTGATGCCCAACAATTAGCGAATGATGCAGACCTTGATTTGGTATTGGTACAGGCTAACGCTGAAGTACCAGTTGCCAAAATCATGGACTGGGGTAAAGCGAAGTTCGAAGCGCAAAAAAAGCAAAAAGAACAACGTAAGAACCAAAAAATTGTTCAAGTTAAAGAAGTTCGTATGTCACCGGTGATTGATTCAGGCGATTTCGAAACACGTAAAAAGGCAGCAATCAAGTTTTTGTCGCAAGGCAACAAGGTTAAGTTGAATTTGCGTTTCCGTGGTCGTATGATTACTCACCAAGACATTGGACGTGGGGTTTTAGACCGCATGGCTGAAGAACTTAATGACATCGCCAAGGTGGAACAACGTGCCAAAATGGATGGCCGCCAAATGTTTTTGGTCTTGGCACCACGCGATGCCAAGTAAGTAAGGGTTTAGTCGCTTGTTTAATCAAGCATAAACAAAAATCGTAAAGTAGGAGAATTGGTCACATGCCAAAGATGAAGACACACCGCGCATCAGCAAAGCGCTTTAAGAAGACAGCTAACGGTGGCTTGAAGTCAGCTTCAGCTTATACTTCACACCGTTTCCACGGTAAGACAAAGAAGCAACGTCGTCAATTGCGTGGCACACGCATGATGGATTCAACGACTGTTAAGACATACGCTAAGATGTTGAGCACGCTCTAATTTCAAGGTAAGTCTAATTATTTAATTTCTAGGAGGAAATACCCATGCGAGTTAAGGGTGGTACAGTATCACGCGCACGTCGTAAAAAGTTTGTTAAGTTGGCCAAGGGTTACCGTGGACAACGTCGTATTAATTTTAAGGTTGCTAAGCAACAAGTTTACAAGTCATACTTGTATGCATACCGTGATCGTAAGAACACAAAGCGTAACTTCCGTAAGCTATGGATTGCTCGTATCAACGCAGCAGCCCGTATGAACGGTTTGTCATACTCAAAGTTGATGCATGGTTTGACATTGGCCGGTGTGGAATTGAACCGTAAGATGTTAGCTGATCTTGCTGTTTCTGATTTTGACACATTCTCAAAGTTGGCTGAGCAAGCAAAGTCTGCATTGTCATCAGAAAATGTTTTGGTACAAGAACGTACTGCAGCAACAACTGAAACGACAGTAGCCGTACAACGCTAATTTAAAAAACGCAATAAGCGTTTTTTTTTGACTAAAATTAGAGGTTGACAAAATAAATGATATTTGGTTTAATATTAGTAATAAATGAATGAGAAGATAACATGACAAATCAATTCGCGACAACAAAACAAATTATTATCAGCATTATTATCATTAGTTAGTGATAAGTGCTGAAATTTTTTGCGCCTATCAGACAAAACATGATAGGTAGCTGATTTGATATGTTGAAAGACTAGCTGCTAAAAAAGGTGGCTAGTCTTTTTTATTTTCATCATACAGGGAGAAGAGGGATTGATATGAATATTCAGATGATTTAGTGAGTTACATTAAGCAAAAGCGTATACTATTATGGAGAAAAGAAATGGACGAAACAAAATTAACGTGGCAAAAGTTGGTATTAGTGGCATCACTAATATTTGGAATGTTTTTTGGAGCAGGAAACTTAATTTTTCCTGTCCAGTTAGGTCAATTATCAGGTGGCAACTGGCTACCAGCAACGGTTGGCTTTTTGATTACTGGTACTATTGTGCCATTTTTAGCAATGATGGCAGTTAGTGTCACCAATAGTCAAAGTGTTTATGACATTGCCAAACCAGTCGCACCTTGGTTTGGAACAGTATTTTTAGTTGCTATTCACATGACAATCGGACCTTTTTTTGGAACACCGCGTACTGCAGCAACGGCGTTTTCAATGGGCGTCGCACCGTTTGTGCCGGTTAAATATCAAGGATTAGCAATGTTAGTTTTCTCGGCTGTATTCTTTGGGTTGGCATACTTCTTAACGGTTAAAGAATCAGGCTTATTGAAATGGGTGGGACGATATCTTAATCCGCTATTCTTGGGATTGTTGTTATTAGTTTTGGTATTATCATTAGTGATGCCAATGGGTAACACGCATCAAACAGTATCTGTGGCGTATCAAAGTAATGCGGCATTTCAAGGCATTTTAGATGGCTACAATACAATGGATGGGATAGCCTTGCTAGCATTAGCCGTTTCAGTTGTATACGCTGTCAAGGGCTTAGGGTTCCAAAAAAAGCAAGTATCGACTGTTTTAGCAAAGGCTGGTTTGTTAAGTATCGTCGCGGAAGCGTTGATTTATGCAGCGTTAGTTCTGGTTGGCACTAGTAGTTTGGGATTATTCAAACCATCAGCAAATGGTGGTGATGCCTTTGCTCAAATCGTTGGTCATTACATGGGTAACTTTGGGACGGCGTTGACTGGTGTTATCGTGACCTTAGCGGTTTTCACTACTGCTATGGGATTGTTCGTCTCCTTCTCACAAGACATGCATCGTGTGTTTCCAAAAGTGAGTTATCTTTGGTGGTTGCGTGTGATTGCGTTTGGATCGTTTGTCACAGCTAATGCAGGATTGACTAATATCGTTGCTTGGTCAGTGCCGGTTTTGATGCTATTGTATCCATTCGCTTTGGTGCTCATTTTATTGTCACTTTTCAGCAAATATTTTAAGCACTCACCGCTAGTGTATCGCGTTGTTGTGGCTGCTGTCACTGTACCTGCTGTCTTAGATGCACTTGCTAGTTCGCCTTTGGTGTCGTTAGGTAGTGTACAGCGTGTTGTGAATGGTTATCACCAGTTTGTACCATTTGCCGCCCTTGGATTTGGATGGGTTGTGCCAGCAACAGTTGGTGCGCTTGTTGGTTTGTGTGCCTATGTCGTTACTAGTCGCCAAGCGGCTACCGCACTTGATTAGTCACCAAATCATTCTGTGAATGATATTTTTATCCGGATACCGCAATTTTTTGGTATAATTTAAGATAGTAAATTGAATTGGAAGGAAATAATGAATACGGCGTTGTCAGTCGATTCGTTTGTGTTCATTCAAAACTATCATGGGAAAATTTGTTGAAATGGATCATCCGTTGATCCAACATAAGCTCACAATGATTCGTAACAAAAATGTCGGCACTAAGGATTTTCGGGCATTAGTCGACGAAATCGCGATGTTGATGACTTATGAAGCTAGCCGCGATTTGCAACTTGAAGATGTGGTTGTCGAGACACCAGTAGCGACAACTACTAAAAAACAATTAGCAGGTAAAAAACTAGCAGTCGTGCCAATTCTGCGTGCCGGATTGGGAATGGTTGATGGCATTGTACAATTAATTCCAGCAGCCAAAATTGGTCATATTGGTATGTATCGTGATGAAACAACCCTCGAGCCGGTGGAATATTTCATTAAATTACCTGAAGATATTGATCAACGTGACGTATTGTTGGTTGACCCTATGTTGGCAACTGGTGGATCAGCTAAGGATGCAATTTCCGCTTTAAAGAAGCGTGGTGCCAAGCATATTAAGTTAATTACATTGGTGTCAGCTCCAGAGGGTGTTAAAGCAGTTCAAGATGCACATCCAGATGTTGATATCTATACAGGATCATTAGATGAAGGACTAAATGAACATGGCTATATCGTTCCGGGTCTGGGGGATGCGGGTGACCGTTTATTTGGTACAATGTAGTATTTATACCTAATGAAAAGTTCACGTTTTTGTGGACTTTTTTGTTTGGATTGATTATTAAGGTTCATTTTGTGTTATACTATTTTACAATTATGTAACAAACAATAAAGGGGAGAATTGCTCATGCAAAGGCGTTCAAAAATGCGTCCAAAAAAGCGACACACAGTACGAAATATTATTTTAACGATTATTGGATTACTCGTAGTTGGAGGCGTTGCAACAGGTTCGTACGCTTATTATAAAGTTAATAGCACAATTACTAAAATGCAGAAGTCATCAAAGACGACAAAATCTGCGGACAAAATCACTACTAGTAAAAAGCCTGTTTCTTATTTGTTATTAGGGACGGATACTGGCGAATTGGGACGAGACTATAAAGGGCGTACAGATACAATGATTGTCATGACCATCAATCCCAAAACTAATGTTACGACAATGACATCAATTCCACGTGATACGTTAGTAACAGTCAGTGGCCAACAAATGAAAATCAATGCTGCCTACGCATATGGATCAGCTGATTCAGCGGTGTCAGCTGTTGAAAATCTGTTGAATATTGATATCAACGGTGGCTATATCTTGATTAATATGGGTGGTTTGGTGAAAATGGTTGACGCCGTTGGCGGGGTTGACGTCACATCACCACTGACATTTACCACCGCAGGTGACACAACACAAGCGGATTCAAAAAACCAATACTCATTTGTTTCTGGCAAGACTTATCACATGGATGGTAATGAAGCGTTAGCGTTTTCACGTATGCGACATGAAGATCCTAATGGTGATTATGGTCGTCAAATGAGACAGCAACTTGTTATCAAGGCTGTCTTGAAGAACTCAGCTAAAGTTGGCACACTGTTTAATGACGCATTACTGACGACGATTTCAAATAATGTTCAGACTGATGTTTCAACAACGTCTATGAAAAATTTGGCGCTTAGCTATCGTAATGCTTTTGGGACGATCAAGCAGGATCAACTCAAAGGAACGACTCAAACTATTAGTGGTTTAGGGTCAACTGAAGTGATGAGCCAAACAGAGATTGAGCGGGTTCATGAGTCTATCACGCAGCAAATGGCACAGTAGTAGTTGGCACGCAATTGCGTGCTTTTTATTTTGGGGCGAAATGCTATAATAAAATGGAGTACTAAAAATGGAAAGAAGTCAAAAATGATTCAGTTAAAATCACCACGAGAAATTGAAGCTATGCGTCAATCAGGCGCTATTATTGCTGGTATGCACCTCATGTTGCGCGATTTAATTAAGCCGGGTATTGATACTTGGGAAATTGAAACAAAATCGCGTGAATATATTGAAAGTCATGGTGGTGTGCCACTTCAAATCGGGTTTGAGGGATTCAAGTATGCCACAACAATTAGTATTAATAGCGAAGTTGCCCATGGACTACCTCGTAAAGGTTTGAAGCTTAAAAATGGTGACTTAGTCAAAGTTGATACAGTTGTTGGATTAGATGGCGCTGTGTCAGACTCTGCTTGGTCTTATGCAGTCGGCGAAGTCACACCAGAAATTAAAGACTTGATGGCTGTCACTAAAAAAGCAATGTATTTGGGCATCGACCAAGCCGTTGTTGGCAACCGCATTGGTGACATTGGCAATGCGATTCAACAATATACAGAAGTTGAACATCATTATGGCGATGTGCGTGAGTATATTGGTCATGGTGTTGGGCCAACAATGCATGAAGAACCTAATGTACCACATTATGGGACACCGGGTCACGGCGTTCGTTTACGTGAAGGCATGGTGATTACAATCGAGCCAATGATTAACATTGGTGGTTGGAAAGTCAACACAGATCATACCGAAGAAGATGGTTGGACTGTTACAACGGCTGATGGTTCATGGTCAGCACAATATGAACATACTTTGGCGATCACAAAAGATGGTCCAAAAATTTTGACCAGTCAAGATCCTGAATTTGATACAAAATACCTTTAAGATTATAAAAGTAATATATATATATATATTACTTTTATAATGTGAATTTTATGATAAAATAATAAGGAATGAGTATATCCTCTGGGGAGAGGGAAAATTTAGGATTTCAGGAGATTGAGAGAAGTTTGTATAAAGAACATGTAAAGCCAATTTTAGACATTTTTTTTGCCTGTTTTTTAGTGATCCTTTTTTTACCTACATTTATTCTTATTGCGTTTTTGTTGAAAATCACGACGCAAGACAGCGTAATCTATCAACAGCAACGTATTGGTAAAAATGGGCAGGAATTCAATATCTACAAATTTCGTTCGATGACAGGTGATGCACCAATATTAGTAGGTGCAGAGAGAGCAGCTATTCGCAAGAAAGTGACCAAAGTTGGACGCTTTTTACGTAATACGTCATTGGATGAATTGCCACAATTATTCAATGTGTTACAAGGTGACATGAGTTTAATTGGACCACGACCAGTGGTGGCAAATGAGCAAAAACTCTTGGATTTGCGACGTGAATCAGGAGTCGATAGCTTAATGCCTGGTATTACAGGCTTGGCACAGATAAAGGGTCGAAAAAAGTTAACAGATGAACAAAAAGCGGAGTTCGACGCAGAATATGCACGAGAAGTCTCGCTATTTTGCGATCTGTCAATTATTTTCAAAACAATACCTGTGATTATTGTGAGAGAAGGTGTTCAAAAATTATTCAAAAAGCACTAATTATGGCCTCAACGGCCTCTTTCATCGCACAATTTAATCATCGTAACATCAAAATATTGCAGAGTATGGGTTATGAAGTGCACGTCGCAGCTAACTTTACCCATTATGGGACCTTGTCTGCTAAGAGCAATGAACAGTTCATGGCTTGGTTGGCATCCAAAAAAGTTGTTGTACATAATATTCCAGTTGAACGTGGTTTGGGGAAATTCCGCCAAAATGTTGCAGTGTTGTTTTTCTTAACTCGTTTAATGAAAGAAAATCAATTTAAATTTGTTCATGTTCATACACCGATTGCTTCGGTATTAGGACGATTGGCAGCATTAAAAAATCACGTGCCAGTCGTTTATACAGCACACGGTTTTCATTTTTCTAGAACAAGTGCTTTGATCAATTGGTTGATTTTTCCTATTGAATGGTTATTCTCATTTTGCACGTCTGAGTTGTTACTGATTAATCAGGAAGATTTCTTATTAGCTAAACGTTGGTTACACGCTAAAAATACGCAATATGTTCCAGGGGTGGGAATTAATTTCAGACTACTGAATCAATACAATCTCGCTGATCATCTGTTGGCTAAGCAAGAATTGTTAGCCACTTATCACTTGCCGGAAACAAGTCGGATTTTAATTTCTGTTGGTGAACTATCAAAACGAAAAAATCATCGGATTGTGATTGAAGCGATAGCACTGCTTGATTTGCCAGATATTCACTTTGTGATTGCCGGTCGTGGTTCACAAAAAAAGAATTTAACCGATTTAGCCAAGCAATTAGGTGTTGAGAACCAAATTCATTTTTTAAATTATACAAAAAATATTCGACATTTACATTTAGCAGCTGATCTAGCTGTGCTACCGTCACTGAGAGAGGGCTTATCGCGTGCCGGTTTGGAAGCAATCAGAGATGGTGTCTATTTACTCGGAGCTGATATTAGAGGCATCAAAGATTACATTCTAAATGAGGAAATTGGTCGTGTATTTGATCCACTTGATGTTAAAGCATTATCAATATTGATTAAGAACAATATTCAGCGGCCAAGACAGAATCTGACTAATACGAGCGTGCAAAGGTTGATGATGTTTGATAGGGCAGCGGTTGATAAACAAATGAGAGAGATATACCAAAGCATAGGAGAATAATATGCCGATCGACTTTGTGTTGTTATGGGTAGACGGTCAGGACGAAACTTGGCTGAAAGAAAAAAATAAATACGCTATTCACGATGACACATTGAATGGGGATGAACGTTACCGAGATTATGGGACGTTAAAATATTGGTTCCGAATGGTCGCGACAAATGCACCATGGGTAAATCACATTTTTTTGGTGACTGACAATCAAATTCCAGAGTGGTTAAACCAGACACATCCGAAATTGACCATTGTCAGACATGCAGACTTCATGCCTGCAGATACACTGCCAACATTTAATTCCAACGCGATTCAAATGTACATACATAAAATTAAAGGTTTGTCAGAACATTTTGTGATATTTGATGATGATATGTTTATTAACAAACCAATTAAATCTACTGTTTTCTTCTCCCAAGCAGGGACACCTCGTGATATTTTGGGCTTCAATGTCATCAATCCAGTAGATCAATTTGCACACTTGTTTGTGAATAATTTAGCCTTGATCAATCAAAATTATCAAAAGAAAGACCTCATCAGGCGACATTTTTTCAAATTATTTAATTGGCGCTATGGTGTTCTTAACATCCTCAACTTGTATTTATTACCTTGGCCGTCGTTTACACGTTTTTTTGATCCTCATTTTCCTTATGCTTATTTAAAATCAGAATATGAGTCAGTGATGACAAAATATAGTCGCCAACAAGGTGCCACTGGGCATCATCGTTTTCGTGAAATCAGTGACATTAGCCACTGGTTGGTGAGATATGAACGATTAGTGACGGGTCATTTCAACCCTATCGGTCGTAAAATTGGGGAATTGGTCTATCTAGGTGATCCCATTCCCGAGCAAAAATTATTGATTACTATCGGCGATAAAAGACTGTCTGAATCGCAATTTGACGTAGAAACACGCAAAATAAGAAGTTATTTTGAAGATAATTATTCAAAATCGAATATTGAAAAATAGTTGTAACACGTTTATGGCATAATAAAACTACTATATCAATGTAAAGAAGTTGGGAAATGAGTGGAGAAAAAGTAAAAATAAGTGTCAGTAACATTACAAAGCGCTTTGAGCTGATGAAGACACGTTCAGAAAAAATCCTGAACTTGTTTAGTTTTTTGCGTTCAAAAAAGCGTGATTTCTGGGCACTAAAGGGCGTGACGTTTGATGTTTATGCTGGGGAAGCGATTGGTATTGTGGGTTTGAATGGCTCTGGTAAGTCAACACTGTTAAATATAGTCAGTGAAATTTATCCACCAACAACTGGTGACTTAACAATTAATGGTGACACGTCAATTATTAGTATTGGTGCTGGCTTAAAACCGGCATTGACGGGTCGAGACAACATTCGTTTGAAATTGTTAATGTCAGGTTTAACCAACAAGCAAATTAAACAGGTTATGCCTACAATTATTGGGTTTTCAGAACTTGGTGACTTTATCGATCAGCCAGTTAAAAGCTATTCTTCTGGAATGAAAGCTAAACTCGGCTTTTCTATCATGGCGCATACTGATCCTGACATTATGATTATTGATGAGGCACTTTCAGTCGGTGATTCAACATTTGCTAATAAAAGTTTTGATAAGATTCGAGAATTTAAAAAGCAAGGGAAAACAATCTTTTTTGTGAGCCATTCTGCTGGTCAAGTCAAACAAATTGCAGATCGTGTCATTTGGATGCACTTCGGAGAAATGAAAGAAATTGGTCCGGCAACTGATGTCATGTCTCACTATGAGCAATGGCAAAAAGAATTCAATAAAAAGCCTAAGGCTGAACGTGAAGAATATATTGTTAAACAAAAACACGGGCAAAGAACTTTTTCTGCTGTCGACATTGCAAGGCAGCAGTTGAATGTTGAAGTACCGGATGTAAGGCCACATTCTCGTGTCGCAATGAGACAACTTGAATCTGTCAAATCAGAGCAAAAAAAGCTGGTCAAAAAAGCGACCAAGAAAACGCAGAAACAAATTCAAAATGTGAAGTTTGGCTTTGTAAACTGGGGTGTTGTTGCGCTGTTAATTGCGCTGATTGGTTTTACTAGTACAAATGCGCTTGCTGATTCTGAAATGAAACGTGAGACGGCTGCTAAAGAATCTCTGTCTAAGAAAAGTAGTCTATTAAAAGCTAAACAAAAAAAGGCATCATCTCAGTCATCTAAAGCAAGTACGACTTCAAGCTCACAGGTATCTTCTTCTTCAGTAGCTCAAGATCAGCAAGCACCGGCAACAACAGTGGTAGACGCCAACGGTAATGGTATTCCTGATGATCAAGAAACGGTGGTGCCGGATACAGGTAGTGCCACGGACACTGAACAAGCACCTGCAACCACATATTCAGATCCTAATTATGTGCCACCAACCACCGATAATGCTGATACAGCCAATGTTCAGCAATCAGCCGTTGATCCAAACGCAGGTGGTGTGGCTTCTTCAACAACACCGACCACGGGGGGAACGCAATGATCAATGCAACAAAGATTGTTTGGGAACAACTTAAATATTTCCCGTTGATTATACGAATGGTGAGATACGGTGACCAAAGTACTTATCAGAATTTTTTCCTTGGACAGGCATGGAAGATTATTAACCCCATTTTGCAGGTTAGTGTTTACTTTGTGATTTTTGGAATGGGATTGAGAAATGTCAACCAAAGTGGCAACACTATGCAATACGCTGCTTGGCTGATGGTGGGCATGGCTGTCTGGCGATTTATGGATGAGGCAATTATGAATGGTTCGCAAGCTATCAAGAGACAGATAGGATTAGTGACAAAAATGAAATTTCCTCTGTCAGTTTTGCCAGCAATTGCCATCGCATCAGCCATATGGACTTTCATAGCACTGTTTATCTTGGGTTCTCTGTTTTTATTATTTTCTGGTAGTGGTCTTAATGCAAAGTGGCCATGGTTATTATATTATTTTTTTTGTTCTGTAATATTAAGCTATAGCTTTGCACTTTTTAATTCCACAATTATTATTTTAATTCCAGACTATATCAGTATTTTAAGATTATTTATGTCTCTTGGTATGTGGATAGCCGGAGTCATATTTAAAATTGATAATCTTAATAATGTGATTGGAGATATTCTAAGATTAAGTCCATTTTATTATATAGTATATGGTATACGCGATGTATGGGTTAGTCCTGATATTTTATTTGAAAGTCAGTTCAGAATTTGCTCTATTATTTTTTGGAGTTTAGTTTTAATTTTTTTAATTACTGGATCTTATTTACATTTAAAATTTAAGAAAAACTTTATGGAGTATATTTGATTGAAAGTAGAGGAATAATAATGAGTAGAAGACAAAGATATTTAGAAGTGAATAATAATAATCAAATGCATAAATTATCGAGGGTACAGAATAACTATTTGTTTTCTGTAATTATTGCAGCGTATAATGTCGGAGAATACTTGGACGATGCAATAGATTCTTTAATAAATCAAACAATAAGCTTTGAAAGATTTATTGAAGTAATTATTGTCAATGATGGATCAGTAGATAATACGCAAATCGTTGCTGAAAAATGGAAAAAGAGATTTCCTAATAACGTGAAAGTCATCAAGCAAGATAATCAAGGAGTTTCGGTTGCTAGAAATGCAGGGCTTAAGATTGCCAGTGGTCAGTACGTTAATTTTTTAGATGGGGATGACAAATTTGATCAAAGTGTATTTCTGTCTATTAGAATGTTTTTTTCTCAGCACAGTGATGTAAAAATTGCAAAAATACCGATAAGGATGTTTGAAGCCAAAGAAGGAGAGCACGGACTAAATAAAGTATTTACCAAAAATGAAGAAATTGTTCACATAGATAAATTGCCCAAGAAAATATTTGCTCATATTGCATCAACATTCATTTCTCGGGATATTTTATTGAATAATAATATTAATTTTGAGGTTGGTAGAAAGTATGGTGAAGATTTAGCATTAGCTGTTCGAATAGTTGAAGTTGAAAAAACGTTTGCTTTAATCAATAATATTTACTATAATTACCGCGCAAGAAATTCAGCAGATTCAGCAATGGACAGTTCACGAAGTGACCCATTAACGTATATTCCTAATGCAGATATGATGCTTGACTTAATTAACAAGTATAAAGATGATAATGGAAAAATTGACAGATGGCTTCAGATGTTAATAATGTATGATTTGGGCTGGAAAATTAAGAGAGAGAATTTACCATTTTTGGGAACTGAGGAATGGTACAAAAAATATCTTGATCGAGTGACATCTATATTACATTTTATAGATGACTCTATTATAGATGCGCAAGGTCATTTAAAGTGGATACAAAAAGAAGCAATTAAATGGATTAAATATAGTGGTAAATGGCCAGACTATACTGATAATATTGGTAATGCAATTGTTAAAAATAACGATGTGGAGTTATTCAATGGTAATAAAAGCTATTTACTATCTAAGCTGGTAGGTAAAATTTTTGTAGCTAAATATAGACCAGAAACGGATTGCTTAGATTTTCTTATTGTGATTGAACATTTGTGGGGGTCTGGTAAACTTAGTTTGTCAGCAAGCGATGGTGAAAAACAATTCCAAGGAAAAATTGTTGCAGAACCAGCAAGACAAAAAATGATTAGCATACCGATTCATGGGGCTGTTACCTATGAGTTTCATATCCCACTAACTGAGTTAGAAAATACTAACAATTTACAGTTTTTAGTACAATATGAAAATCTTTATTTTCAACGTAAATTGAAAACTGAATTTTCCGGTATGTTGGTTTCAATTGGAGAAGGAATAAAGAAAAATTATATTTGGGCAAAAAGCAAGCTTTTGAAGTTTGACTTTAATGATAATAAATTTTTGATACTAAACAATACTCTTGAGAATTTACAGTTTTTGGAAAATGATATTAAAAAAAGTATATTGGTTAGCAAAATTTCTGATAGTCGGAAAAAGCAATTAATAACTCTCAGAATGCTGGCTTTGAAAAGTAAAAGCTCTACAAATATCATTAATATTTTCCAAGATCGGGAAGATAAAGCAGATGATAACGCTGAAGTTCTATATCAAACAATTGCTGAAAATCATCCTGAATGGCAAAACTATTTTATTTTAGAACGTGAATCATCTGATTGGGAACGTCTGCAGCGTTTAAATTTTAATTTGATTGAGTACGGTTCTAGAGAACACGAGCGATTGTTGATACAGGCCACCAACTTGATTTCCTCTCAAGCTGATCTTACTATCATGAGACCTTGGCCACGTGATTTCGGTTATCTTAGGGATGCCTATCATTACAATTTTGTATTTTTACAACATGGTGTCACGAAGCATGACTTGAGTTTGTGGCTCAGAAAAATTGAAAAGGATATTCGTCTGCTAGTTACTGTTAGTCCTTTTGAACAAAATGGCTTTCTTGATTATGGCTATCAATACGATGAAAATGAAATTATTTTGACAGGGTTTCCGCGTTTTGATCGTTATACAAGTGTATCGCGAGATGCCACTACAAACAATGGCGTGATTTTGATTGCCCCTACTTGGCGTAATGGAATATGGAAAGAATCAGATTCGCACGCTACAAAAATTGAGAAAATTAAAAACACACATTTCTTCAATTCATGGCAAAATCTATTGAATTCTGATAAAGTAAAAAGTTTATTTGAGACTGGAAATGAAATTATTTGGTTGCCACATCCTCATTTTAGGGAAGTGGATGATGCTTTCAAAATTCCAAACTATGTTAATGAAGCTCCGGTTGATATTAGGTATGTTGATCTTTTGAACAAAGCAAGTGTTTTATTGACAGATTATTCATCGATTTATTTTGATATTGCATATCAAAATAAGCCGACTATATATTATCAAATGGATGATGGGAATGTTAATAATAAACCGGGATACTTTGATTTTGAAACAATGGGGTTTGGTAGAGTATTTGATAATTTAAAGGAAGTTGAAAATGAATTACAACTAGTAGTGGATAATGGTTTCGTGTTAGAAGATAAGTATTATTCACGTGTTAAAGAGTTTTTTGCATTTGAAGATCAAAATAATTCTAAACGTGTACAGAAACATATTGAAAATTTGCTTCAGTATGAACATTCACCACTCGCCAAGGAGGAAATTGATTTTATTTTTTCAACAAAAAACTCTACTAGTTCTTTAGCAATAACTAAAAGCAAAGAATGGATCAATTCAATTTCATTGAAAAAAATGGTTAAAAAGGTTTTGAAAAAAGATAGTCAAATGTATTTTTTTGCAAAGTCAATTTATAAAAAAACACGTTCATAACATCTCTAGAAAATTAAAAAGTTAAAAAAACAGAATAAGATAAACCAAAATATTGAATTTTTAGATTTGTTAACTGATGCTAGTTTAACATCAAAGATATTAATAAACATTTTAATTACGTGTTAGATTATAACGATACAATTCTGACGTATACCGCAAAAGTTAAAAAGAGGATAAAGATGAGTGAAGATGTGTTATTTGTTGATTACTTAGATAACTATAATCCTGATTTGAATGTTAATAAACTAAGAATAAATATGCATTCAGAAAAGAGTATGTTGCAGATAGCTGTTGACAATGCGATTGTTAATAAAGAATTTAAGCGATTAATGGCTAATGATTATATACTGGGTGAACACATGAATGGAATTTCCTACTTTCAAAAGCGTAAGACCTTTCCATTTTTGAACCCAGAGGTACAAGAATTCAAAGATTTAAAGTTTATCATACAGGAAAAAGTCGCTCAAAGGGCGCAAAAGCAAGACAAAATGGTTGTTATTTTTACTCCATTCTCAGGAAGCTTTGCTCCACAAGTTTCCAAAAGAATGCCATATGATGTTTGGCCAGATATACAGAAAAGTTTGGTTAAAGACACATATATATTAAGAATAATGGATTATAATCTTTCACACGGATCTAGTTACATAAATACTGTTAATTTTCCAGAATATGAGAGTCAAGTGCAAGAACTAATTTCTACAATTATGGCTGAAAAGGATATCAAAAAAAATAATGTAGTCTTTTGGGGGAGTAGTAAGGGCGGCGCAGGTGCCTTGTATCATGGAATTATGGGAGACTATAAGGTTGTAGCGGTAGACCCCGTTTTGGACGAAAAATGGTATTTAGAAAGTAAAAACGATATTCACTTCTTGGATGGCCTAAGAGAAACTGATTTAGTTCCTAAAATAAATAAAATGATTGATAGTTCAGAATTTAAATTTAAAAAATTTGTGATTACTAACAGTCACTTTTCTTTTAACAACAAAACTTTAAACCGCCTTTCGAAAAGTAATTTTATTTTTCCTGTTGATATCGATATGCCTAACGCTTATGATCATCTGCATGTCGTCGGATATAATAGCAAGATACATTCTTTGACGTTGTTGAATGCTAGTCTGGACAACGCGATTTCCAATGCGCTTAAATAAACTATAGTTTTGTTTAATTATACAGTGCCACAAAATACTCTGAATGCTGTTATTGTTGTTTTCTATGACTCCTTCGGAGCGAAGAAAGGAAACGAATCGTGGGCTCAAAAATAAACAACAGTTATAGAAATGAAAAAATTTTTGTGCATTTTAAATTATCACGTAAGCTAATACGTAAAATAGCAATTGAAGAGAATTGGGAACCAGTCTATACAGATGCATTTTTGATTAATACTTCTGGTGTGAAGATGCCTATTAAAGTTAGTCTTTTGAACTTTATACGACTGTTCTTTTTTTCTTCCTTTTTTAAAATTAAACTTCCGAATAATATGGTTTTTTATCCATTTGTCACGCATAATGGCAATCTTTCGTTTAGTTATCGCTCCGATAATGGATTTCATTTTCAAGAATTTTTTTATCAAAGTATATCGTTTGTGGTTGCAACATTGATCAACCTAATCCAACCATTCCACAGACCACAGCTAGCCTTTGAAAAGCTCAGTGAACGCGCACAAGAATCAGGATTTGCTTATTTCAAGTATGCGCAAGCGCATTATCCAAAAGAAAAACTCTATTTTATCATTAAACGCGATTCTCCAGATTATTCAAAACTCAAAACGATGCAACGTATTGTGATACATGGTAGTTTTCAACATTTTTACTTACTGCATCGTGCGTCATTATTTGTGAGTTCTGAGACACCGGGGCATGCTTATTTTTGGCGTGAAAATATGGGATTAACTGCCAATGTTGTTAGGACGAAGCCTTATGTATTTTTGCAGCATGGTGTGTTGGGCTTCAAAAAGCTAGATAATATCTTTTATGGTGACAGATTAACTGCGCCATCACTATTGATTACGTCGTCATTATTTGAGCAAAATATTGTCACGTCACAACTAGATTATGACGCCAAACGCGCACCGATTACAGGGCTGGCGCGTTGGGATATGATTGATTTAGCTCAAGAAAGACTGAATAAGCGCGACAAAATACTTGTATTTTACACCTGGCGTCCATGGCTAGATGACATCAGTGACAAAGCATTTCGTGCGTCGCAATATTTTCAACATATCAAAGCAACACTAACGATTTTGAGTGATTATGATGATAAGCAAGTTATTTTGATGATGCATCCCAAGTTACATGCAACGTTGGATCAGTCATTGTTGTCAAAAGTTAAGTTGTGGACCGACAACGACGGACCAATGAATGAACTATTGTCGTCGGTTGCGACAGTCATTACTGATTATTCATCCATTTCATGGGAAGCCTATTATCGTGAAATACCGGTGGTTTTTGATATGTTTGACCAGACACGGTATGCGGACGAAGTTGGCAGTTATATTGATTTGGATGAATTGCCATTTGGTGTCAAAGTCACTCAAGACAGGGACTTACAAGTTGCACTTAGTGAGATAGCCGAGAGGCATTACCAATTAACGAGTCAAGAATTAGCTGACAAAACAAAATATTTTGCCTTTCAAGATCAGGGCGCTAGTGAACGCATTCATCATCAAATTCAGTCATTGGATTTGTCAGCAATCAAGCGTACCAAACGCAGGGCGCTATTATCAGCTGTTGGTCGTATGTTGCATGGGTAATTATCACAATAGCAATCCCAAAGTAAGCGCTAAGTATTTACAATCAGGTATGATTTTGTAATACAGTAATTTTGTTTTTTTATAATGTAAGAAATTGAAAGATTGCAAGTTAGACACTTGCAATCTTTTTATTTAATACGGTGTGTTCCCTATCCATTATTGACTGAAAAATTAACAAGAAAACAGCTATTCAAACAGCATTTTAGAATGGCTGTTTTTGTGTTCACCAGAGTATGGAGGTGAACATATTCCGAGATATCGGAATTTAATAATAATTATAATTATCGATGATACTATAAAGATTGTAATGAAAAATTGGGATTATTATATTGTTTATATAATGAGTGTCAAAAGACTTGATAACCAAAAACTTATAAAAATTCTATAATCGAGCAACGAAAGGGAGTCTCAATCAATATGGAAAAGCAAATAAATGAACATTATAAAATGTATAAATCAGGTAAAAAGTGGGTTTATGCTTCAGTATTTGCTACTGTTATACTAACTAGCGTGGCAACAGCAAGTGTTAGTGCCGATTCAACTGACAATACATCTGGATTGAATAACACTAGCGCTACACTACGTGAAACTGGTGATGGCATAAGTCATGTGACGGCGTCCAATTTTTTGGATTACTTTTCACTAAACGGATCAGCAACGTATGATGCTTCTCAAGGCGTTGTCACGTTGACAACTGATAATAATAATTTAGTTGGAAACTTTTCCTTGAAAAGCAAAATCGACATGAACAGCAGTTTCACATTAACGGGACAAGTAAATCTCGGTAATAAAGTATCCTCTAAAGGTGGTGCTGATGGTATCGGTTTCGCTTTTCATGATGGTAACACGACAGACATTGGTAACGCCGGTGGTAATCTTGGCATTGGTGGATTGATTAATGCAGTTGGATTCAAATTGGATACTTATCACAATGATGATCGTACACCTCAATCAGCTCTCCCCGGAGCGCAAGTTTCACCAAATAACTCGAATGGTTATGGTTGGTCAGCTGATCCAAGTGGTAGTCAGTACCCTCAATTTGGTGGCTTTGTAACAACTTCTGATCAGGAAATTCAAGCTACTGATGGGAATTCTTATCAACGTTGGTGGGCCAAAACAGATACAAGTTCTGTTCAAAAATTAAAAGACAATGATTTAGACAATAATTTCCATGACTTTGTAGCTAGTTATGATGGCGCCACTAGAGTATTAACAATTAGTTATACTGAAACTGATGGCAATACCTTGACTTGGACTAAGACAATTGATAGTTCTAGTCAGGCGATGGCATTGATTGTCAGTGCCTCAACTGGTGGTTCTAAAAACTTACAACAATTCAAAATCAATAGCTTTGATTTTAAGCAAGCAGCAACCGTCAATGTAAAGTATGTTGATACGAAGGGCAATCAAGTGGCGCAAGGAACAGTTGCTTATTCTAACGGTGGCGCAAATGTCAATAGCACATATAGTACAGAGCAACTGGATGTCGCCGGTTATAAGTTCCTGAAAATGGGTGACAACGACACAACTGGGGTAAGTATTGTTCCATCAGGTACATTAACAAAACCTGGCGATAACGGTACAGTTGTTTACGTTTATGCGCCTGATTATACTCAAACGACTAAAACTATTAACGAAACTATCAATTATGTTGATAACAAGGGAAATGTGATTGCTGACAAGGCAACAGCAACCCCAATTACATTCTTGACAGTTACGAATCCAGTTGACAACACAAAAACAATTTATTATTCGACTACCGCAACTACAGCTACGCTGGATCCTATAACTGGTGTGCCAACCGGTTCGGATTGGACGCAAGGGGATAGCGCTAACTTTAGCAGTGTTGATAATCCAAACATTGCTAACTATACTGTGATCTCCAACGATGCACCAAACTCTGATTTAACACAAGTTAGTCAACAAACTGTGTCAAGCGATAGTAGTGACTTAAACTTCACAGTTGTTTATGCTCCTGAATACAAACAATCTACCAAGACTGTCAACGAAACAATCAATTATGTTGATGAACAAAATCAAGTTGTGGCAACACAAGCAACAGCTACTCCTATTACATTCCTGACAGTTACAAATCCAATAGATGATTCGAAAACAGTTTATTATTCAACAACAGCAACAACAGCGACATTAGATCCTAATACTGGGGTGCCAACAGGAAGTGATTGGATTGAGGGTGATAGTGGAACTTTTGCAAGTGTTGATAATCCAACTGTCGATGGCTATCATGTGATTTCGAATAATGCACCGGATTCCAATTTGGTCAAAGTAAGTGAACAAGTTGTGAATAATGGCAGTAATGACTTAATCTATACTGTTGTGTATAGCAAAGATACACCAAGTTCGGATACGCCAAGTTCAGATGTTCCAAGCTCAGACACACCAAGTTCCGACGTACCAAGCTCAGATACACCAAGTTCCGACGTACCAAGCTCGGATACGCCTAGCTCGGATGTTCCAAGCTCGGACGTGCCAAGTTCGGATACGCCTAGCTCGGATGTTCCAAGCTCAGACGTACCAAGTTCGGATACGCCAAGCTCGGATGTACCAAGTTCAGACACACCAAGTTCCGATACGCCTAGCTCGGATACACCAAGTTCAGATGTTCCAAGCTCGGATGTACCAAGTTCAGATACACCAAGTTCCGACGTGCCAAGCTCGGATACGCCAAGTTCGGATGTACCAAGTTCAGACACACCAAGCTCAGATACGCCTAGCTCGGATGTACCAAGTTCAGACACGCCTAGCTCGGATACGCCAAGTTCAGATGTTCCAAGTTCAGATACACCAAGCTCAGACGTTCCAAGCTCAGACACACCAAGCTCGGATGTGCCAAGTTCAGATGTACCAAGTTCGGATACGCCAAGCTCGGATGTTCCAAGTTCAGACGTACCAAGTTCGGATACGCCAAGCTCGGATGTTCCAAGT
>NZ_JACVUE010000012.1:0-69747 GCF_016624925.1 Leuconostoc sp. S50 | reverse complement strand
TTCCTGCGAGGATAGGACGATGCGGTGCCGTACATAAGAAGAACGAGAGCAATCTAATGATGAATTGATTGCTCTTTTTGCTATACTATAGTCAATGTACTTTAGTAAGTAAATACGGTATAATAGATATATCTTATGAATTTGGAGGGCAACGATGTATGGTTACACTTTTTTCATCGCCTAGTTGCACCTCTTGCAGAAAAGCTAAGCAATGGTTAGAAGATCACAATATTCCTTATATTGAGAGAAATCTGAACAAGAACCCCATTAACGCCAATGAGGTGAAAGAAATGCTTCGTTTAACTGAAGATGGTACTGAAGAATTAATTTCGACCCGATCCAAAATTTTCTCAAAATTAGAGGTTAACTTGGATGATATATCAATTAATACTTTAATCGATTTAATTGTTGAATATCCTTCACTTTTGAAACGACCAATAATTATGGATGACCGCAGAATACAGGTAGGTTATAATGAAGATGAGATTCGTCGATTCTTACCTCGAGATGTTCGTCAACGTGAACTCTTCCGTGCAACGTATAAAGCGGATTTTGAAGAAGCAGCAAAAAATTTGGTTGTTGAGGAGAGTTAAGTTCGTTTTCCTTTGAAACTATTATTTTAAAATTCAATTAGAAAGGTAGTGTGAATATGGAACGAGAGCGTATAAACGAAAATACAATTCGTGTGATGATCAATAATTCTGATCTTGAAGATCGTGGTATTTCTGTGATGGAATTGCTTGGCAACCATGATAAAATCGAATCCTTCTTTTACAACATACTTTCTGAAGTTGATACAGAGCATGATTTTGATGATGACGATCAAGTTTCATTCCAGATATTACCCAATCGGAATGGATTGGAATTGTTTATTTCTAGATTAGATTCGGAAAATCAAGTTGGTGATATTCTCAATAATATTATGGATTTTGCTAATAAAAAAAATTCAGAAATTGATGATATTTCTGATGAACGTCGTACTGAATTGCGCCAATCCGATGATGGCAGTGTCAATCACACTGTGAATCCGTCTAAGTCTAGAGCAGTTAAACAAAATTCTAGCAGCGTTGCGAAGACAATTACAATTAAATTATTTGATTTTGAATCAGGTATTGCAATTGCTAAAAACTTTGATGCTAACAATTTCCTTTCAGATTTGTATCGTTATAATAGCATTTTTTTCTTACAATTGACTCCCAATAACGGTGATTTCAGTTGGGAAGAACTGAAAGATCGTTTGGCAATTGCATTTGAGTATGGCAACTTAAGCGACGTTAATAATGACGTACTTAAAGAGCATGGTGAACCAATCATGTTAAAAAATGCTCTAAATCAATTGAATCGACTATTTTAATTAGGCGCTTGCGCCTTTTTTTGATACAATGGTATAAGATTGATTTAGAGGATGTATTATGACTAATATTTTAATGATGATTGCAACTGTTGTTGTGCTATGGATTTTGTTTGCGTTTGGCGGTTGGTTATGGGTCTTTTTGTCAGCAAAACAAAATGGCAAACTTTTAAAGCCTGAAGATTTTGCAGCTAAAATTGATTCGGATAATGGTCAAATTATTGATGTTCGTGAGAGTGAACCATATAAGCGATCGCATATTATGGGGGCACGAAATATTAGTGCCATGAACTTTTTGCAGGGCAAATCTGGATTGCGGCAGGATCGTGACATTTTTCTTTACGATGATAATTTACGAGATGTGGTTCGTGTTGCCAGATCACTTAAAAAGCAGGGCTATGCTAGGGAAAAAATTTTTATCTTGCGTGGTGGTTTCAGTCGTTACGAAGGAAAAAAGACAAAATAAAAAAAGAACCGCTTATCAAGCGCGGTTCTTTTTAGTAACGTGATTGATGTGCTGCAACGCTACGACGAATAGCAGCTTTTGACACTTGGTTGTAAGTTTCTTCAGCTTTCTCTTGTGGCTTAATAACTGTTTGGCGATAACCTAATGCCGTACCGGCTGCAACGACGGCAGAACCAATTACGCCAACAATAACACCTAATCTAAATGATTTCATATTCTAAACACTTCCTTAAATTCTTAAGACTTCTTAAATACTATTATCGACTATTTTCTTTAATTTGTAAATAAAAAAGATTGGATAAATGATGACAGAAATTATTGCACATCGTGGCTATCGTCTAGTCGCACCAGAAAATACATTGCCTGCATTTGAGGCCGCTCTGGCATTTCATCCTGATATGATTGAAATGGATGTTCATAGAACATTGGACGGCAAATTAGTAGTTATTCATGATGAAAAAGTAGATAGAACGACTAATGGAAAAGGATACATCAAAGATTTGACATTAGCTGAAATTAAAATGTTAGATGCTGGTAGTTATAAAGAGCCTAAAATGGCAAATGTAACTGTGCCAACTTTGTTTGAGTTTTTAACTTTTCTAAAAGAAAAGCAGTTTAATCAAACACTTTTACTTGAGGTTAAAACCGATCACGTGATGTATCCTGGCATTGAATCCGAAATTTTAGATATGGTTGCGACTTTCAAACCAAATTATCCTATTATTTATCAAAGTTTTAACTTGAAGTCATTAAAAATAATCAGAAAGTTAAAGCCTGATGCCGAAATAGCAGCACTTGTATTTTGGATGACGCCTAAAGTGGTATGGCTTAAACTACGTGGTGTTTTTGATTATATCCATCCAGATATTAGAATACTAAACAAGAAGCCAGCTCTTTTTTGGCGAAAGAAAGCACACATACGACCTTGGACGGTTGACAAAGAAGCTGATATGAGACGTGTTTTTGAGGCTAATATTCCGGGAATTATTACTAACCAAGTAGCCTTGGCGGTTAAAATGCGTAAGGAAATACAAGAGCATGAGTAAAATATTAGTCATTACCGGTCCGACAGCTTCGGGCAAGACAGACGTAGCAATTCAAATAGCAGAGCAATTTAATGGTGAAATTGTGTCAGCAGATTCAATGCAAATTTATCGTGGCTTGGATGTAGGAACAGCTAAACCAACTATTCGGGAACAAAAAAAAATACCACATCATCTCATTGATGTTGTGAATATGACTGATAATTTTTCTGTAGCTGAATTTGTTGCACTGGCGGACGAAATCATAGAAGATATTACCAAACGTGGCAAGTTACCAATTATCGTTGGTGGAACTGGTTTTTATCTGAAAGCGTTGCTTGGGTTACAAGCATTGGAATACAGTCCCAATGATCCTAATTTGTCATCGGAATTGGCCGACAAAACACTACCACAATTAGTTGATGAATTATTAAAAATAGATGATGCTCTTGCTAAGCGCATTGATTTGAATAATAGGCAACGCGTGATTCGAGCAATTCAAATAGCACACCAAGGACATAAACAACAGACAACAGTAAAGCGACCGACATATGATGCGTTGGTAGTTGGACTAGATTGGCCACGCGAAATCCTGTATCAGCGCATTAACCAACGGGTCACTAATATGGTCAGTGAAGGCGTTTTAAATGAAGCACAAGCTGTTTTAAACGCTGGTGGAGAAGAATTACAAGCTGGCAAGGCTATTGGCTACAAAGAATTTTTCGGCTACCTAAGAGGTGAGAAAATGCTTGAAGAAGCCATAAAAAAATTGCAACAAGACTCCAGACGCTATGCTAAGCGGCAACTAACGTATTTACGTCATCAATTACCAGGATTAATGTGGATAAATGGCAAAACCGCGATACTTGATTTGAAAAAAATGATTCAAAACTGGCTATAAAACCGTTTTGAATCATTTTTCATTGATAAACTAACAGCATTGAAAGTCCTAGAAGCAGAACGTAAATCATATTTTGCCAGTTGCCAATGCGGGCTTTGACAAATTGTAAAACAAAAGCAAATATACTAAGTATAAAGATAACAATTGTTGTCGCACCGACATGGTGACTTAGCAAAGCGGCCCAAAAGAGACCGATTGATAACAAACTCAGTTTTCTGCCATCTGGGTTTGGCATAATGACTGGTGTGAAGTAAAAAAAGAAGGCGAAGAGCATTGGTAATAATTGGAGAATAAATTTCTGCGTTAAATAATTATTTTCACTGTAAAAAATAGCGATTGGAATTGTAAAGGTCGCCAAAATACTCAGCAAAATTAAACCTAAAATGTTTTGTAAACCAAGCCACAATTGTTGAATGGCAATAAAGAAAGCGACCAAGATAAGTAATAATAACCAAATTTCTCGACGTGCCTGAATGAGTGAGTTAAAGGTGAACAAAATGCTAATAGCAAAAAACAGGTAACTTAACAAACTACGAAAATTTTGCGTTATCATAAGGGCCATGCCAGCAGCTATCGTGACCGTATAGCCAAATAAGGGCGCTAAAGACCACGTTAACTCGCCTTCAAGGTCTTGCGTATGTAGTAGTGGTAATCGCCACCAAACGAGGTTGAGTGAGATAACTATCACAATCAAAGGCACCCAAAAACGCCAATCTTTCAATTTTGCCGGTGAAAAGCTTTCGAGACTTCTTTTGTCTCTGGCATCTGTGCTCAAACGACGTGGTAAAATAGTGCCATCTGGCATTCGTTGAGACAGGTTTGATTGTTGGTAGTAGTCTTGATCCATAGCTAATATTTTACCTTAAAAATGGACAACTGACGTATCATTTTTATGACAGAATTGTATCAATACCAGCGAATTAACAATTGATAAGGTACACAAATCCATTTAAAATGGTTGAATTGTACGTGGAAGTTTGTTACAATTATTATTACAATTTAAAACAGCTATCAAGAGCAGGCGAGTGATACAGCACTTTGACCCTGCACCAACCGGCGGTAAGCTTAACAGCTTACAGTGTACGGTGGTAATTCTGTACAGATAGTCGTCACGTTAGCGCGTTCGACGATGTCGAGCGCGCTTTTTAATTTCGGCTTTAGCTTTTTATTTTGCAAAACTGGTGGCGACCTTACGCAGGAGAATACCAATGACAAAATTTTTCACTTCAGAGTCTGTCTCAGCTGGACATCCTGATAAAATTGCAGATCAAATTGCGGATGCAATTTTGGACGCTGTTTTGACCCAAGATCCATATGCACGATCAGCTGTCGAGGTGACAACATCAACGGGAGATGTATCAATTTTTGGGGAACTATCTACTAACGCATATGTTAATATTCGCCAAATTGCCACAGACACAATTAGAGAAATCGGTTATGATAAAGCAGAATTAGGTTTTACAGCAGATTCTGTTAATGTTTCAAACAAGATTGTTGAGCAATCATCTGATATTGCGCAGGCAGTAGATAATGCTGATGATGATCCAGAACAGTTAGGCGCTGGCGATCAAGGCATGGTATTTGGCTATGCGACTAATGAAACAGATAGTTATTTGCCATTGACTTTAGCATTGTCACATCGTTTAATGCGCCGTATTCGTGATGTACGCGAATCTAATCAGCTAAGTTACCTCCGTCCAGATGCGAAAGGTGAAGTAACTGTTGAATTAAATGATGACAACCAAGTGCAACGGATTGCTGCTGTGGTCATATCAACACAACACAATGACGCAGTATCACTTGAGACGCTTCGTAAAGATGTCCGTGAGTTGGTAATCGATAAGGTTTTGCCACAAGAATTAGTTGATGATCAGACAAAATATTATATCAATCCATCAGGTCGATTTGTTTTGGGTGGTCCGCAAGCTGATTCTGGGTTAACAGGTCGTAAAATTATTGTTGACACATATGGTGGTGCGGCGCACCATGGTGGTGGTGCTTTTTCTGGAAAAGATGCGACAAAGGTGGATCGTTCGGCCGCTTATTTTGCCCGCTATGTGGCTAAAAACATGGTTGCCGCAGGTGTAGCTGATCGACTTGAATTACAAGTTGCATATGCAATTGGTGTAGCGGAACCTGTTTCACTTAATGTCGAAACATTCGGCACTGCTAAAATTAGTGACAATAAAATTACTGAAATTATCACACAATTATTTGATTTCAGACCATTAGCAATTATTAATCACTTAGATTTACGTCGTCCTATTTATAAGCAAACAGCTGCTTTTGGTCATTTTGGTAGAACGGATATTGATTTACCATGGGAAGCTTTGGATAAAGTTGAAGAAATTAAAAGCTTGCTCTAATTCATGTTAAAATGATTGTATGAGTAAAAAGCAATCAACAATTCAATTTTTGATATTCGGCATGGTTATTGGTGAAAGTATCGCGTCTTTACCTGCCAATGATCAAGATAAGGTGTTAGATCAACAATTTGATAGACAGTTAGAGTGGGGAACGCAAGTTAGCTTGTCATTAGCAACAACGGCAAGTTTAACACGCGGTTATCAGTTGGCAGATGTAATGGCTCACTTACAAAACTGGTATCAAAGGCGACAGTATGCGCCTGTTGGTACACATCAAAGTGTCGATGAAGTCACAAAAAAAGCATTAGATAATTATATTAAAAACCGTGATATGCTTTCGGCAGGTGTATCAGACGATGCAGCAGATAGTGATAACATCTTGGCACGTATGTTACCAGTGGCACTTTATTTGCACCACCAATATGGGACTTCATTTGTTAATGATGAAACTGCAATGATGCTACTTCATCGTATTGCTGGTTTGACGCACAACGATGAGGGTGCTTTGGTGACGGTGGGGATGATGAGCCTCATTCTGAGTCAAATTTTAGACGGTAATAATTTATCAGATGCTGTTGAAAATGGGTTAGCTTTTGGGTTTGAGTATTACTCACGTCACCAAGTGTTTGTTTCTGAGCTTTCAGCATTTGATGAGCTTAATTTGCCTGATTTTAGAAATATTCCAGCCGATAAAATAGTATTAGATGGTAAGGCCGCTTCTACTTTAGAGGCAGTCATTTGGAGCTTGCTTAACAGTCAGAATTATACTGAAGCAATTAAAAATTCATTGGTTCACGGTCATGCCAATAGTGTTGTTCCAACTTTGGTTGCTGCAATAGCGGCTGTTTATTATCGTGATGATATGGTATTGCGTCTCAGCCAAAATTTCGTAGCACGACGTCTATTAGCGACAATTGTTTCACAAGCTGAGCGCTCTGCTCGTTTTAGTTAAAAGTCAAAAACGCCAAGTCTAATGAGATGACATCTCAAGACTTGGCGTTTTTTGTTTAAATCCAAAATGGGTAATGTTCAAATGTTAACTGAAAGTCGTAACTTCCGTTGCCTAATTCTTCCCCGTCAGCTTGACCAGGTTGTATATCACGAACGTGAATGGTAGCATTTTGTGACATTTTAAGATGATGAACCTTTTTGAATTTGAGATGTCCACCATTTCTTTTCAAAGCTAGAAACATGCCTAAAAATTCAACAAAACTCATTTTTTCTGCGATAACCAAATCTAATCCATAGGTTGTGAGCTTTGCTTCAGGCAAAAGTGCGATACCACCCCCAAAATAAGCTTGATTGGTTAAGGTGAGTAGAAAGACGCGCGGAAAATTGAGGTAGTCGTCACCGGAATTAATCGTGACAGGAAAACTATTTTGATTCGCAAATACCTTGAGAACAGAAAAAAGATAGCTCAATGAACCTAAACCAATTTTGTTAAGACGTGCTTTCCATTTATCATGATTTGTTTGTGAAACAACTGCCGCATCGAAACCAATGCCTAAATTATTAACAAAGTACCTTGTTTGTTTTTTGGGTGCATCACCGACAATTTTGCCAACTGTCAGTAATTGCGAGGATCTAATTTTTGCTAGTCGTGATAAAGCGTCATTGGCATCACCTAATTGTGCAGCACGAGCAAAGTCATTACCAGATCCATTGGGGATGTAAGCAATGGGTATAGGGTTAAGTCGCTTAAATTTAAGCAGTCCGTTCAGAACTTCATTTAAAGTACCATCACCACCAATCGCTAGAATAACATTTTTTGCAGGGACATCAGGCAAATCCTTGGCTAATTTTTTTGCAAAAAGGGTTGCTTGACCAGCAAAAGTTGTGTCTTGCCACGATGCAAAAGTGAGTTGAGATTTAATTTTTGAAATTTTTTCTTGGTGGCGTCCACTGCCAGCAAGAGGATTGTTAATAACATAGAATTGTGGCATTGACACGCTCAAACTTTCAAACAAATTAATTTTATTGTAACAAAAAAAGCCTGTTAAGGCTATTTATCAAACGATAAGTACATTTTTTAGGATTTTTTAACCTAGGAAATGACGTAATTGGGCCATACGATTGATGAGCGCTGTCACCGCAATTGGTGCGCCATCCTTAATTTGCACAACTTGTAAAGCAATCTCTGCATGTTGTTTTTCTTCCCTAGTTAGCGGTTGGAGTTCGAAACCAAAGATATCTTGCAAAATCAAAATATCTTCTTCCACTTCAGCCCAAGCTGGACTCTGAGTTTTTAAGATTTGTAGGGCATCCATGTTGACATAGCGAGCCAACTCTCGGAAGTCTTGTTTCATACTTGGATAATGTCTCACAAAAACACCAAGATGGTCAGCATTAAGTTGTTTCAGGGCACGCCCGAAACCAATAAATTCAGGGGGAACACCAACAGAATAGAACGCACCGGTGAAGTTAATTGCTCGAGGCAATTCGATGCCATCAACAGAGCGAGAGTAGCCAAGAACACCAACGTGTTGACGGCGGTCACGACGCTTGGGGAACGCCTTGAAAATTGGTTGCATACTAGGTACTAAGTTGTCTAGTGTATTCGAGTAATATTTAGCTGAAATTTCAGCAACTTCTGCAAGTACATTCTGGTCTTCACTACTAATTTTGAGTGGTTCGGCAACCGGTAGTGCTGTTTTTAATTTGTCGATAGCCGTTTGTACTTCCTCCAGTGGAAAATCATAACGAAAGGCTGATTGGACAGTTGCTGTTCTGACACCAGGGAATTCTTTGACATAGCGATCAATACGACGTGGCGATAGACCACCACGAAAAATTGCTGACCCTGTTCCAGAAATCGGATAGATTTCAATGTTTTCTTGCTCAGCAAATTCATGTAATCTTGCAATTGCTAATTTGTTTCCTGTAATCGAACTCATAAATCCGGCAGTCAAGGCTGAATCAGACCCTGCCAAGAAAACACGTAGATATTTTGGACGGAAACCAAAGTGTTCTTCATGGAGTGTCAAGTATTCTTTTAAAATTTCTGGTGCATGCAGTTGCGTATCAAAATCTTCAAATAGCGGAATCATTTCGATATAAGGTGTATTTTTATCAGAACGTGTGAACTCTGCTGTTTTGAAATTTGCTAATTTTTCAAACAGGAGTTGCATTTTCAAAATTTGATCTGCACGTTGTGCCATTGGTAAAATAGCTTCAAATAGAGGCCGGGTGAAGCCAAGATCATGTGCAAAATCCTCGGAACTCAAAAAGGCTGTCATGGCTTGCATCAAGTTATAACCCTTTTCTTCCCAAATATTCGGGAATCTGAAAGTTAAAAACTTGTCGCGACCAATTTGATGTTCTTTGAAATAGTCATACTCTGAGCTAAATAAGCGATCAATGACGGCGGCATCGGCATGTTTACCTTCCCAATCCCACATGTATTCGTCAACATTTAATTCACTAAAGTTTTCAAATGCTTCGCTGGTCTCGCGATAAGCGCTGATGAATGGTTGCTGAGAACTGTCCCAGAAAGGTGCATTAGCGTTGTCGGGATGCTGTGTACCCATGATTGTGGGAATTTTACGTGTTGTCATGATAGCTCCTTAATGTTTTACTTACAGTATTGTAACATATTGCGTTCTAGGTGTTTTGAGAATATGTTATGTTTTTTCCGAATAATTGCGAATATATTTTTGTAATGTCTGTATTTTGTCATGATAAAGCATGTAACGTTTGGAGATGAGCATAAAACGACAGACATAATGCTCGAAAAAAGGTAATCAAAAACCACCAAATTATTAAAATTTAGTGGTCTGTATTACATCATAATTAGCATAGGTAAAATCATTGGCTTTCGAGCAGTCTCTTTGTACAAAAAGCGTGACAATTCATCAATAACAGCTTGACGAATATCTGATTCACTTGCGTTGGCGTTGTTCATCACACGACGAATTGTACCAAAAATGACACGACGCCCTTCATTGATTAAATCACCAGATTCACGCATATAAACGAAACCGCGTGATAAAATATCTGGACCAGAAAGAATTTCTTTTTTGCTAAGATTGATGGTTGCAGTGACGACAACTAAACCGTCTTGTGATAGTTTTTGACGATCATGTAAGACAACCGAACCAATATCACCAATTCCAGACCCATCAATATAAGTATCTTCACCAGGGAAGTGACCAGCAACACGCGCATTTTCGCCATCTAATGCCAGAACATCACCATTTTCAAGAATGAAAGTGTGATCATCAGGAATATCTAATTCATGCGCTAAAGAAGCGTGAACTTTTAACATACGATATTCACCGTGAACTGGCATGAAGAACTTGGGCTTCATTAGTGCTAGCATGAGCTTCTCTTCTTCTTGACCACCGTGACCAGAAGTGTGAATGTTATTTACCTTACCATAAATAACATTTGCACCGCCTTCCTCTAATTTATTGATAACAGCGTTAACAGAAGCAGTGTTACCAGGAATGGGTGACGATGAAAATATGACATTATCTTTAGGCTTCAGGCGAATTTGCTTATGAGTACCTTCGGCAATTCGAGCTAGTGCAGCCATTGGTTCACCCTGAGAACCAGTTGATAAAATCAAAAGCTCGTCATCAGGAATATGTTTAATGTCTGACTGTTCAACGAGCATGTCATCAGGAATATTGAGATATCCCAGCGCACGACCGTTTGTCACGGCAGACTCCATAGAGCGACCAAACACTGCAATTTTACGACCACGTGCAATTGCGGCATCTGTCGCCATTCGTACGCGGTTCATATTTGAGGCAAAAGTGGCAAAGATAATGCGTCCATGCTCGATTTTGTCAAAAATGCGATTAACGGATTTTGCAACCCAAGCTTCTGACTTAGTCCACTCAGGACGTTCAGCGTTGGTTGAATCACTCATCATGAGCAAAACACCATTTTCGCCAATGCGTGCCATTGACCAAAGGTTAGGTGGCTGCTTGGTAGTTGGGGTGAGATCAAATTTGAAGTCACCAGTTTCCACAATTGTGCCAACTGGTGTGTGCACTGCAACACCAAAAACATCGGGAATTGAGTGGGTTGTTCGGAAAAATTCAACGCTCATTTGGTCAAATTCCAGTACGGAACCATCAGTGATTTCGTGTAATTCGACGCGATTAAGTAGTTGCTTTTCTTCTAGTTTGTTTTTGATGAGTGCCATGGCTAATGGGCCAGCATAAACTGGTACATTAACAGATTGTAAAAAGTAGGCGATAGCACCGATATGGTCTTCGTGTCCGTGAGTGATTACCAGTGCCTTAACGCGATCGATATTATCCACTAGGTAAGTATAGTCTGGGATAACATAGTCGATACCAAGTAATTCGTCTTCGGGGAACTTAATGCCTGCGTCGACGACAATAATTTCATTTTGATACTCAATACCGTACGTGTTTTTACCGATTTCGCCTAAACCGCCTAGCGCATAAACTGCGACTTCATTAGGTTTAATATCTACTGAATATGTCATTAGAATGTTGTGATTTCGAAGTGAGGGTAGGCCTTTTCGTAGGTTACAGCCTTATCTGACAATTCTTCGATATACTCCACATTGTATTGCGTGTTTTCCTCAATTAACTCGCGTGCTTGAGGTAAACTTTCAGCCTCTAAATAAAGTGACTGTGTTGTTTCGCGCTTTGGATTGCGCTCAGGGTGTTCTTGATAGTAAACTTTAAAAATCATAAATGCCTCCAAAAATAGTATTTTAATTTGTCACGAACGAAAACCTTAACTACTAGTTTACCACATGGACTGATTTTAAGATACTTCACTTGATTATTAATACTATAATTGGTAAATTGGTGTAAGGGATAAACAAATGAGAACAAAGGCAGTTGGCGTTTTTATGGGCTCACAATTTGGTAGTGATCCCAACTTCAAAATTCAAACAGAAGCGTTTGGTAAACAAATAGCTAAGCGAGGCTTATACCTAGTGTATGGTGGCGGTAAAGATGGCTTGATGGGTACATTAGCAACGAGTGTCATGGCTAATAATGGTAATGTTTTAGGTATTTCACCACGTAATTTGGCAGAAGATGCTATTGATGCTGATAAAATCACGAAGTTCATTGAAGTAGCATCGATGACTGAGCGAAAACAGCTACTGATTGATAATTCAGATGTTTTTGTTGCTTTACCAGGGGGACTTGGTACGTTGGAAGAAATTGCACAAGTCATTAGCTGGGCCAAGCTGGGGTTGCACCATAAATCACTGATTTTATACAACATCAATGGTTTTTATGATTATTTTGAAAATTGGTTGAATCAAATGGTTAACGATCATTTTGTGAACATTGATGACATGAAATGGGTACATGTTGTTAATAATCTTGATGAAGTGATGACCATGATTGACAGCATGTGAGGGATAAAATGAAAAATTCAGATCTATTGAGTGAATTTGTAAGTGTGTATATGTCAGCACTTAAAAATCTAGAAAAATTAATTTCACAACCAGCTAATCCGTATGGCGCTTCATTTGAACAATGGTTAATCATGGCGGCTGTTTCCCAAAGCGAGGAACCTTTGACTATGACTGAGATTGCTAAAGATCGTGGTGTAACAAAGGGAGCAATTGCCCGGCAACTAAAACCGTTATTTGACCGTGGGTATTTAGCACAAGAAAAAGACCCAGATGACAGGCGACGTGTGTTGCTAGTCCTAACACCTAAAGGCGCTGAGGTTGAAGCAATTATTGCACAAAGTGTTCGCCAACGTTTCAATAAGTGGCTAGATATTTTTGGTATATCTGAAGGAAAAGAATTCTTAAAAACGTTACGTCGCTTGGATGCATTGATTGTGCAACCGGAGCTCAATAACAAAAAAGATTGAAAATAGCCTGAAAATGTGGTAAAATTTTTACTTGTTTGAAGTCTGTACTATTAAGAGTGGATTTCTGTTATAATAATTATATTACTGAATAAAGAGGATACTAATCATGGCAATCGGCATGAATGACTTAAAGACGGGTTTGACAATCGAATATTCAAACTCAATTTGGCGCGTTTTGGACTTTCAACACGTTAAGCCTGGAAAGGGTGGTGCCTTTGTGCGTTCAAAGTTGAAGAACTTGCGTACAGGTGCGGTTAACGAAGTTACATTCCGACCAGGGGATAAGTTTGAACAAGCAGACATCACAACACGTCCAATGTCATATTTATACGCTGAAAATGACGGTCGTGTGTTTATGGATGTTGAATCTTACGAACAGGTTAATATTCCTGATGAACATTTGACTAATGCTTTGAAGTTTTTGCTTGAAGGTATGGAAGTTAAGATTACAATGTACGGCAACGAAATTTTGGGTGCTGAATTGCCATCTACTGTTCAATTGAAGGTTACTGAAACACAACCGGGCATCAAGGGTGCAACCGCTACTGGTTCAGGTAAACCTGCAACAGTTGAGACTGGCGCTACAATCACGGTGCCTGACTTCGTTAACGAAGGTGAAACAATTATTGTTAATACTGAAGACGGTTCATATAAGGGCCGCGCGTGATTACAGTTTGGCATGAATGAGTTGGCTTTTGACAACATTGAATTTTTAAATCAAAAAGCAGTCATTACGATCAAGTGCCACTGTACACGGTAACCCTGAAAGTTCCCTTGTGGAACTTTTTATTTTAAAAAGATTGTCGAGGAGTCACTATGGCCAGAGAAATCAAGCAAGGTAAAACGGCAAACAAAAATTTATTGTTAGCAACAAAAAGTGAAGTGTTCGGTACGACACAAGTAACACCCGAAGTTGTTGAAATTATTGCGCAAATTGCGGCTCAGGAAGTGAGTGGCGTTTATTCGATGCGTGGTAAATTATCTGATCGCTTTACAAGCGTTTTTGGTTCTAATGCGCGTGGTAAAGGTGTTGAATTACAACAAACAACTGATGGATTAGTGATTGATGCTTATGTATTCGTACAATATGGTGTGGCGGTGCCTAAAGTTGCTCTAAATATTCAGAACGCCATCAAATCACAAATTGCATCTATGACGGATTTGCATGTTGAAAAAATCAACGTTCATGTCAGTGGTATTGTACCTGAAAAGGCTGACAGTACAATTGATCCTAATAACTTATTTGGTGACGAGGTAACAAATTAATGGCAAGTTTAACGCGACATGAGTCTCGCCAAGCCGCATTTCAAATTCTTTTTGCACTTGAAAAAGATCCGCAAGACAGCAAAATTGATGATTTATATGACATTGTTTTGAATGGTAAAACATTTGATGATTATTTGCCAAGATTAATTAATGGTGTGTTGGGATCAAAAAATGACTTAGATGAGCAAATTTCGGCTCATTTAGCTGATGGTTGGGCAATTAACCGAATCAACAAAGCTGATCTCGTCATACTACGTTTAGCTATTTATGAGCTCGTTTCAATCAAAGCAACACCCTATAAGGTTGCCATCGATGAGGCAGTGGAATTAACTAAAACATTCGCAGATGATGATGATCGTAAGTTTGTTAATGGTGTACTAAAAAACTTTGCACCAACTAATTAAACCGCAAAAAGCGGTTTTTTTATTGACGTAGAACCATGATATACTTAGTATTAGCTTAAATAATAATTTGGAGGCCAAAATGGCAATTTATGATCCAACCAAGACACCGGCAGATAGTTACGATACACATACACATTTAAATGATGACAAATTATATCATGATGTGGACGCCTATATTGGACGAGCAAACGAATTTCGAGTAATGGAAATGAATATTGTGGGTTATGATGCGATTGCGAATCAACGTGCTTTGTCAATTGCTCAGTCTCATGAGAATATATACGCCGTTTTAGGATTTCAACCAGAAGATACAGATGGCTTTGACGAGACAGCAGCCACTACGTTGGCGGAGCAGTTGCAACAGGACAAAGTCGTGGGTGTTGGTGAGACAGGCTTAGATTATTATTGGGAAAGTACTTCTCATGAAACTCAGAAAGAAGCTTTTTTGACGCATTTGGCATTAGCAAAAAAATATGATTTACCTGTTATCATTCATAATCGAGATGCGTTTGAGGATGTTTATCAAATTCTAAAAGCGTCTGGTGTCACAAAAGGTGTGATGCATAGCTTTTCAGGCACACCAGAACAGGCGCTAGCTTTTGTTGATCTGGGAATGTCAATTTCGTTTAGTGGTGTTGTTAGCTTTAAAAAAGCTCAAGAAGTACGAGACGCCGCAAAGGTTGTACCATTAGACTGTATTTTAGTTGAAACTGATGCACCTTATTTGGCGCCTACGCCTTATCGTGGCAAAACTAATGAACCGGCTTTTGTGAAGTATGTCATTGATAGTCTAGCAGAAACGTTAGACATGTCGCCAAAGGATTTATCTGATGTAACGCGTCAAAATGCGCATCGCCTGTTTTTAAATCATGATTGATAGACAGCATATTAATGAAGTTATTATTGTCGAAGGACGGTCTGACACACAAAACATTGCTCGTGCGGTGATTGCTGATACGATTGAAACTGGCGGGAGTGCCGTTGATCAAGATGTAATTGATAGAGCAAAATTAGCTGCTAAACAACGCGGTGTCATTATTTTTACTGATCCTGATTTCAATGGGCAGCGAATCCGTAATATCATAACAAAAGCTATTCCGACCGCTAAACAAGCATACATCACTCAAGATCAAGCGCGCGCGAGTCATGATAATCCTCACAAATCATTAGGCATTGAACATGCTAGCCCAGACACAATTATAAATGCTTTACGACATTTAATGACACCACGTGTGACTGTATCAAGTGATATTGATCAATCATTTTTGTTGCAACAAGGCCTTTTAAGTGGATCAAATGCGCGTGAACGTCGGGCTGTGGTAGGTGAAAAGCTACACATTGGTTATACAAATGGCAAACAGTTGATTAAACGTTTAAATGCTTTTGGTATCAAACGTACACAAGTCGAAGAAGCGTTGAAAGGACAAATGCAAAGTGGGAAAAACAATTGATATTGCTAATCCAACAAGAACACAAGCAATTTTAAATGAATATGGATTAAGGGCTAAGAAAAAGTTTGGCCAAAATTTTTTGACTGATCTAAATGTATTGCATGGTATTGTGGCAGCCTCTGAAATTACAGCTGAAGACCATGTGATTGAAATTGGGCCCGGTATTGGGGCCCTAACAGAACAGTTAGCAAAATCAGCCAAAAAAGTGGTTGCATTTGAAATCGATCCTCAAATGGTAGCAGTTCTTTCGGATACGTTGTCGCCATATCAGAATATTCACGTCATTGAAAATGACATTTTAAAGGTTAATTTAAAGCAGGTGATCACAGAAGAATTTGGTGAAAATGCCAACGTTAAAATTGTTGCGAATTTGCCATATTATATTACGACTCCAATCTTGATGCAGCTACTGCGGGCAGATATCGCTTGGGATAACATCGTTGTTATGATGCAGCGTGAGGTTGCTGATCGTTTGAATGCTCAGGTGGGAACAAAAGAATATGGGGTTTTAACTTTGACCATACAATATTTTGCGACTGCACAATTAGCAATTAAAGTACCAGCAACATCATTTAATCCTGCGCCGAATGTTGACAGTGCAGTCGTTAAGCTGACACCTTTGACACCTGATGTATCTGTTGAGCAACCCAATCAACTTTTTGGCGTTATCAAGGGCACTTTTTCGCATAGACGCAAGAGTTTGTGGAATAATTTATTGCAAACGTACGGGAAAGAGGCCGAAATAAAATCCAAATTAGAAAAGGCCTTGCAAGAAGCCAACATTGAACCTTCAATCAGGGCGGAACGACTGAATTTAGCTGATTTCACGGACTTGTATTTGGCATTACGAACGCAAAAATTAGTGAAATAGCCGAATATTTATACTAAAAAACGCTGAAATATTCAGTTATACTTGCTTAAAAGGTTTATTTGTAGTATAATAAAATCAGCTTTTACACGAAAGGTGGTATAAAAATGCCAAGTAGTTTGCAAGAGATCAAGGTTCAACTAGATTCACATGTTGGACAAGAAGTAACCGTAGTTGCCCAAGCAGGTCGCAAAAAGATTACGGAACGTTCAGGCATTTTAAGGTCAACATTTCCATCACTATTCGTTGTTGAATTAGATGAGGATGCTAATTTTGAGCGTGCTTCGTATAGCTATACAGACATATTAACAAAAAATATCGACATTACATTTGCTGATTAATTGCCCAATTGTGGGCTTTTTTTGTATCAACAAGTGTTTTTGTCTGTTTTAAATCGTGTTATCATGATATAGTACGTCCAAAAAATTACAGGTTGTCAGCAGATGATCGGCATCTGCAATATGAAATAAAACACTATGAACAAACAAGTTATTTATGCTATTTTAACGATCCTCCTAATTCCAATCGGGATTTTTTTAGTGTTTGTTAACATGGCTGGTGAAACGAGCGTCCCTGACAGCAAACCTGTTGTCATTGCTACTGATAACATTGCTTATCAACAGATTGCAGCGGCTATTGCTGGTAAGCATGGTAAAACGGAACTTATTTCAAATGTTACTGATCAAGCGCAAAAAATAAAATTTAAAAAGTCTGAGTTGATTATCACTGATACGCATGAAAGTCAGTTGCTAACGCGTGCCAAACAATGGGGGGTGTCCGCAAGATTAGTGATTGCAAGCGACTATATTACTGACGGTAAAAACTATCGCAATGTTTATTTGAGTCCCCAAACAACTTTGAACATGGCGACTAAAATTACGGATCAACTGAGTGATATGGATCCCCGCAATCGTAATAGTTATGTCGCCAATAAACAAAGTCTTTTGAAAAAAACGGCTAAATTAACATCAGTATTTCAAAATTTGAAAAAAAGTAAAAATGTCACCTATTTAGCTACTAATCAATCGCAAGAATTAATGATGACACAATTGGGCTATCAATCAGCAAGTAACGATGTTGACAAACTTGATGATGATGCTATGACAGCATTAGAGAAAAAAATGAGTGACCAAAAAATTGATTTTGTGTTGACGGCAACGCAAGATCAGACGAATCATGATAAACAATTAATCGCAGCAGCAAAAAAAGATAATGTACCCGTTGTAACATTTAACCAAGTTTTACCGCAAAACGCTTACATTTGGTCTTGGCAATTATCACAATTACGACTAATACAAAAGGCGCTTGCACAATGAATGCAATTATAGAGACACACCAACTAACAATCCGTTATGGCGATAAGGCCATTGCGTCTGAAATAAGCGTTGATGTACCGGCAGGCAGTTTTTACGCCATTTTGGGTGAAAACGGGGCTGGCAAAACAACATTTGTTAAAACGATACTTGGACAACATCATAATTATGTTGGCAATTTGAAGGTTAATACGAAATCCATTGGCTTTGTACCGCAGTTTAGAGATATTTCGCGAGACTATCCGCTCAGTGTTGCGGAATTTGTTGGTCTGGCTTTTAATAGTGGCTGGCATTTATTTAATAATCGCTCAGAAAAAGTAGCTATTCATAAAGCACTGCAAAAAATGGATTTAGTTAATATTGCTGATCAACGACTGGGTTTGATATCTGGTGGGCAAAGACAAAGAGCATTTGTCGCTCAAGCACTAGTTAAGCAACCAGAATTACTGATTTTAGATGAATCAACAGCCAGTTTAGACCATGAACACAAGCGACAATTGCTGACAGCAATTGTACGGTTACAAAAAGAAACCGGGTTGACGGTTTTATTCATCACACATGAGTTGACCTTAGTTTCTGATTTTTCCGATGGTTTTTTGATGTTTGATGCTGGAAACGTAACGCAGGGAAATGCCCAAGAATTAAAAAAACTAACGGTTGATATGACAGTTACGCATCCTGAAAATGAGGTTCATTATGTTTGAATATAGTTTTATGCAGAATGCTTTTGTCGCTGGTACCATTGTTAGTATTGTTGCTGGCGTTATTGGTACGTTTGTGGTTGCCCGAAACTACGCTTTTTTAACCCATTCCCTCAGTGAAATTGGCTTTGCCGGTGCTGCTTTTGGTCTATGGATTGGATGGCCGGCTTTACTTGGTATGATGGTCGCAACAGTTGCCTCGTCAGTCGCTATTGGTGTATTGGAGTCAACATATACTAAACGTGACAATGTGACCAGCGCTATCTCTGCGTTAGCCATTGGTTTGGGGATTTTGTTTCTAGCATTAGGGCACACATCATCGAGCGCGGCAACGGGTATTTTATTTGGGTCAGTTTTGGGTATCAGTCATCATGATTTGTATCTGCTTTTGGTGCTGGCCGCAGTCGTTTTGGTCACATTATTGTTTAATTATCGGATTCTACGGCAGTTGTCTTTTGACGAGCAGGGGATGTTTATGCAAACACAACGACAACAAGGGGTACGTTACGTATTTCTTGTCATGATTGCCTTGTCTGTCAGCATTTCATCCCAATTAGTGGGCTCATTATTAATATTTGTTCTGGTTACGCTGCCAGCTGCTAGTGCTAAATATTATGCCACCACTACTGTACAATTAATGGGAATGGCAATTATTTTTGCGTTGTTTGGAACTTGGGTTGGCTTGAGTGTTGCCTATCTAACTGAATTGCCAACCAGTTTTTTTATCGCAATTATTGAAGTTTTGATTTATTTAGGCTCTGTATGGCAGTTTAAACGAAAGGCTTAATTTCCGAACTATTACTAGAAAATAATGCTATAATTAGAGGTAATTGTTAATAAAAATCAAGGAGGAAACGGACTAGTCTAGTGCTTGAGTCCGTCACATACTATGAAAACACGTCGCTCAGATCGTTTGGTCGATATGGCGCGCTACATGCTTGAGCGCCCACGCAAGTTAATTTCACTATCTTACTTTGCTAAACGCTATGAATCAGCTAAGTCGTCTATTTCAGAAGATTTATCAATTCTTAAACGGACTTTCCAAGAGCGTGGAACTGGTTTACTTGAAACAGTTCCTGGTGCTGCCGGTGGGGCACGATTTGTGCCTTCCATGTCTGAAGCAGAAGCCAAAACATTTATTGAAGAAATAAGACAATTAGTCAATGACGAAACACGTGTTTTGCCTGGCGGATATGTTTATTTGTCAGATTTATTGGGAAGACCAGACATATTACGTCAAGCTGGCCGATTGATTGCAACACAGTACCTTCGAGATGATATTGATGCCGTTATGACAGCGGCTACAAAGGGTGTTCCATTAGCCCAAGCAGTTGCTGAACAGCTTAATGTACCTTTTGTGATTGTTCGTGATGATGCCAAAGTCACAGAGGGGCCAACGGTTTCTGTTAATTATTTGACAGGTTCCTCAAAGCGGGTTGAGAAAATGGAATTGTCCCGTCGCTCACTCCGAACAGGATCACGTGTTTTGGTGGTTGATGATTTCATGAAAGCCGGTGGGACAATTCAAGGTATGCAGACACTGGTCGGTGAATTTGATGGAACAGTCGTTGGGACAGCTGTTTTTGCTGAAGGTCGCTCGACGACACGATTGTTGGATCATTTCACGTCTTTGCTGCATGTTGATACTAATCTCAAAAATGGCGATCCAATTTTAGTAACAGCGGGCAATTATTTAGAAGAAATCTATAATCATAAGGATTAATGTAAACATGAGTAAAGACGAGATTAACGTACTAATATTAGCTGCTGGGCAAGGTTCACGCATGAAATCGACGACGCCAAAAGTGTTGCATCGTGTGGCTGGCCAAGCAATGATTGACTGGGTACTGGCGTCTGTTTCAACACTGCATGTTAGTCAATTAATTACAGTGATTGGTGTTGGTGCAAAACGCGTGCAAGAACATGTTGGTGATCGCAGTAAATTTGTTTCACAAATGGTTCAACTTGGTACAGGTCACGCAGTACAACAAGCACAATCAGAATTAAAAGACAGTGATGGTGTGACATTAATTATGTCAGGTGATACACCAATGTTTCGTCCCGAAACACTTTCAGAATTGGTGGCTGAACATCAGAACAGCAATAATGCTGTGACTGTATTGACCGCAATTGCTGATGATCCTACTGGTTATGGTCGAATCGTGCGCGGTGATGATGATACTGTTATTAAAATTGTTGAACAAAAAGATGCCAGTGTGACCGAACGACACATTAAAGAAATAAATACTGGTGTTTATGTTTTTGATAATCAATTGTTGTTTGATGCTTTGTCAAAAGTTGAAAATAACAATGCCCAAGGGGAATACTATTTACCAGATACACTAGATATTTTGAGACATGATGGTCAGCAAATCGGGGCCCATACGTTACATGATTTTACAGAGTCATTGGGTGTGAATGACCGCGTGGCATTGGCTACTGCAAATCAAATTATGCATGGTCGCATTAATCATGAGTTAATGGTTTCAGGTGTTGAATTGATTGATCCTACCAGTACTTACATTGATAAAACAGTGAAAATTGCTGCAGATACGGTGATAGAGGGTGGCGTCACAATCCTAGGAGACACTGTTATTGGAGCGGGCAATTTAATTACCCAAGGATCACGAATTGAAAATAGTCTTATTGGTGACAACAATGTCATTACTGCATCTCATTTGGAATCAGCGCAATTGGCAAATGGTGTTACCGTTGGACCATACGCTCACTTAAGACCACAAACTGACTTGGCTGACAATGTTCATATAGGTAACTTTGTTGAAGTGAAAGATGCTAAACTAGGTCGCGACACAAAATCTGGTCACTTGACCTATATTGGTAATGCAACAGTTGGCGAAGACGTCAACATTGGTGCGGGGTCAATTTTTGTTAACTATGATGGTGTCAATAAGTTTTATTCAACAGTTGGAAATCATGCATTTATTGGATCAAACACAAAAATAGTAGCGCCTGTTGCGATAGCCGATGAAGCAATTACGGCGGCAGGTTCAACAGTCACAGAAGATGTCCCAAAACATGCGATGGCTATTGCGCGTGAAAGGCAGACGAATAAAGCTGATTTTTGGGCACGCATGCCACATAAACAGTAAAAAAAGAGCTCATGAGCTCTTTTTTGTTTGAAATAATCGTTTGGCAGTCAATAGCCAGGCAACTATGGCGAGTGTCAATGAAAAATACAGGCTGTTGTGCATCGCAGTCATAAATAAGGATGGATGCTGTGAATCGTATGTCGTGACACGATGACCAGCTTGTTGTGACATCAAAAGGAATAAAATTGTTGTGGCAAAAATGTTACCAAACACAAAGGCGACATTACGTCCCAATGCATTGATTGATCCAGCAATGCCCAAATATTGTTTGTTAACACTGGCCATAACCAAGGCACTATTCGGTGATTGAAAAATACCTGCGCTCATACCAGTTAGCAGTAATATGGTAACGATTAACCAAATGGGTGTTGCTTGTCCGAAAATTAGAAAGCCTATTTGAGAAACTATCAACCCTGAAATACCAATTAAAGTAATGATTTCTTTGTTATAACGATCAGAGAGAATACCTGAAATGGGTGCAAAAACAAACATTGATGCGGGTATACTCATCATTATGATGCCAGCCATTCCCGCAGACCAGCCTCGAAAATTTTGTAAATAAAATGGTGTCAAAATATTGACGTACGCGTTGACTGTGAAAAACATGGCACTTAGAAGGACGCTAACGCCAAAGGTATGATTATCAAAAATATGTAGATTGAGTAGCGGTGAAGGACTGCGCTTTTCTTGCCAAATAAAACTAGCAAAGGTTAAGCCACTGAGCAAAAGTAAAAGCCAAACTAAGACATGATGCCAACCTATACTTTGACCGCTGTTCATACCTAAAAAGAACAATAGCATAGTCATAAGTAGTTGACATGCACCTAACCAATCAACTTCACGGAGTGTGCCTAATGGCTTTTCCTTTGGAAGATAGCGATCACCTACCCAAAATGCTATGGCACCAATAGGGACGTTAATCCAAAAAATATATGACCAGTTAGCTATCGACAAGATGAGACCACCAATTGCTGGGCCAGCAATCGAACCTAAGGAAACGAACATTGCAATAATTGACATAGCGCGGGCGCGTTGATTTGGCGGGAAAAGAGTCGATGTGATACCAAAAGAATTACTCATGGTCATCGAAGCGCCAATCGCTTGAAAACTACGTGCAAATAGTAAAAAAGGTAATCCTAAATTAATGCCAGATAATAAAGAACCTATTGTAAAAATCATCATACCGTAACGAAAAACGGTTGTTTTACCTAATAGATCACCAAGCCGTCCAAATAAAACAATTAGACCAGAAATAATCACTAAATATATAGTGACAACCCATGTAGCTTGACTTAGAGGAATGGCTAATTCACGCGCAATCGTTGGTAATGCAACATTGACGATCGAACCGTCTAATGTTGACATAAAAGTAAATAGACCAATCGATACAAGTGCGGGTATTTTTTGTTTTTCAAACATTGATACTTTTCTCCCAAGAATGTTAACTGAAAATGATTTTTAATCAGCAAAGTGAGTAGGTATGGTAATATTATACATGAGGAAATTTTATGCAAATAACAGGTGAACGTGCGTTGGCTAATATTGCTGATGCAGCATTTTATAACAAATCAATAACTGTCGAGGATGGACAAACTGTGCCAATTGATGCGCTCATGAGCGAATTAGCCCAGCATGTAACCGACGAAAACTTTATGCAAGTTACGCTTAATATCAATGGTGGTATTGAGTCGGATGGGACCACACTAAGTCTTGAAACAAATGTTATCAACTTACCACTACGTTATCAAAATCAGTTACGAAAAATGATTTTGCCAGACAGTGAATCACTTGGTGTTAATCTATACATGATTGCTGAAAATCCATTTGTTAGTCAATCAAAATTGAAAATTGCGTTAGTGAGTTCGGTTGCTACTTACGAAGATGATACTGACAGTGCACAGGCAAAGATTGCAAGTTGGTTTGATGAACAGTTAGCACATATTGTCTCGGAGCAAGCATCCGCAGAAACAAAAGCCCAAGCTAATATTGAAATATAAACGGTGTCAGTCCACTATGGCGACTTCGGCCACAACTCGTCCGATATTTTCTGTTTGATTGTAAGTAAAGTCGAGAATGTGATCGGCAACATTAAATTTGACACTAATCAGTTGCCCAAGGCTGTATGTCTCAATCACATAAGCAGCTAATGCTTTTTTGTCTTTCAAATCAGCATTTGCAACGAACAAATCATCTAAACTAGTGTTTTTAGGTGCAATGTTAGGGTGGATGAAATGTTGCGTTATTTTAGTTATTTTTATCATGCTTATAAGTATAACGATTTCATAACTAACTGTAAATATCGCATCATTAAGGGCTTAAGATGATCATATTAAGTTGACTATTGTCGACATATTTGTTATCATTAATTTATGCGATGAGTCGAAGCGCTTGAAAAATTAGCGCCGAAAGCGGTCTGCCGTGTTAAGTCACAAATCTCGTATAGATGCAGATGATGAGTGTGTTGTGGAACTATCTCATCTCACCATGACTAACAGTGTTAACACTGAGGTGACGCGACTTTATTATTAGTGTGACAACTAGTAATCGCCCGTCAGAGCGCATCTGGCATGCCAAACTAAACAACTAGCCTTTAGGTTAGTTGTTTTTTTATGCAGTTTTTCAGGTATAATGAGTGTATATAATCATTATGAGCGATTGAGAGGCACCATGTCAGAAATAAATAATAAGTATTTAACAGTATCAGCGCTTTCTGCGTATTTAAAACGCAAATTTGATGCGGATCCTTATCTCGCAAAAGTCTATGTTACAGGTGAAATTTCCAATATGGGGCGACGGCGTGGCCCGCATCTCTATTTTTCTATTAAAGATTCAGAGGGTAACGCTGTTATTAGCGCTTCGATGTTTGGTTATCAGAAACGAATCAAATTTCAACCTGAAGAGGGCATGAAAATTAATGCTGTGGGTCGCGTGGAATTGTACGAACCACGTGGTTCGTATTCATTAATTTTGGAGTCGATGTCACCAGACGGTGTGGGAGAATTATTTTTAGCCTATGAACAATTGAAGAAACGATTGCAGGCAGAAGGATTATTTGATTTACCTAAAAAAAATATTCCGTTATTTCCTAAAAAAATAGCAGTTGTCACATCACCAACCGGTGCAGTTATTGAAGATATTGCCCGTACGGTACAACGTCGATTTCCAACGGCACAAGTTATTTTATTTCCGGCAGTAGTGCAGGGCGACAAAGCTGCGCCAACAATTATTCGGCAGCTCAACAGAATTGATGATATGGCATTTGACACTATTATTGTGGGTCGTGGTGGTGGTTCTATTGAGGATTTGTGGGCCTTTAATGATGAACAGCTAGCACGTACCATTGCCGCACTCAAAACACCGGTAATTAGTTCTGTTGGACATGAGACAGATAATACACTGGCTGACTTTGTGGCAGATCGCCGTGCCGCAACACCAACAGCGGCAGCGGAACTGGCTACACCTATTACGCTTGCTCAGATACAATCCCGATTGCAAGAATTGCAAGTCCGACAGTTAACAAGAATCCAACAAATTATTGCCACCCAAAAACAACGTTTAAACAGAATGACCGAGCATGTCATTTTTAAACAACCAGATCGATTATACACGGGTTACAATCAACGCGTGGATCAAGCAGCGAGGTTATTAGTGCAGCTTACGCATCAACGATTAATCAATGCGCAACACGACTACACGACGCTTGTACAACGACAACAGCAATTACAACAGCATTTATTGCAACCGTCCCAAGAACAGTTGCAACTATTGGGGACTAAGTTGGATCTTGTTAGCCCATTAAAAATTTTAACGCGCGGTTATGCAATTGTGACCAAAAATGAACAAGTGGTTCGTAGTGTAAACGTTTTAAATAAAGATGATGAAATCAATGTGCGCTTTGCTGACGGGAACGCAGTTGCAAATATTACAGGAGTAAAACATGAGTGAACAATTGACATTTGAAGAAAAATTACAACAATTAGAAACCATCGTAAGTCAACTAGAAAAAGGGGATCGACCGCTGGAAACAGCGTTGGTTGATTTTCAAACGGGTGTTGGTCTGGTTAAAGATCTACAAAAAACACTAAAAGATGCTGAGGAAACATTAGCTAAAGTAATGGATGATAATGGTGAATTATCGGATTTGGAATTAACAAATGACTAATTTAAAGGAATTTCAAAATGAATGGCTGCCAAAAATTAATGCGCAACTGGAAAACGATTTATCTCAAGTTAGCTCAGATGATGATTTGGTTGCCATGATGAAATATGCTGTATTGAATGGTGGCAAACGTTTGAGACCATTACTAAGCTTGATGGTTTTAGAGAGTTTTGAACAATTGATAACACCTAGCCAACTCAAAATTGCTACGGCAGTGGAATGGATTCACTCTTATTCATTAGTACATGATGATCTACCGGCAATGGACAATGACCTGCTAAGGCGAGGCAAACCTAGTGTACATGCCTTATATGGTGAGGCAAATGCCATTTTAGTTGGGGATGCTTTGTTAACTGGTGCTTTCAATGTTATTCCCCAGGCATTGACGGTGTCCGGAGCGCCAGCGTCGGAATCGATTGTATTAATCACACAGTATTTATCGCAAGCCGCAGGGGCAAACGGTATGGTGCTTGGACAAATACATGACATGGAGAATCACGATGGTGCCGAGAGTGGTATTGATCAAGAAAACCTGTTATCTTTAGTTTATCAACCTAAAACTGCTGCTTTACTGCGTTACGCAGCGCAAACAGGCGCTCTTTTGGTTAAAGACAGTGGAAATAGCAAAAATTTTCATACTGATTTGATAACACAAATAGCTGACTTTGGCGACAATCTGGGGATAGCCTTTCAAATTCAGGATGATCTAGACGACTATCAGCAGGATGAAACAGAATCTGTCAATGCGTTACCACATCTAGTTGGCGTGACGACTGCTGAGCGGATGCGCGATGATTATTTGAATGATGCCTATAAAATTTTGAATGACATTAAATTGAATGACCAGCGTTTTCATCCAGAGTTGTTATCAGAATTAATCACTTTTATTGGAGATAAATCATGAGTGTTGATAAAGAACGTGTCGATGTATTGCTAGTCCAACAGGGTCTTTTCGAATCACGTGAACAAGCAAAACGCGCTGTTATGGCTGGTGAAATTCTTGGCGAAAATGAGGAGCGTTTAGATAAGGCGGGCCAAAAAATACCGGTAACAACCGAACTACATTTCAAGGGTGAAAAGTTAAAGTATGTATCCCGTGGTGGTTTAAAACTGGAAAAAGCTTTGAACACTTACGATTTATCTGTACAAGATAAAATTGTCTTAGACATTGGTTCATCAACTGGTGGTTTTACGGATGTCTCGTTGCAAAATGGTGCTAAATTAGTTTATGCTTTAGATGTTGGGACCAATCAGTTGGTATGGAAATTGCGTCGAGATGCGCGCGTTAAAGTCATGGAGAATACTAATTTTCGTTACGCCAAACTGACTGATTTTACGTTTGGACAACCAGATTTTGCTACAATCGACGTTTCATTTATTTCTCTGGGGCTCATTTTACCGCCACTTGCTGACATTATTGCGAAGAACGGGCAGGTTGTCGCGCTGATCAAACCGCAATTTGAGGCTGGACGTGAACATGTTGGTAAAAATGGTATTATCAAGGACTCATCAGTTCACCGCGAAGTGTTGCAGCAGACAATTACCATGATGGTGCGTGAAGGCTTTTCAGTTGAACACTTGACTTTTTCACCAATTAAAGGTGGACAGGGAAACATTGAATTTTTGGCTGTGTTGCAACGCGTAGAAGAACCAAAAATCGCTGATGATATTGATATTGATCAATTGCTGATATCAACTTACCAACAGCTAAATCACACAGGAGATGCCAATGAATAAAAAAGCTCGCCAAAAAGCATTGGTTCAACTCATTCAAGAACATGCTGTCGGTCGTCAAGAGGATATTGTTGCACATTTTGAAACATTAGGAGAAATGGTCACTCAAGCGACTATTTCGCGCGATATAAATGAATTAGGATTGATTAAAGTGCCAAATTCACATGGTGGATTTTTATATCATTTGCCGAAACAAGATGATCGACCACATTTGCAACGATTACGTCGTATATTACAACAAGCCTTTTTGAGCCAAAGTGCGCAACGGGGTATGGTCATGATAAAAGTGCAACCTGGCAATGGTCAGTTGGTAGCAAACTTATTTGAGCAGGTTCAGTTTCCAGAAATATTTGGGACACTAAGCGATGACGGTTCTGTACTCGTATTATTAAAGGACGGGGTGCCATCAATCCAAGTTACCAGCATGGTTCAAAAATTATTAGAAAAATAGTAGAAAGGAAATGTATCTGCGATACCAATTAACTTATGCTAGAAGATCTTATTATTGAAAATTTTGCTATTATAGAAAAAATTGAATTACAGTTTGAGACAGGTATGAGTGTTTTGACCGGTGAGACTGGCGCCGGAAAATCAATTATTATTGATGCCTTGTCGATGCTAACCGGTGGTCGAGCAAGTTCTGAGATGGTGCGGCATGGGAGCAAAAAGGCCACCTTACAAGCTGTCTTCAGCTTGCCAAAAAATGAACAGCTTTATAAATTATTGACAGAAGCTGGCATTGATTTTGATGATAATGAATTAATTATTTATCGCGAATTAACGCAAAATGGTCGCAGCACAATTCGCGTTAACAGTGTTCTTGTTAACTTAAAAACATTGGCAATGATTGGCAGCTTCTTAGTTGACATTCAAGGTCAAAATGACACACAACAGTTGCTCAATCAAGATGAACATTTGCCATTATTGGATGCATTTGGCGGCGAAAAATTGTCTCAAGTACGTTCAGATTACGGTCGTACTTTTCAGGACTTTAGGGCAATTACGGCACGTATTCGGAAATTACAATCCTCGCGACGAGAAATTACCCAACGACTTGATTTATTAAAATTTCAACAAGATGAACTTCAAGAAGCTGACCTTCAACCTGACGAGGAAAATCAATTACTTGATGCAAGGGGCAAATTAAATAATTTCAAAAAAATAGCTGATCATTTACAGAATGTTCAAACTGCGCTTAACGATGAACAAGGTGGTGCAGTTGATTTGTTGGCTGAAGCAATGCAGCAATTACAGGATATTTCAGCCTATGATACGGTTTATGCAGAACTATCTCAAACTATTTCAGACGCTTATTATACTGCACAGGAAGTTGCACGAGATGTGGCGGAACAATTTAATGATTTAACTTATGATGAATCAGAATTAATTCGTATAGATGATCGTTTGCAGTTGATTCACACACTTGAACGTAAATACGGCGCCACTGTCAGTGATGTGCTAGCATTTCAGGCTAAAATTAAACAAGAACTAAGTGTTGTGAACGATGATAGTTACAATGTGGAACAATTGCAGATTAAACAAAATGATTTGCGACAGATTTTAAGACAGAAGGCAATCAAACTTCACGAAGTTCGTCAGCAAACAGCCCGCCGGCTTGAGCATGATGTTAACCAACAGTTACAAGATTTATTAATGAACGGGGCAGAATTTGCCGTCCATTTTGAGCCGATTGAAGGTTTTATTGCCTCTGGGAGTGACAAGGTTGCTTTTTATGTTCAAACCAACAAGGGCGAAGGCATGGCACCATTGGTCAAAATTGCGTCCGGTGGTGAAGCTGCGCGTTTAATGCTGGCGTTGAAAACGACGTTTACCAAACAACAACGAATTGTTTCGATTGTATTTGACGAAGCTGATACCGGTGTTTCTGGTCGCGTGGCACAAGCCATTGCAAAAAAAATGCAAACAATTGCCAAAGGATCACAAGTATTAGCAATTACTCATTTGCCACAGGTTGCGGCGGCTGCAACTCACCATTTTTTGATTGCAAAAACAACCGAAAAAGATCGCACACTTACTCAAGTCACACCGCTTGATGAAACAGGACGTATACATGCCATTGCAATGATGTTATCGGGAGATAATGTTACCGATACTGCTCTGGCTAATGCGCGTGATTTACGAGAGAAAATCTCAAATTGATTTTGGTAATTGTCGTAAAAATTTACGATAACATACCAAAAAGAGACCATCATGTTTGATTTATTCATCAAACATGATGGTCTCTTTGAATAGCTTTTAACTAGCAATAATGAGAAGAAATGCAATGAAAATGACTGCTAAAATGTACATTAGAGGATGAACTTTCTTAGCACGACCAGTTGCGATCATTGTAATAGGGTATAAGATAAATCCTAGTGCAATACCATCTGAAATCGAATAAGTTAGTGGCATGCCAATGACAATCAGAAATGCTGGTGCAGCAATCGCTAAGTCTTCCCAATCAATTTCTCTGAGGTTTTCAGCCATTAATACACCAACAACAACTAATGCTGGTGCAGTTACTTGTGAAGTGACAACAGAAAGTAATGGCGAAAATAGTAATGCAAACAAGAATAAGATACCTGTAAATACAGATGTTAAACCTGAACGACCACCCACGGCAATTCCGGCTGATGACTCAACATAAGCTGAGGTAGGTGAAGTCCCAATGACTGCACCTACCGTCATACCGACGGCATCTGCCATCAAAGCCCGACCAACGCGAGGCATTTTGTTATTTTTCATAAAACCAGCTTGTGTTGCTAAACCAATCATTGTACCGGCTGTGTCGAAAAATGTCACGAGTAGAAAAGTGATGACGACTGTAATTAACTGAATTGAATTGATATCACCAATATGCATGACACCTTCACCAAAAGTTGGTGCCAAAGATGGTGCTGGTGAAATAATAGCGGACGGTAATTTGATTAAGCCGGTTAAAATACCCGCAATCGAAGTTAAAATCATACCAAAGAAAATTGCTGCCGGTGTTTTACGGCTCATCAAGACAAAAGTGACGATAATGCCAAAAATTGATAACAACGATGTTGGTGCCGTTAAATGACCTAAAGCAACCATAGTATCTTTGTTGGCAACGATTAATCCAGCGTCGTGTAAACCGATAAAAGCAATGAATAGCCCAATCCCAGATGCAATCGCTAGCTTTAAGTTTTTTGGAATAATATTAATAATTTTTTCGCGAATCTTGAATAATGTCAAAATTACAAAGATGATTGCTGCAACAAAGACACCTGCCATTGCAGTTTGCCATTTAATACCCATACCAATCACAACTGAATAAGCAAAGAATGCATTGACACCCAATCCTGGTGCTATTGCAATTGGGTAAAGTGCAACAATGCCCATGAAAATTGTGGCTACGGCTGAAGCAATGGCAGTGGCTGTGAAAACTGCACCCTTGTCCATGCCAGCAGCCCCCAAAACAGTAGGGTTGACGAATAAAATATAGGCCATAGACGCAAAGGTAGTGAGACCAGCAATGAATTCAGTACGAAAGTTCGTATTGAGCTCCTCGAACTTGAAATAATGTGCAATCGTTGACATGATTGCCTCCCAAATAATTAGTTACGTAAAACGTACTGTATTATTCTAGCAGCCATTAGCGCACAATTAAAGGCTAAAAAACAATAAATTAATAAAAAATAACGAACGTTATAATTTTAAAATTAATGAAAACGCTTTTAAAACGAACTTTACTGATTTATTGTTCGGCTATACTGACGCTTGTTTGTTGCTTCAAATTTTTAACGATTTTGCGATAGGCTGGAATCATAACGACCAACGATCCGGCCCAAGCCAAAACATTGGCGAGACTAGCACCAAAGAAGCCAAAGGGTCCTACAAGAACAACGGCAGCTACTGTGCGCATAATTAACTCCGCAATCCCGGCATAGGTTGGTGTTTTGGCATCGTTTAGACCCTGTAATACATAACGGATAATAAACAGAGCCGATAAGATGTAATAAAAGGCACCATTTGCCCAGAAATATTGTTGTGCTAGGTTCAGAACTTCATGTTGCCCCGAACCAACAAATAGCATTACTGCGAGATCACCAAATAGAATTTCAATAATACCCATGAAAAGACCAAATCCCATACTCATAAATAGAGCCTGTTTGACCCCAACTAAAATACGGTCAAATTGTTTAGCCCCGTAATTCTGAGCTGCAAAAGTTGCCATTGTAATACCAAAAGACATCAGTGGCAGCGTGGCTACTTGATCAATTCGTTGTGCAGCAGTTGTTGCGGCGACAGCATCTGTTCCCAAAGTATTGAGAGCCCCTTGTAGTACAAGGGCGCCGATTGCAATGATGGAACTTTGAAAGCCCATAGGTAATCCCGCATGAAGATGAATACGAATGTCTTTGCTATCCCATTTGAGATCTGAGCGTGACACTTGTAGTAGTGGTGAGTACTTGTAGATATGCCAAAAACTAAAAACAGTAGAAATTAATTGCGCTAAAACAGTCGCTAAGGCTGCACCACCGACACCTAATTTAAGCCCCAAAATAAACCACAATTCTAAAATAATGTTGGCAACCATGCCAATTATTAGGTAGATGAGTGGAGAACGTGAATCACCAACAGCGCGCAATGCGTTGGCAGTAACGTTATACCCCATTGTGGCAAAAATACCTGCTAAAATAATAGCAATAAAAATAAAAGCTTGGTTTAAGATTTCTGCTGGGGTTTGCATCAACTTGAGCAAAGGATAAACAATCACCAAACTAGCAATTGTAACCACAATCGTTGTAATAGCTGAAACGAGTAAAGTGGATGCCATACTTTGTCGCACACCAGCGATGTCACGAGCACCATAGCGTTGTGCTGTAATAATGGATAAGCCAGCTGTGAATCCTTGCACAAATCCTAAGATTAAAAACATGATTGAACCAGTAGCACCAACGGCGGCTAATGCTTTGACACCAAGTGTCTGACCGACAATCAGCGTGTCAGAAAAATTATAGAGTTGTTGAAACAGATTCCCAATAACCAAAGGAATTGTAAAAAATAAAATTTGTTTAGCAGGTGAGCCCTGTGTTAGATCTCTCATCCTAAATCACTCCAAAAATTGATATATGTTCTGAATATCTATTCTAACGGAATCATGCTGTATTAGCTAGCATTTTGCACGCTGTTTTTGAAATTTTTAAAAGTGTTTATTTCGTACTATGACTAGAGATAATATCAAAGTTTGAGATTCGTAATATATGGATTGCTGTCTAGCGACGTCAACTCAAAAACGTTATAATATAGAAAGTGTAAAAAAAGGAGTTCAGGATGGTAGCTAAATTGGTGCTGGTACGTCACGGAGAATCAACGGCTAATCGTGATAATGAATTTACCGGTTGGACAGATGTACCACTAACTGCAAAAGGCAAAACTCAGGCACATCAAGTGGGTCAGGTTTTGTCACGTTATCAATTGACATTTGATAATGTATATACTTCTTATTTACAGCGTGCAATTATTACAGCTTATATCATCATGGATGAAATGCAGCAGGCGTGGGTACCAATTAATAAAACTTGGCGTTTGAATGAACGCCATTATGGCGCCTTACGTGGGCTTAACAAAGACGATGCGCGTGAAAAGTACGGTGTTAATCAGGTTGCTTTATGGCGGCGAAGCTATACGGCTGTTCCGCCACTATTAGAAAAAGTTCGTCCGAATCGCCGTTATCCAATAAATATTGAACCACGCGGTGAAAGTTTAAAAATGGCTAGTGACCGCTTAATTCCTTACTGGACTTCCGCAATATTGCCACAACTTAAAAATGGTGAAAATGTGTTGATGGTAGCGCATGGTAGTACTTTACGAGCTCTGATTAAATATATTGAAGACATTAGTGACGACGATATTGATGGCTTAGAAATTGGCAATGGCGAGCCAATATTGTATGAATATGATACGAATTTTAGTGAAAGGCATTATCTCAAATGAAAACAACGACATGGAAACGAATTAAAAAGTATACAGAACTACAAGGAACATCGGGACAAGAACACGAAATTAGAAAGGCGTTTCGAGCAGAATTGACACCATTGGTTGATGAAGTAGCACAGGAAGGTTTGGGGGGCATATACGGTGTTAAAAATGGTGATGGTCCACGGGTTATGTTTGCAGCTCATTTAGATGAAGTCGGATTTATTGTAACTGAAATCCTACCTTCCGGTGCTTTAAAGGTTGCTGCTGTCGGTGGCTGGAATCCAGCAGTAATTAGTTCACAGCGCTTTACGTTATTTACTAGCAAAGGACAATACCCAGTTGTTTCTAGTTCAGTATCACCACATCTGTTGCGGGGTAGTGCTAATGGACCGCAATTGCCAACTGTTGATGATATTTTGTTTGATGCTGGCTTTGTTGATAACAATGAGGCGTTGGCATTTGGTGTGCGTCCCGGTGATTTTGTTGTACCTCGTGTTGAGACGGTTATGGCTGCAAATCAGAAACGTGTGATGTCAAAGTCATGGGATAATCGTTTTGGTGTTGTGACGGTTTTGGAGGCCTTAGAAGACTTACAAAATGTTAAAACACCAAACACATTAATTATGGGCGCAGATGTACAAGAAGAAGTTGGCCTACGAGGCGCACATGGTGCGGTTAATTTAATGAAGCCAGACATTTTCTTTGCAGTTGATTCTAGTGCTGCTGACGATGTAGCAGGTTCAACGGGCCATCAAGGTGTTCTAGATCAAGGTACTTTGTTGCGTGTATTTGATCCAACAGTGGTTATGCCACTACGCTTAAAAGAATTTTTGCTATCTACTGCTGAAGATCATCACATTCCTTATCAGTATTTTGTTTCCAAGGGCGGAACAGATGCGGCGGCTGCTCAGAGTGAATTAAATGGTGTACCTTCAGTTGCTTTGGGTGTTGCCTCACGATATATTCACACACATCAAACAGTATGGTCAATTAAAGATTTTGAGGCAGCCAAAGCATTTGTTATTGCAATAGCTCAAAGCTTGGATGACACTAACATGAAGACAATTATGGGCGATTGATGTTTAAAAAATTAAGACAATTAGATTATTGGATTGCTGTCCCGTTTGGTATTTTGAGTGCGCTAGGTGTCGTGATGGTTTTTTCGGCGAGCTTAACTAACTCGGCAATGCTTAATTTTTATAAGCAATTAGTTTTTGTTATTATTGGCTGGATTGGTGCGTTTACATTATTTCATCTTAATCTTAATAATTGGCGTAGACCACAGTGGCTTAAAATACTGATGTATGGCATTATTGCATTACTTGTCATTGCCCGTATCATGCCAGCAGTCAATGGTGCGCATGGTTGGATTCCGTTAGGGTTTATGACATTGCAACCTGCTGAATTTTTGAAACTGATTTTAATTTTGTATTGTGCCCATATTCTGACACGAGTGCCTTGGCAGGCAGGGGTGAAAATTTCACGCCAACCACTTGCCCAAATGAAAATATGGGGGCCACCTGTGTTATCTTTGTTTTTGTTGTTGATTATGCCGGATAATGGTAATATGCTAATTGCGATTGGTATCGTTTTTGTAATGGTATTGGCGTCTGGTGTTTCAAGAAAAATAATGGTTATCTGGTTTATTGGCATCAGTGCACTATTTGCTTTGCTACAGCCCATTATTAACCTGGTTAATAAAGTATTTCACCTCACAGGTAGTACACATTATAGTATTTTACGTTTGATTAATTTTGTGAATCCTTGGGCTGATCCGGATCAGAGCCGGCAGCTTTTGTATGGTTATTATGCTATCGCTCATGGGGGATTATTTGGTGTGGGATTGGGTAATTCTCTTATTAAACCTTACTTACCTGAGTCAAACACTGACTTTATTATGGCTGTGATGACTGAAGAATTGGGAGCTGTTGTAACCGTTATTGTATTGATGCTAATTCTAATTTTGGTAACGCGACTGATTCTCCTAGGTATTCGCCAGAAAAATCAGTATCAGCGGCTAATTTTGTATGGTGTGGCGATGTTGTTGTTTGTCCAAGCATTCGTCAACTTGGGCGGTGTGATTGGCGTTTTGCCAATCACTGGGGTGGTTTTTCCTTTCATTTCTGGTGGTGGATCATCTTATATTGCCTTTAGTGCAGCTATCGGACTCACACTCAATATTGCTGCTCATCAGAAAAAAGCAGTTGACATCCATCCAAACGATGTAGTTGCTAGAAAGGATTATCAATGACATTTCAAATACAAGAGCGACGAGCCGTTTATGTCTATTTAAGTCATGTCCGCCATGCACAACAGCTTAAAAAGTTTGGCCAAATTACATATATTTCGAGAAAAATGTCTTTGGTCGGACTTTATTTGAATGAAGAAAATGTTGGTGAAGTTGTCAGTAAGTTACAACAATACAAATTTGTGAAGCGTGTTGTTACCTCGCCACGGCCAGATATTGACCCTGAATTAGGTGATATGCATGATGATATTTTCTTTGAAAATTATGATGAAGGGGGAATCACGGACGATACACAGCCAGTTCGTGACTGATAAATTATGCGAGTCATTTCAGGTAATTTTCGTGGTACGCGTTTAGAGGCAGTTAGTGGTGATAAAACTAGACCCACAACAGACAAAGTTAAAGAGGCAATGTTTAGCATGTTGATGCCCTACCTAGATGAGGGGGAGGTGCTAGATTTGTATGGCGGTACTGGTGGATTAAGTATTGAGGCAGTTTCGCGTGGCATGACGCATGCAACATTAGTTGACCGCCAGTTTCAGGCCATCAAAGTCATGACTGAAAACGTCAAAAAGACACACCATGAAAATCAATTCACAATTTTAAAAGCGCCAGCTCAACAAGCGCTGTCAAAATTTGCTACTGAAAATAAACAATTTGATTTAGTTTTTTTGGATCCGCCTTATGCCAAAGAAACGATTGCGTCTGATATGGCAAAAATGGTTGAGATGGGATTACTTAATACGGGTGCCGTTATTTTAGCTGAAAGCAATGATGCGGCCAACTTGCCAGAAGCAGATAAAAAGTTTAGAATTATTCAACAAAAGCATTATGGTATTACCGTCGTGACAATCTATCAATATGAGGGATAAGATATGAGTATCGCATTGTTTCCAGGTAGTTTTGATCCATTAACGAATGGACATTTGAACATCATTACACGGGCAAGTTATTTATTTGAAAAAGTGGTCGTAGGGGTTGGCAATAACACTAGTAAGTCAGCCTTGTTCACGCCAGCAGAAAAACAGGCCTTGATCACTGAGGCTGTCAGAGATTTACCCAATGTTGAAGTGGCTATTATGTCAGGATTGACGGTACAATTTATGGCTGAAATTGGTGCTAAATATATTGTCCGTGGTTTGCGTAATGGTAAAGATTTTGAGTATGAGCGTGACATTGCAGGGGTTAATAGTGCTCTAGCTGACGTTGAAACAGTGCTGTTGTTAGCCAAACCAGAAAACCAAAATATATCCAGCTCGATGGTCAAAGAGATTGGGAGTATGGGTGCCGAAAATATGGCAAAATTTGTGCCACCTGTTGTTGTGGCAGCTTTGAAGGAGCGACTGAATGCGCAAAAAGAATAAAATAATTGTTGCCGTCGTTTCTGTTCTAGTTTTAGCTGGTATTGTTGCTGGTGTGTGGCCATTGAACGGTTATATAGAGTCACCAGGTGAAGCAGATGATTTGTCTCGTTTTGTGACCATTGATGGCAAGAAAGATACAGCCAAAGGACAATATAGAATTACGTCAGTATTCTTGACTCAAGCCAATGGTTTCAAATTTTTACAAACCAAAATCAATCCACATTTGTCATATGCGAGTGAAGCAGATGTGACGGGCGGTGAGTCTTCTGCTACTTTCAGTAAAGTTCAGGACTTTTATATGCAAAGTGCAATAGCTAATGCTGAACAGGTTGCATTCAATAAGGCAAGTAAGCCCATTACTACTAAATACCGTGGTATATATGTGTTGAGCGTTTCAAAGACTTCGCATTTTAAAAAAACGATCAAAGTTGGTGACACGATTACGGCAATTGATGGTCACCATTATGAAAATTCAGATGGTTTTATTAAGTATTTGGCTAATAAGAAAAAAGGCACAACCGTCACGGTTTCATATACCCGTGATGGTAAAAGCGGTCAAGCAGAAGGCACTACGATTAAGCTGCCTGGAACCAAGACACCTGAATATCCTAACGGACGAGCCGGGATTGGTATTGTCTTAACTGACAATGTAGCTGTGACAACCACGCCTAAAGTGAGTGTTGATCCTGGTCAAATCGGTGGCCCATCTGGCGGTCTTATGTTCACACTACAAATTTATGATCAACTGACCGGCGATAAGTTGGCGAATGGACGTAACATTTCTGGTACTGGTACAATGAACGCTAATGGTTATGTCGGCGAAATTGGTGGTATTGATAAGAAAATTATGGCTGCTAAGGCAGCAGGATCAACTGTTTTCTTTGCACCATACATTAAACCTACTAAGGAATTGTTGAAATATGAAGAGCAGCACAAAACAAATTACATGTTAGCACGTGATACGGCCAAAAAGTATGCACCCAATCTAAAAGTTATTCCGGTTCAAACATTTGATGATGCTGTCAATTATCTTAAATCAGGTAAAATTATTAAAACCACTGACAGTACTAAATAAAGACTTAGTGTTCTTGGATATTCCAACTTCACTAAGCTTTTTTATTTTGATTTCGTACTATAAGTATGAGGTGAAAAATGTTAGATATATTTGAGGTAATTAAGACAAAAACAACCTTGGTTAAACCAATAGGTGTCGGTATTATTATTATGGTAATCGGAACAGTTTATTTACTATGGCCCGGACACGAACAGTCTGAGAAAGGTATTCAGAGTTTCAGTAGTACTCAAACATCTCAGTCAATACCGAAGTCTGAGAGCCAAGTTAAATCGACTAGCAAACAAACATCAGCAGTTATTATGGTAGATGTCAAAGGTGCAGTTAATAAACCAGGTGTTTATCAAGTTGATACATCTGATAGAGTCCAAAGTGCTATTTTAAAGGCTGGCGGGCAGCGCACTGAAGCGGATATGACCCAAGTGAATTTGGCACAGAGGTTAACTGATGGACAGGTCTTGTATGTTCCTATTAAGGGTGAGCAAGTACCAACAAATTTTGCCAATGAGACAGTGGCTTCAAGTCAAACCAAAACAACTATCAATCTTAATACTGCTACTAAAGAAGAACTTCAAAACTTGGAAGGAATTGGTGAAAAAAAAGCTGATCAGATTCTTGATTATCGTCAGGAACATGGTGGATTTAAATCGATTGAAGAGCTTAAATCAATTTCTGGTATTGGTACAAAACGTTTTGAAGCAATTAAAGAGCAACTGGCAATCTAATGCAAAATGCGAAGTTGTTATTATTTTCGCTTTTAGTGGCTTCTCTTGGTGGCGTTATCTATAGACCATGTCTGTCAAGTTGGATAATGTTATTAGGTACGTTGATTCTAATTTTATGGCAACGTCATTTACGTTTTTTTCTAATGGTTATTGTTTTAATAACGCCATTCATGATTTATTTTTTTCATGATGCTAGGAATTTGAAAAACCAAGCAGAGATACCCGACCAAAAAAATGTGCAAATAACAGGTGTGATTTTTCCGGATAACGTCAGCATTGACGGCGATAATTTGAGTTCGACTGCTACATTAGACAGTGGTGAGGCTGTTAAATTGTACTGGACGCTTCCTAATAAACAAAGCAAAGAAGAATGGCTCAAGCAGGACCATGTTTTGACGTTTAGCGCCACTGGGGAGCTTACGCGCATTCGATCAGCCACGAACTTTAATCAATTTGATTCGCAAGAATTCTATGAAACGAAAAATATGACACACCAATTAACTGTGACGACTTGGCAGGTTGAAAATATGGTGTCACATGATATATTAAATGGCATACGATATCAGCTTCATGCTTGGCATAGTCGGGCAATACATGATACCGAGTCGCTACCTAAACCACTTCGCGAATATGCGCAGGCCTTGATTTTGGGCGTGACACCACAAGCATTATATGGCGATAATCCTGGTGTACAGACATTAGGATTAATTCACTTGTTTAGTGTTTCTGGCTTTCACGTGTCCTTTTTAATCATGATGATAATGGCTTTAGCAAAACGACTATGGATTACTAAAGAAATTACGATTGTACTTTTATCAGGTCTTTTAATAATTTATTTTGTTTTTGCTGGGGAACCAGCGATTTTGATCCGTGCCATTGTTGCTGGTGAACTAATATTATGGCAAGATTTGCACCATCATAGATTTAAATCGTACGATATTTGGGCAATTAGTTTATTAATTAGTTTGATATACTCACCGCAAATATTATTAACTTTGGGTGGACAACTGTCGTTTTTACTCACGTTCTGTTTATCTTTTGCAAAAAAATTATCTTTTTGGCGTACTAATCTTTTAATGAGTATCATCAGTTTTCCATTAATTGTTCAACAGCAATTCACCTGGCACATTTTACAAACAGTTGTAAATATTTTTGCTGTTCCTGTTTTTGGAACAATTATTGTGCCATTAGTCATGTTAGGATATTTTGGACAGCGCTTTCCAATAATTGTTGATAGTGCTAATGCAATCATTCATTTTTTTGCAGCATTGATCGATTGGTTGGCCGTTTTGCCTGGCAATATTGTTATTGGTAAAATACCGGAATTATGTACAACCTTGCTAATTGTGTTTGGATTTTGCATGTTCTGTCGAGAAAAAATAATTGTTTCTCGTGCGCGACTAATTTGGCTCTTGCTATTGGCATCGACGATACTCATTATCAAGCGACCGCTCACGGGTGAATTTACGACATTTGATATTGGTCAAGGTGATGCAGCCCTAATTCGAACACCTCTTAATCATACAGTAACGGTTGTCGATACCGGGGGCCAAGTAACATTTGGGGAGAAACAATCTTGGCAAGTCAAACAATATGAAAGATCAAAAGGTGAGACTGTGATTGTTAATTATCTGCATAGTTTAGGAATTGATACGATTGATCATTTGATATTAACACATCATGATCAAGATCATATTGGAAATGCTAAAGAAATATTACGTTTTATGCACGTCAAAAAAATATTGATGCCTGCGGGTATGAGATCACAGCAAAGTTTTAAAGCCCAAATTTTACCTTATCTAAAGAAAACAGAAGTATTTGAGGTCACTGAATCAAACCAAGTGAATGATTTACCCTTGCACATATATCACCCGTTAACGGTTGGACAAGCTGGCAATGAAGACTCAATCGCATTATATGGCGTTTTGGGTGGCATGAGAGTTTTGACAGCTGGGGATTTAGACCGGGCGGGGGAGCGATTGCTTGCGGAAAGACATCCTGAAATGAGGGTTGATTTGGTCAAACTAGGACATCATGGCTCTAGAACAGCTACCGATCCAATAACCTTTTCCAAATGGCGACCAAGTATTGGCATTATTTCTGCTGGTAGAAATAATCATTATCATCATCCACATCAGGAAACTTTAGAGACAGTTCAAAAAAACCAAATGTCGGTTTTTAATACGCAAATACATGGTATGATTAAATATGTTTATAGAGGTAAAAATGGATATTTTAAGGTGAAATTACCGCATGAATTTTAAGCAGTTACAACAACAAATTGATAATAATGCTATGGCAAATTTTTATGTTGTCACTGGTGAAGAAGAGATTCTGTTACGCAGGACAGTTGCTGCGTTTAAACAATTGGTAGCACTTGAAGATCGCGATATGAATTATTCACAATTTAATCTCGCTGACCAACCGCTTGATATGGTGATTAATGACGCGATGTCAGCCCCTTTTTTTGGTGAACGTCGTGTTATTGTAGTAAACAAACCACTGTTTTTGACGGCAACGGGCAAAATATCTGACCATGATAGTGATTTATTATTGCAACTCCTTGAAAAGCCGCTGTCTGAGAACATTGTTGTTTTTTTTGCAAATGATATTAAATTGGATAAACGAAAAAAACTAACAAAATTAGTACTGAAAATGTCTGAAGTAGTTGAATTACCATCCTTAGATGAACGGCAATCAAAACAAGCAATCGTGTCTGAATTGGCGCAGCGTGATTACCAGATTACACCCGATGCACTTAGTGAACTGGTCATGCGGACCAATGCACATTATTCGAACATGCAAAACGAATTACCTAAACTAATTGCGTATGCTAATAAAACTAAAATAATTGATTTAGAGGGAGTCATCAACCTTGTGCCAAATACTTTGACAGCAACGGCTTTTACATTGGTTGAGGCTGTTATAAAAAATCATTCAAAGGCAGCTGTAACAATATATCGTGAATTGATAGACAATAATGAAATTCCTTTGCGTATCAATGCTGTACTAATGGGACAATTTCGACTATTATTGCAGGTCGCGGGTTTGTCTGGTAATGATGCAACAATTGCCTCACAACTCAAAGTACACCCTTATCGCGTCAAATTAGCAAAGCAAATCTTAAAAAATCATCAATTAACAACTATACGTTCCGGTTATTTAGGTATGCTAAATATGGAAAGACTCTTGAAGTCCACACAACAAGACCCAGAAATCTTGTTTGAACGTTTTGTGTTGAACTAAGCATAAAGATTGTACTAAATAAGCTGAAAGAACAAGTGTTCCCGTGATAAAATATAATCATGGCAGAATTCTTGACAACAATTGATAAACGCAAAATATTACATGTTGATTTGGATGCATTTTATGCACAAATTGAAATGAGAGATCAGCCAGAATTACGTTCTAAGCCTTTAATTATTGCAAGGGATCCAACTCAAAATAACGGACATGGGGTGGTTGCTACTGCTAATTATGTTGCGCGTCAGCTGGGCATTCATTCTGCGATGAGTGCTTTTGAAGCAAAACGGTTGGCACCCAATGGCATATTTCTCTCGCCAAACTTTTCCAAATATAAAGTTGTTTCCGCACAAATTCATGATATTTTTCGTCGGTTTACTACTAAAGTTGAACCTGTGGCTTTTGATGAGGCTTACTTGGATGTAACAGAAAATATTTTAAGTGGTGCAACTTTGGCTGCTGAAATAAGGCACCAGATATTAAAAGAAACACAACTAACGAGTTCTATTGGGGTTTCTCACAATAAGTTATTAGCCAAATTAGGATCAGAATATAATAAACCTAATGGCGTCACTGTGATTGATCATGAGAACCAACTTCAGTTTTTAGATTACTTACCAATAAGTGCTTTTCGCGGAGTCGGTAAAAAGACAAAAGAAAAGTTTGATGAATTGGGTATTGAAAATGGTTTAGATTTACGTCAGATGTCACAAGAAACACTCAAAACTGAGTTTGGAAAAATGGGCGAACATTTGTATTGGCAAGCTCGCGGTGTTCATTTTGGTGCAGTTGAGTGGCAAAGACAGCGACAGTCGATTGGTAAAGAAGAAACGTTTGACCATGCATTGCATGACAACAATGCCGTTCAAATTGAATTCAAAAAGCTAGTGAATAGCTTAATTATGAGTTTGAAACGACAAAAACTGATTGGACGTACTTTAAATATCAAAATTAGGGATGATCAATTTAACACAATAACACGTGCGATTACACAAGATGCCCCTTGGCAATTGAATGAAGCGACACTGGTGATGGCTTCACAAGCAACGTTTGACGATAATATTGGTACCGAATTTTCAGTGCGTTTGCTAGGCGTTTCAATGAGTAATCTACAATCTGCGACTTTTGAGGAAATGTCGCTATTTTAATGATACAATTGTAGGAAATAGTATTTGAGAAAGAATAGACATGGCACGTATTGAAGAGCAAATATTAGAACAAATTAAACGTTATGAAACCATTATTATCCATCGACATCAGCGACCTGATCCAGATGCCTTTGGCTCGCAATTAGGCCTAAAAGCGATACTGAAAGCTAGTTTTCCTGAAAAAAATATTTATGCTGTTGGGAAGTCTGTGCCAGGATTGGCTTGGATGAGTGAGACCGAATCCTTTATGGATTCAGTTTCTGATGCAACCTATAATAAGGCTTTGGTGATCGTAACGGATACAGCAAATGCACCGCGAGTTGATGATCAGCGTTGGTCTAATGGTTTAGAAATTATCAAAATCGATCACCATCCAAATGATGATCAGTATGGCGATTGGCAATGGGTTAAAGAGGGTCATTCTGCTACAAGTACGATGATTTATGAGTTTTACGAGTTGCTGAAGGGCCAAGGGCTTGTGATGACACAAGAGGCAGCCCGATTGTTGTATATTGGTATTGTTGGTGACACTGGTCGCTTTATGTACGGCATGGATTCTGAAACGTTCCGCGTTGTATCCGAGTTATTTAAATATCATTTTGACTATGAGACTGTTCATCATCACATGGAGACGATTTCCGAAAATGCGGCCAAGTTGTCTGGTTATGTATTACAAAATTTGACCATTTTGCCTTCAGGTTTCGCTTATATTGTCATGACCAAAGACTTGGTTAAAAAATTTAATTTGCAAGAATCAGGGACAGCATTCGTTGTGCCACTGCCTTCAAAAATTGACTGTGTGAAAGCGTGGGCAATTTTTGAAGAACAAGATGAAGGTAATTTCCGTGTACGTTTACGGTCCAAAACCATTGTGATTAATCAAATTGCAAATCAATTTGATGGTGGTGGGCATCCAATGGCTTCGGGCGCATGGGCACAAGATAAGAATGATATTGCGCGACTAGTGAAAATTGTGGATAGTGCACTTATAGAAAAGTATGGTGTAGAAAAGGAAGATTGATGGCTGAAAAAGCAAACCAATTTGGACAATTTAATTTAAAACCCGAAATTATTACAGCATTAAGTGCGATTGGGTTTTATGAACCAACCCCGGTTCAGGCGAAGTTAATACCTGATGTTTTGCAAGGACGTGATGTAGTTGGGCAATCACAAACAGGTTCGGGTAAAACCCATACTTTTTTGATTCCAATTCTCAACGCATTGGAACAGAAAAAAAATTATGTTCAAGCTGTTATTACGACGCCTTCGCGTGAATTAGCAGCTCAAATTACACTTGCAGCTAAACTATTTGCTGAACAGTTCAACCCAAATATTACTATTTCTGAATTTGTGGGTGGCACTGATAAGCAACGACAAATCAAGCATTTAGAACATCAACAGCCACAAATTGTGATTGGTACACCAGGCCGAATTAAAGACTTGGTTGAATCAGGTGCTTTGAAATTACATGCAGTCCGTACATTAGTTGTGGATGAAGCCGACATGACGCTTGATATGGGATTTTTGAGTGAAGTTGATTATATTGCAGGCGCAATGCCAGAGTCATTGCAAACACTTGTTTTTAGTGCGACAATGCCGGAAAAGCTCAAACCATTTTTAAAAAAATACCTCGACAATCCGCATTTTGAAGCTATTCCAGTCTCAACAGTGATTGCTGATACAATCGATAATTGGTTATTAGCGACGAAATCAAAAGACAAAAATGATGTCTTATTACAGGTTCTCACGATAGGCAATCCCTATTTGGCATTAGTGTTTGCAAATACAAAAGAGCGTGCAAAGGAAATTGCAAGTTATTTGCGTGGTCACGGTTTGAAAATAGCTGAAATACATGGTGATGTTGAGCCACGTGAACGCCGCCGTGTGATGAAAGCAATTCAAAACCTAGAATATCAGTACGTGGTAGCTACTGATTTGGCGGCTCGAGGTATTGATATTGAAGGGGTATCTCATGTTATTAATGATGATATTCCAGATGAGCTAGAATTTTTTGTTCATCGCGTCGGCCGTACCGGGCGAAATGGATTGCCTGGCTTGGCGATTACACTATATGGTCCGGATGAAGAAGATGAAGTGGCTGAACTGGAGTCACTGGGCATTGATTTTAAAGCAAAACAAATTAAAGACAATGAAATTGTTGATGTGAAAGATCGTCGGGCTCGTAAGCAACGTGTTGCAACCACTAAGAAACTGGATCCAACCATGGTTGGTATGGTCAAGAAAAAGAAAAAAATAGTTAAACCTGGTTATAAAAGGCGCATCAAAAATGCAATCAAACGTCAAGATCAAATGGATCGGCGTATTGCGCAGCGTCAAGAAATGCGTGCAACACGTAAAGCAAATAAAAAACGTGGGGAAACACGTTAGACACAAAAAAGACATGACATTGAATAATGTCATGTCTTTTTTTGACTGGTCGTTAATTACTTAACGTACTTAGCTAGACGTGACTTTTCACGTGAAGCCTTGTTCTTCTTAATCAAACCTTTTGAGTAGGCGTGATCAATTGCTGAAGAAGCAGCCTTATATAATTCTGCCAAATTATCTGCTCCGGCAACTGAAGCTTTTTCAAACTTTTTAACAGCTGTACGGTAAGCACTGATTTGGGGTTCGTTACGATCATGTTGCTTTTTCGTAAGACGAACACGTTGAATTGCTGATTCAATAACAGGCATATGTCTTTTCTCCTTAAATTTGATACGAGGCTTTCAAGTAATCCGAAGATTAACGACGCAAGCCTAAGCGTTGGATTAATTCACGATAACGTTGAATATCAGTATTGCGGAGGTAACGTAATAAGTTACGACGGCTACCAATTTTCTTCATCAAACCACGTTGTGAGTGGAAATCATGTTTGTGAGCTGCCATGTGTACGTTCAACTCGTTAATATCAGCAGTCAAAACTGCGATTTGTACTTCTGCTGAACCTGTATCGCCTTCGTGGCGGGCATATTCCTTAATGATTTCGTTCTTACGTTCTTGTGTAAGGGCCATAATCATATCCACCTTTCTAAAATGTCACCAAAAACTGTGTAAAACGACGGTGAGACGTCAAACAAAGTATTTGGTCGTGTTGTTTATACAACGTATTCAATTATACATGAAATGTCTTGAAATGCAAGGGCAATGACCTGATAGAGTGTGGTAAAATAATACAGTATATAAATTTGGAAGGAACTATCTCACACATGGCTGAAACAGCAATAACACGTGACGAAGTTGCTCATGTTGCCGGTCTAGCAAAATTAGCGTTTAACGACGCAGAACTAGATCAATTTACAACACAATTGAGTGACATTTTAAATATTTTTGATACCTTGAGCGAAGTTGATACGGTTAATGTCGATCCAACTTATTCTGTAACCGAGACAGTCAATCACTTACGAGATGATGTCGCAGATAATTGGGGACAAAAGCAAGAACTATTGGATAATGCGCCTTTGGCAGCAGCTGGATTAATTAAAGTGCCAGCAATTCTAGATGGCGAGGGTGAGTAAATATGACATTTAATTATTTTGAGCATGATTTAGCATCATTGCATGATCAGTTGGTTAATAAAGAAATCACGGCAACGGAGTTGACCGAAGCCACGCTTGATAATATTGCCGCTACAGATGAACAATTACAAGCATTTATTTCAACCAACCCTGATGAAGCGCTAGCACAAGCAAAATTGATTGATGAAAAAGGCAATTTTGACAATGTGTTGACAGGCATTCCAGTTGGGTTAAAAGATAACTTGGCTACCAAGAGTATTCAAACAACGGGGGCCTCTCATATTTTGGAAGGCTTTAAACCAATCTATAATGCCACAGTGGTTGAAAAGTTATCCAATAGTGGTGCTGTTTCAGTCGGTAAAACTAATATGGATGAGTTTGCGATGGGTGGTTCAACGGAAACTTCTTATTACAAGAAAACAACGAATGCATGGGACCATAGTAAGGTGCCTGGTGGGTCATCAGGTGGTTCTGCATCTGCTGTTGCGGGTGGACAAGTGCCATTTGCATTAGGCTCAGACACTGGTGGTTCCATTCGCCAGCCAGCTGCCTTTAATGGTATTGTTGGCATGAAACCAACTTATGGTCGCGTATCACGTTGGGGATTGTTCGCAATGGCATCATCGTTGGACCAAATTGGTCCTTTCACACGGACAGTTCAGGACAATGCTGCTGTTTTGAGTGCAATTGCTGGTTTTGATGCGCACGATTCAACAGCATCTCAGCGTGAAGTACCTGACTTTTCGAAGAAATTGACGGGTGATGTTAAGGGCTTGAAAATTGCTGTACCAAAAGAATATTTTGGAGAAGGTATTGATCCTAAAGTGGCACAGCAAGTTAAGGCTGCCATCGCTCAATTGGAAGCTTTAGGTGCTACGGTGGATGAAGTCAGCCTACCACACACAAAATATGGTGTCGCAGCCTATTATATTATTATGTCTTCAGAAGCTTCATCCAACTTACAACGATATGATGGCGTACGCTATGGTTTCCGAGCTGATGATGTCAAGAACTTGGAAGATTTATATATTAAAACACGTTCAGAAGGATTTGGGGATGAGGTAAAGCGTCGTATCATGTTAGGAACTTTCTCTCTATCAGCTGGTGCTTATGATGCCTTCTTCAAAAAAGCTGCCAAGATTAGAACGTTATTAATTGAAGATTTTAACAAAGTCTTTGAAAAGTATGATGTAATCGTTGGACCAACTGCACCAACTGTTGCCTATGGATTAGGTGAAGAAGTCGATGATCCAACAGCTATGTATTTGGCAGATGTATTAACCATTCCGGTGAATTTGGCAGGATTACCAGGATTGTCAGTGAACGCTGGTTTTGTTGATGGACTCCCAGTTGGTTTGCAAATCATTGGTAAACCTTTTGATGAACAAACTGTTTATCAAACTGGTTATGCTTACGAGCAAGCAAGTCGCTTGTTTGATCAGCAGCCTGACATTGCGACAAAGTATTAAAAAGGAGGGGCACACAAATGGGAACTGGAAATTTTGAAACAACAATTGGACTTGAAGTCCACGTTGAAATGCAAACAAACTCTAAGCTGTTGTCACCCTCACCGGTACATTATGGTGATGAGCCTAATGAAAATACGAACGTGATTGATTTTGGCTATCCAGGTGTTTTGCCTGTTGCCAATAAAGGCGCGCTGGAATACGGTATGCGTGTGGCACTGGCGTTAAACGCAACTGTTTCACCATTTATTCGTTGGGACCGTAAGAACTATTTCTACCCTGATAATCCTAAGGCTTATCAGACAACACAGTCACAAACCCCCATTGGTACAAATGGTTATTTGGATGTGGCTTTGGAAGATGGTACAGTCAAACGTGTTCGCATTAAAGAAATGCACGTTGAAGAAGATGCTGGAAAAAACACGCACGGTAGCGACGGCTATTCATATGTTGATTTGAATCGTCAAGGGACACCGTTGATTGAAATTGTGTCTGAGCCAGATATTGCCTCACCAGAAGAAGCATATGCTTACCTTGAACAATTACGTCAAGCCGTTTTGTTCACTGGCGTGTCTGAAGCCAAAATGCAAGAAGGGCAAATGCGTGCCGATGTCAATATCTCAATTCGACCATACGGATCAGATACTTACGGAACCAAGGTTGAAATGAAAAATATCAACTCGTTTAACTATGTTCGTAATGCATTGATATTTGAAGAAAAGCGTCAAGCCGAAGTGCTCCGCGCTGGTGGTGAAATTCGTCAGGAAACACGACGATATGATGAGCCCACAAAGTCAACGATTTTAATGCGTGTCAAAGAAGGCGCTGATGATTACCGCTATTTTCCAGAACCTGATTTGTCACCAGTGGTTATCGATCAAACATGGATTGATGAAGTTGCAGCAAGCTTACCCAAGTCAGCTGGTGAGCGCCGCGACCACTATGTGAACGACCTTGGTATTGAGCCGTATGATGCTGAAGTGTTAACGCAGACACTGGCTATGGCTAATTTTTATGATGATACAATTGCCGCTGGTGCTGATGCTAAACGTGCAGCGAATTATTTGATTGGTGATGTCAATGCTTATATGAACAAACATCAAGTAGAATTGCAAGATACAGAGCTGACCCCAGAACATTTGGCGGGCATGGTGAAGTTGATTGAAGATGGTACAATTTCAACCAAACAAGCCAAACAAGTTTTTGAAGCGATCATGACGGGTGAAGAGCCTGAAGCATTCGCAAAAGCGCATGGCTTAGTTCAACTAAGCGATCCCGCTGTACTGTTAGCTTGGATTACTGAAGTGTTGGATAACAATCCACAATCAATCGAAGACTTTAAGGGTGGAAAAGATCGTGCTACGGGTTATTTGATCGGTCAATTGATGAAAATGTCAAAGGGACAGGCTAACCCAGGTGTTTTGAACAAGTTATTGTTGGCAGAATTAAACAAACGCTAAACCAACTGTTAATTTAGTGAAGCAAATTCATTGCTTCATGTACATATATTTCTCAGAAAGGAAACATGCGACTGACGTTACTAGGTCGGTTAACATGCTTAACTATGAAACGAGCAAGAATCATCTATAATCCGACTTCTGGTCGAGAAGCAATTAAACGTGAAATGTTAGATATTTTATCTGTATATGAAAAAGCTGGTTACGAAACATCTGCTTTTGCGACAACACCTGAGCCAATGAGTGCGGCTAAAGAAGCTAAACGAGCTGCAGAAGAAGGCTTTGATTTGATTGTTGCTGCTGGTGGAGACGGTACGATTAACGAGGTTGTTAATGGCTTGTCGCCCTTGAAGCAACGCCCTATGATGGCTGTCATTCCAGCGGGAACAACTAATGATTATGCGCGAGCTTTAAAATTACCTCGTGACGAACCACTAGAAGCCGCCAAGGTTATTTTACAAAATGAGACCATTAAAATGGATATTGGTCAAATTGATAAAGATGACAAAACCAAATATTTCATGAATATTGCGGCACTAGGGACCATTAGTGAAGTGACTTATGCAGTGCCATCATTGATGAAATCTTTGTATGGATATCTTGCTTATTTGGTCAAAGGTGCAGAATTGTTGACTCGGATCAAACCGGTTAATGCGACGGTGCAATATGACGACGGTGAATATTCCGGTAGTATTTCTATGATTTTTTTGGCATTGACCAATTCGGTCGGTGGATTTGAATCAATTGTACCTGATGCACAACTCGATGATGGTCGGTTCACATTGCTCATTATTAAAGAATCAAATTTGGGACAAATACTACAAATGGTTGCCCAAATGATTAATGGTGGTAAGCATATTAACAACCCAAATTTGATTTATAAAAAGACAAATAAAGTTGAAATTTTGCCACTAAATAATGCCCAAATGAAAGTCAATATTGATGGTGAATATGGTGGAGATGCACCGATGGTATTTACTGATTTGCAGCAACATATCGAGTTTGTGGCTAATCGTTCAGGCATGTCTGAGACAGTTGTTAGTGATGCTAAACGCAAGTTTGTTGAAGCTGCGGAAAAATTAGAAAATTGACTGTCTATCAACTTTGATTTTGTTGTAATTTCATTATAAGTGCGTATCAAAAGACGCGAGAAAGTAGTTATTATCATGGCGAAAGCTAATCGAGTTTATCCAAAAAAAGTACCAGTTAGTAAGAACCAAGAAGTTGAAGCTGAAGTAATTGATATTACTTATCAAGGTATGGGCGTCATCAAAATTGATAGTTTTCCAATTTTTGTTGTTGATGCGATTCCTGGAGAGACCCTCCGTGTTGTTGTGACAAAAGTTCTGAAGAATTATGCATTTGGACGTGTTATCAATCGTGTAACTGTTTCGCCAGATCGTGTGTCCGACGTTGATCAAGTTGCAATTACAACAGGAATTGCGCCATTAGCCAATTTAAAGTATGATGCGCAACTTAAGTTTAAACAGCGTCAAATTGAACAATTATTTAAAAAGGTTAACCTGTCAGTCAACGTTGCGCCAACTATTGGCATGACGAATCCTACGGCTTATCGTAATAAGGCCCAGGTTCCGGTGCAAATGATTAATGGTCAACTGACAACCGGATTTTATCGTCGAGGCTCCCATAAGCTTGTACCAGTTGATAATTTTTACATTCAAGATTCAAAAGTGGATGAAGCAGTTCGTGTAACACGAGACATTTTGCGAGACTACAATTTGTCTGCTTATGATGAACAAACCAAAAAAGGGGTTGTCCGACATATTATGGCTCGCCGTGGTTACTATTCACATGAGCTGATGGTTGTTATTGTCACCAATACCAAACGTCTACCTGAAGCAGAAGAGATTGCTGACAAATTACGAGCAAAGTTACCAGAACTAAAGAGCTTTATTCACAATATTAATAACCACGATACTAATGTAATTATGGGTGATTGGAATGAAACAATCTGGGGCGCGGATGATATTCACGATCAGTTAATGGGTAAAGATTTTGTGATTGGACCAAATTCATTTTATCAAGTGAACCCACAGACAACATCTGTACTTTATACATTAGCTGCAAAAAAAGCTGGATTGAAATCTACAGATACAGTAGTTGATGCATACTCTGGTATTGGAACCATTACTTTATCAGTTGCTGATCAGGTGAAAAAAGTTTATGGTGTTGAAGTCATTGAAGGCGCTGTTGCTGACGCAGAAAAGAATGCACAAAATAATCATATTGGTAATGTAGAGTTTGTGTTGGCCGATGCACCAGACCAAATGGTAAAATGGGCAAATGAAGGATTAAAACCCAACGTTGTGTTTGTTGATCCACCACGAAAAGGGCTAACTTCTGAGTTGATTGAAGCAGTTAGTACAATGGCACCAGAGACTTTTGTTTATATCAGTTGTAATCCAGCTACTTTAGCGCGTGATGCTGTCGAAATTTTAGCAAATGGTTACGTGATTGATGGCGACATTCAACCACTCGACCAATTTCCACAGACCACTCATATTGAGAGTGTCACTGTCTTTAAGCGCGGTGTAAAATCATAATTTGACAAGACAAGTCAATCGTTCACGTGGCATCATTTGGTGTATGTGAGCGTTTTTATTAGCAAGTTGTAAAATATCGTATGGTAAAATTATAGTTATGAAAAGAGGCATTGATTATGGGCAAAACCGCTGATACACCGATGATGGTGCAGTATCATGAAATCAAAAAGCAATATCCTGACGCATTCGTTTTTTATCGTTTGGGAGATTTTTACGAGTTGTTTGAAGATGACGCTGTTTTGGGTGCAAAATTATTAGAATTAACGTTAACGGCACGTAATAAAAATGCTGAAAACCCAGTGCCGATGGCTGGCATTCCCCACCACGCGGCACAAAATTATATTGATATTCTAGTTGATCAAGGCTATAAAGTCGCCATTGTTGAACAAATGGAAGATCCAGCCGTTGCACAAGGTATGGTAAAACGTGATGTTGTTCAACTGATAACACCTGGTACAAAGATGCTTGGTGGGGCAGGAAATGATAAGCAAAATAATTATTTAGCAGCAATTTTACCAGATGATCAGCGGTTCAGTCTCAGTTACATTGATTTATCAACCGGTGAATTAAAAGTAACAACGATTAAGCGTTTTGAAGATGTGATAGATGAGTTGCGTTCTCTTGAAGTCAAAGAAGTGGTGCTATTAAAAAATGACGAGCCAACAATTGCCCAACAAATTGCTAATCAATTAGGTGAAGAGGGACTAGTTGTCTCAACTCAGGAATCAGCTGAAGCTAATGCTACTGTTAGCTTTTTAACCAAGGGATTAGCCAACGCAAGTGAAGCAAGTGTTACAGCGCTTTTATTGAACTACTTATTTGATACGCAACGACGCAATCTTGAACATATTGTCCCCGCTGAGAGTTATGAGCGTCTTGCCTACCTTAAATTCAATCAAGATACCCGTACGAATCTGGATTTGGTCGAAAATGCTAGAACCCATAAAAAATCTGGTTCATTATTAGGTTTAATTGATGAAACCAAAACGGCAATGGGTGGACGCTTATTAAAACAATGGTTATTGAAACCATTACGCGATATTGATGACATTAACCATCGATTAGATGTTGTTTCGGCCTTTCAAAATGCTTTTTTTGTGCGCGGTGCACTACAAGACCATTTAAAATCAGTTTATGATTTGGAACGATTGGCGGCGCGTGCAGCTATGGGAACGATGAATCCACGCGAATTAGTGCAGTTGAAACGATCATTATCTGCTATTCCGGGGATGAAATCAGTTTTGGCTGAGGGTGATAGTATCTTGAGCTCGGCCGGTGGTGAATTAGATGCGATGGCTGATTTAGCTGGTTTAATTGATGAAGCAATTGTTGATGATCCGCCAGTTAGTGTGCGTGAGGGTGATCTGATTAACACTGGTTTCGATAGTAAAATTGACGATTATCGTCGTGTTTTAACAGAAAACCAACAATGGTTAGCACAGTTAGAAACGGATGAACGTGCTGCAACAGGCATCAACACATTAAAAGTGAAATACAATAAAAACTTTGGCTTTTTCATTGAAGTGTCACGAGCCAACGTTGCTAAGTTACCTGAAGGACGCTATGAACGGCGTCAAACCTTGACGAACGCAGAACGCTTTGTCACACCTGAATTAAAAGAACACGAAAGCCTGATTAACGAAGCTCAGCTTAAGCGAACGGAACGTGAATACGAATTGTTTGTTACAGTGCGAGAGCGGGTCAAGGCTAACATCAATCGCCTTCAGACCTTAGCACGCCAAGTGGCGCGTTTAGATGTGTTAGCAAGTTTAGCAGATGTAGCGGACAGCCATCGTTTTGTTAGACCAACGTTTACGAATGACAATGTCATTGATATCAAACAAGGCCGTCATCCTGTCGTCGAATCGTTATTAGCCACTGGTGAGTTTGTTGCCAACGATGTTTTGCTTGATCAAGATACCAGTATGCAGTTAATTACAGGACCAAATATGGCCGGAAAATCAACGTACATGAGAGAATTGGCGTTGATTGTGATGTTAGCACAAATGGGAAGTTTCGTCCCCGCTGACAGCGCTGTGTTGCCAGTGTTTGATCAAATTTTTACCCGAATCGGGGCAAACGATGATATGGCAATGGGTCAGTCAACATTCATGGTGGAAATGGCTGAAGCCAATTTGGCGTTGCAAGAAGCCACTGCGCATTCCTTGATTTTATTTGATGAGTTAGGTCGTGGGACGGCTACTTACGATGGCATGGCACTTGCGCAAGCAATTATTGAATATTTGGATGCCCATGTCCACGCCAAAACACTTTTTTCCACTCACTATCATGAACTAACGGCACTAGCCAATCAACATGCAAGTATCGTTAATGTTCATGTTGGCGCGGTTGAGGATGAAGCAGGTAAGCTTCATTTTCTACATCAAATTCAAGCGGGACCAGCTGACAAATCATATGGTATTCACGTGGCAGCCTTGGCTGGATTGCCAGAAACATTAATTGCAAATGCTACCAACATTTTGAGCGGATTAGAGCAAGGCAGCATAACCAGTCAACCTACCAGTGAAACACCTGCGAGTCAGCAAGTAGCGTTGTTTAATGTGGACGCGGTAGATCAGAACACTGAAAAGTTGTTAGCAAAATTAGATCAGATTACAATTGCCACAATGACGCCCTTGGACGCACTGAATTTGTTAGCAGATTTGAAGAAATTGAGGTCATAAATTATGACACGTATACATGAATTATCTAATCTTTTAGCCAACCAAATTGCAGCGGGTGAAGTGATTGAGAGACCGGCTAGTGTTGTCAAAGAGCTGGTTGAAAATGCCATAGATGCGGGTGCCACTCAAATTGAAATTTTAGTTGAAGATGCCGGTGAATCAATGATTCGCGTCGTTGATAATGGTGATGGCATTGACCCTGAAGATGTGCCACTGGCATTTACCAGACATGCAACAAGTAAAATTAACGATCGCCATGATTTATTTAATATCATGTCGCTGGGATTTCGAGGTGAAGCCTTACCATCAATTGCCGCAATTGCAGACGTTACATTGAATACAACCACTGCCGCTTCAAACACCGGGCTCATGTATCATATCAAGGGCGGGAAGCAAGTGTCAGCAACACCTGCTAATGGACGTCGCGGAACGGTGGTAACGGTTAAAGATTTGTTTTACAACACGCCAGCGCGTTTGAAATATCTCAAACGCCCACAAACAGAATTAGCGCGTATTGCAGACATTATGAATCGTATTGCTTTGTCTTATGCTAATATTGCTTTCACTGTGACAGCCGATGGTCGGAATTTGTTGCAAACGACTGGTAATGGTAACCAGCAACAAGTGGTAGCTGCTATTTATGGTCGTGATGTTGCGCAAAAAATGGTTGAAATTGGTGGTGAAGATGATGATTTCAACGTGACTGGCTTCATTTCATTACCAGAATTGACACGAGGATCACGAGATTATTTAACCATTTTAATAAATGGTCGATTCATTAAAAATTTTGCAGTTTCGAATGCTGTTATTCGTGGCTATGGTTCTAAATTGATGGTTGGTCGTTTTCCAATGGGTGTAGTAAATGTCAGCACTAGTCCGTTGTTGATTGATGTCAATGTTCACCCTCAAAAGTCTGAGGTACGATTATCAAAAGAGACTGAATTGGCTGATTTAATTATCAAAACGATTAAAGACAGATTGGCCGATGAAAATTTAATTCCCGATGCCTATGAAAATTTGTACGGTAAACCTCAGGAGACTCATCAGCCAGCGCCCAAAGCTAAACAACTAGCACCGTGGACGTCAAGTGAAAAGCCACCGATAGTTGCGCCAGCAAAAATAGATGATGAAGCGGTTGTTGCCATAAGGGACAAACGTCAATTAACGGATTCAGCAGTAAAGTCTTTTGCCGAGAAGTATCAACATGAAGAGGGAATATTAGTTTTTGACAGTGAACCAGTCAACCAGATTGCCGAAGAGATGCCGAGCTATCACGCCCAGATGATTGCTGATCAACAAATCCTTGATGTCGCGCCCAAAAGCCAGAGTGGTTTTCCAGAATTAGATTATATTGGACAAATGCACGGTACATTTCTATTTGCTCAAAGTAGTGAAGGGTTGTATCTTATTGATCAACATGCTGCTCAAGAGCGTGTTAAATATGAATATTATCGAGAAGAAATTGGGCTTGTGGGGCAGGATAAGCAACGTTTGTTAGTACCAATTACGATTACATATTCGGCAGCAGATATGTTGAAAATTGCTGATCATGAAACCGATTTAGAACAGGTTGGATTACATCTAGAACCTTTTGGGGCAACAACAGTGATTATTCGTGAACATCCCACATGGTTTGTCAAAGGTCAAGAAGAAGATACGATCAAAGAAATGGTAGACTGGATTTTAAGGGACGGTCATTTAACCGTTGCAGAATTTCGTGAACGCACAGCTATTATGATGAGTTGTAAACGTTCCATTCGTGCTAACATGCACCTGAGTGATCTGCAGGCTCGTACGCTTTTGCAATCATTAACGCAGACAGAGAACCCTTATAATTGCCCGCACGGACGTCCGGTATTGACAAGTTTCACATTAAATGAAATGGAAAAGATGTTTAAGCGCATTCAAGACGCGCATGAAGCTTGGGAAGAATATGATAATCATCCTTACTAATTTGGAGAAATGATGAATAACAACGATATTATTATTCGATTGCGCTACGCACTTAATATTAAAAATGCTGATATGATCACGATTTTTGATTTGGGCGGTGTCACAATTGATGAGCAACAATTACATGATTTGTTAACCAAACAGACACCAGAAGCTAAGCGAGATGAAAAAGTTTCAATCACAATGTTGGAATCTTTTATGAATGGTTTAATCATTTCACAGCGTGGTCATAAAATTGGTGCTGATTTGAAGCCGATACCACCGACGTTTGATATGACCAATGATGAGCGTATTAATAATGTGGTCATTAAAAAACTGAAAATTGCAATGGGTTACACTAGCGATGATTTAATGAGCTTTATGAAGACGGCGGGCATTACTATTTCTAAAAGTGAATTAAGTGCCATATTGCGACGACCAGATCATCGTAATTACAAGCCGGCTGGTGATCGCTATTTGCGTAATTTGTTGAAAGGCATGGCAATGACCTATCGCCCTGAGGATGTTAAACGTACTGCACGAAAACATTGACTTGTAACCGCTTTCTTTATTAGGTAAAATAGAAGTACAAGCTAATCAAAGGAGCTCGCGATGACTGAACGAACATTTATGATGATTAAACCAGATGGTGTGAAACGTGCTAAAATTGGTGAAATTATTAAGCGAATTGAGAATAAAGGTTACCATATTACCAAAATGAAAATGGTATTGCCGGATGAAACTTTGTTAGCACAACACTATGCTGAACATGTTGGCAAATCATTTTATCCATCTTTATTGCGTTACATGACCTCTGGACCGGTTATTGCAATGGTGGGTGAAGGCACGAACATAGTTGCTGGTTGGCGTACACTTATGGGCACGACTAACCCAACTAAGGCAGCCCCGGGTACGATTCGTGGTGATTTGGGTCGTGAATGGGATGTTGAAGCGATGATGAACATTGTTCATGGTTCAGATTCAGTTGAAGCGGCCGAGCGTGAAATTGCGCTATGGTTTGATGAAGATTAGCTAAAGTATTGTCAATAAAGGAGAAAAAGCATGGCAGAAGACGAAAAGTTTCAAAATACTACCGATAAACTGATTGGCAAAGCCAAAGAGCTTGAAGGTCGGTTGACAGGTGATAAAGAACGTGAAGTTGAAGGAAAGACACAGTCACTGAAAGGGCAAGCCAAAGACGATGTTCAAAAAGTACGTGATACGGCGCATGACGCTGTTGACGCTGCTAAAGGCTTCGTTAAGGGTATTAAAGGGGATAGTGACGATAAAGACGCCCAGTAATCAAAAGCAAATCACTTGTGATGAGTGATTTTTTTTTATGCATCAACTAATTAAAGTTATCAATTTCGTAAAAATGATTGAAGAATATGCTAAACAAATGCCGCCTACCATCGTAGAATGTCTTAAAGTTTGGTAAAATGGTATATATAGCCATTGGAGACGAAAAAACATGCATTTTGAGCAAATAGAAATATTAGAACAACAATCTTTGGCACCCTACGCGTATACGCAAGCCGGAGGCGTTGTTGATTACCTCGCAATTCCAAAATCACAAAATGATTTAAAAAAGTTACTCATTTGGGCAAAAAATAAAGCAATGACTGTGCAAGTGTTTGGACGACTATCAAATTTAGTGGTTCGAGATGGTGGCCTACGTGGATTAACTATTCTATTGCACGATCTGCATGATGTGCAAGTTAGTGATCATGTGCTTATTGCAGATGCTGGTGCGGATCTTATTTGGGTTGCTGAGCAAGCGCTCGAACATGGGCTGACTGGCCTCGAATGGGGCGCAGGAATACCGGGCACTGTTGGTGGTGCAGTATTTATGAACGCTGGTGCGTATGGTGGGCAAACTGATATGGTCGTAAGTTCAGTAGATGCCTTGTTACCTAGTGGCGAAATAAAGACATTTAGTAATGAAGCGCTTGACTTTGATTATCGGCACTCGATCTTTCAAGATAATCATGGTATTATCTTGCGAGCAACATTTACGTTGCAGGCGGGAAATCCTGAAATGATTAAAGCTCGTATGGATGAGAATAACTTTAAGCGTGCGAATAAGCAACCCCTAAATTATCCATCCAATGGTTCGGTGTTCAAACGACCAACTGGTTATTTTGCTGGAAAGCTCATCATGGATTCCGGTTTGCAAGGTGTCAGAGTTGGTGGGGTTGAAGTGTCACAGAAACACGCGGGATTTATGGTCAATGTGGCGCATGGTACAGGCAACGACTACGAGGATTTGATCAAGCTTGTCCAGCAAACAGTTCAAGATAAATATGGTGTGACATTGGAAGCAGAAGTTAGAATTATGGGAGAAAGATAACACATGGCAATATTAGAATTAATCGTTATATTAATTATTGCTGTTACGGTTTCAAATGTTATCTCTCATTTTATTCCCGAAATCCCAGTTAGTTTGTTCCAAATTGTGATTGGGTTATTTTTGGCCTTTGCATTTGGTATTTATGTTGATGTTGATTCGCATTGGTTTATGTTGTTATTTATTGCGCCATTGCTATTTAATGATGCTTGGCGCTTCCCAAAACGGGAATTATGGGAATTACGTGGTCCAATTTTAGGTAATGCCATCATATTAGTTCTATTGACTACGCTAGTAGGTGGTTTCTTCATTCATTTATTAATTCCACAGTTTCCTAAATCGGTTGCATTGGCACTAGCGGCAGTTGTATCACCAACTGACCCAGTTGCTGTGCAAGCTATTGCTAGGCGTGTCAAATTACCAGCTAACGTGATGCATGTCGTTTCTGGGGAAAGCTTAATCAATGATGCCAGCGGTCTGGTGAGTTTCAATACTGCCATTAAAGCAACCGTTGCAGGTACTTTTTTGATTGGTAGTGCGATTGGTAACTTTTTCTGGATGACCATTGTTGGCCTGATTGTTGGCTTGGTGATTGGTAGTTTTGTCAGTTGGTTACGAGATTCATTTGATCGCGCTGGTTTAAATGATGTGGTTTTTCACACTGTTGTGACATTGGTAATGCCTTTTATTATTTATTGGATTGCGGAAGGCGTGTTTCATTCATCTGGGGTTATTGCTGTTGTAGCTGGTGGTGTCTTGTCCAAAATTTTAAGCGACCAGCATATTAATGCGCGGTCCCCAGAAATTAGTGTGGTAGCCGTTCGAACATGGGAAATTTTTGTTTATTTACTAAATGGCACAATCTTTGTGTTACTAGGAATTGAATTACCAGCGGCTATGACTAGTATTTTTCGTAGCACCCAAATACATACCGGTATGGCAATTTTTTACGGTGTTACTGTCTGGTTTATTGTGTTTGCTATCAGGACGGTTTGGGCGTACGGAACGCAAATTACTTACCATTTACAACATAGAGAACGACGTGTTTCATTTCGAACAGCTGTCACGTCTGGCTTGACGGGCGTGCGTGGCGCCGTTACGATGGCAGCGGTGTTGACAGTGCCGTCCGTTATTGATGACGGTAGTGCGTTTCCACAACGTAATTTACTCATTTTCGTGGCAGCAGTTGTTGTGATTATGAGTTTGTTAGTCGCCACTGTGATGCTACCGATTGTGACTAAAGAGCGGGCAACTCATGATTTTACGCAACCCGAAATTGCTGAAGTTGAGCCAACTGCACCAAAAAAGAGTAAAGTTGATTTAACAGAAGCACAGGCTCGTATTTTCGCGATTCAAATTGGTATACAAGTGTTACGTGAACAACAAAATGATGATAACCGTACTATCGTTTACGAGCTGATTGGTCGCAAGCAACAAACCGTGGCGCAAATCAGGCGTCAACTTGATAAAAAAAATCCATCACAAAATGTTGAAAACGACCGAGAATTACGCTTTGTGGCTTTAGAGGCACAGCGTGATCGTTTGCGGCAGTTATTGGCAGATGAAATGATTTCTGTGCTTACTTATTCCGCGCAGACAAGACGGTTAGATCGTCTGGAAAATCTAATTAATTCTGACCAACATTATCACATTTCAACGCAATGGTTATTGATTCTGATTAGACGTGGACTACGAAGCATTAGGATTTGGCTTTCGGATGAGTCAACTGATAAATTTAGACAAGAAACATCACTAGCCATCACAGAAACTTCTAAAGCAGCAATTAAGGCGCTATCGGAATATATGGAAAAGTATAACGGTGATACCGTTTCACATCGAATGGAACGACAGGCTGCTTATAATTTAATTGTTGGTTATCGTAATCGTATTGAAAACGAAAAGCATGATGACACGCCTGAACAGCGCGATTTGGATGACAAAAATCGTATGGAACTTGAAGTTAAAGCATTAAATGTTCAACGTGAAACTATCCAACAGCTTTATGAACAAGGTAGAATTACGCGACAAGCAGGTATTAACATTCGTCAATTTATTAACTATGCTGAAACAGCAGCTTTAGCAGGAAGGGATGAAGAGTAACAACCATGGATATTTTATCTTATTTTACTTTGAATAATCTGATGCATCTTGTGGATATTGCCATCATTTGGTTTCTGCTCTATAAAGTAATTCAATTTGTTGAAGGCACGCGCGCGTTACAAATTTTATTTGGCGTTGGTGTCGTTATTTTAATTAAAGTTGTGAGTTGGTACATTGGCTTGACGACTTTGTCTTGGCTGATGGATCAGCTCATTACATGGGCCCCAATTGCGCTGGTCGTTATTTTCCAGCAAGAAATTCGACGGGGACTTGAAACTTTAGGTCGCCGTTTAACATGGCGTCGCCAGCATATTGATAATGCTAAGGAACAGCAGCTTATCAAGAGCCTTGACGAAGCCTTGCAGTACATGTCAAAGCGCCGTATTGGTGCACTAATCACGATTAAACGCGACACGAGTTTAGATGAATACATTAAAACTGGTATTAAGTTAGATGCTTACATTACTAGTCAACTCTTGATTAATACATTTATTCCTAACACACCGTTGCACGATGGGGCGGTGATCATTGATGATGACCGTGTTGCTGTCGCAGCAGCATATCTGCCACTTTCAGAAAGTACACGTATTCCAAAAGAATTGGGAACGCGACATCGTGCTGCCGTTGGTATTAGTGAGGCAAGTGATGCGATTACAGTCGTTGTTTCTGAAGAGACTGGTGAAATTTCCATTACACAAGATGGCGATCTATTGCGACACATGGCGCGTGATGCCTACATGAATTTCTTTGAACGCCAGTTTATTGCACCAGTTAACGAGGCTGCCGCAAAACACTGGTGGCAAAGGAGTGGTAGGGGGTTAGCAAAATGAAAATGATTGGTCATTCAAAAACTGTTAACTTAGTGGTCTCTCTGGTCATGGCGATTCTTTTATCAGCCTATGTCTTGAGTACCCGTTCTACAACAACGAATGGTAGTGGCTCAGGTAATTTTTCAACACTAGTCCCTGAAAAAAGAGCAACCTTGAGTGTTCCCCTTAATTTGCAATTTAATTCTGATAAATACGTTGTTGTAGGTGCCCCATCAAGCGTGAAGGTTGGTATTGAAGGTTCTATAGCGCTGGTGGCAGCCGCTCAAAATCGTAACGATATCCAAGCTAGCGCTGATTTAAGAGGTTTGGGCGTTGGCAAACACACTGCCAAATTAGCACTTCGCGGTGTGAACGCTTCTCTAACATCAACTGTGACACCCCAAACAATTACTGTTACAATCGCACGACGTAAAACGGCTACCGTTCCAGTCAAAGTAACCTATGATCATACTAAAATTGCAACGGGTTATGCAGTTAGCGGCACCTCAGTGGATCCCAAGTCGGTCAAAATTTCAGGACCTAAGGCTAATGTCGAGGCAGTGACATCAATTGAAGCTGCTATCTCACTAGATAATAATACGAAGAGTACTGTTAATAAGTCTGTCAAACTTGTTGCACGTGATAAAAATGGTGCAGCAGTGGAAGTCAATATTGATGGCAATTCTGCTAATGTGACTTTAAATGTGGGACCTGAGGACAGTAAAAAATTGTCTCTTTCAGCCACCCTCAAAAATGCCAATGGGGCTAACTATACAGTTACTTTTGATCCAAAAACTGTGACAGCATATGGCGCATCTGATATACTGAATTCGATTAGCTCGTTATCCGTTCCGGTCGATGTGGCTAATATTACGAGCAAGACGACTGTGTCAGTGGACTTACCAGATCAAACAGGTATTGATCATTATAGCGTGACAAAGGTACAGGCAACGGTGACACCCGCTACTGATAGCAGCACATCATCAAGTAGTAGTTCAAGCTCTTCTGCTGACTCTTCAAGTACTTCCTCATCTAGCAGTAGTTCTAGTGAAAGTAGCAGTCAGAGTAGTTCATCATCATCACAAAAATAAAGGACGATAAATTATGTCAGATATTAAATTAAAATATTTTGGAACAGACGGTGTTCGTGGCGTTGCTAATCAAAGCTTAACACCAGAATTAGCTTTTCGTTTGGGTCGAACAGGCGGTGCAATTTTAACAAAACATGCACAAAACTCTGATAAGCGACCAGTAGTTATTGTTGGTCGTGATACACGTATTTCCGGTGAAATGTTACAACAAGCGATTGTGGCAGGATTTTTATCAGTAGGTATTGATGTTTTGCGTTTGGGTGTTATTACAACACCGGCAGTTGCCTTTTTAGTTGAAAATTTGGAAGCAGACGCGGGTGTTCAAATTACCGCTTCGCATAATCCCGCTGCTGATAATGGGATTAAGTTTTTTGGTAATGACGGTTTTAAATTGTCTGATGAACTTGAATATGAAATTGAACAGTTACTTGATGCCCCTGAAGACAACTTACCACGTCCAAGTGCTGATGGTATTGGAATTGCTAACAATTATCCTGAGGGCGTACAAAAGTATTTGGAGTTCTTGCAAAAGACAATTCCAACCAACCTAGAAGGGATGCGTGTTGCTTTGGATGGCGCTAATGGCGCAACTAGTGGCTTATTGGCGAGATTATTTGCTGATTTGGGAACTGATTTCATTACATTGGGTACCGAACCAAATGGTATTAATATTAATGATGGCGTTGGCTCAACTCATCCAGAAGCATTAGCTGAATTGGTCAAAGGTAGTGAAGTTGATGCAGGATTAGCTTTTGATGGTGATGGTGATCGCTTGATTGCCGTAACAGAAGATGGCGAAATTGTTGATGGTGATAAAATCATGTTTATCACAGGAAAGTTTTTAAATGAACAAGGCCGGCTTAAGCATAACACAGTTGTGTCAACTGTAATGAGCAATATTGGCTTTTATAAAGCCTTAGCCGAAAATGATATGCAAAGCGTCAAAACAGCTGTTGGTGATCGTTATGTTATGGCTGAAATGATGGCTAATGATTATAACCTTGGCGGAGAACAATCAGGTCATATTATTTTCAGAGATTGGGCTACGACTGGTGACGGTTTGCTGACAGCCTTGCAGCTGCTTTACGTGATGCACGAAACCGGTAAAAAGCTTTCTGAACTAGCTGCTGAAGTTTCAATTTATCCGCAGAAATTAGTGAATGTCAAAGTTGCTGATAAATTTGCTTTGCAACATGATGCTGATGTTGTCGCAAAAATTGCTGAAGTAGAAACAAAGATGTCTGGTGATGGTCGTGTCTTAGTGAGGCCTTCAGGAACTGAACCACTACTGCGTGTGATGGTCGAAGCGGCGACACCAGAATTGGTCGAGCAATATACATCAGAAATTGTTGACGTTGTACGTGAAAAAGCTGAAATTTAAGGCAGATAAAGTTTTTATCACATGATATTTTTTGACGACTGTAATTTATCAAAATATACAGTCGTTTTTTGATATAATAGACTGTATACTATGCTTTAAAAGGACGAGAACGTGTCACAAGACAGTTTTAAAAAACATATATTAACGCAATATGGTATTCGTTTTAATGACGAAACACTATTAACTGAAGCGCTGACTCAGCGCAATTATCTTAATGAACACCCTGATGACAAAGGACATGACTACCAAAGATTGGAATTTTTAGGTGATTCTGTCATGCAAGTGACTGTTGCAGAATATCTATTCAAACGCTATCCAAATTGGCATGAAGGTCAATTAACCGAGATGCGGATTGCAATGGTGCAAACACGATCTTTTGCGCATTTTGCCCGTTTAGTTCATTTAAATGAAGGTATTCGGTTGGGCAAAGGTGAAGAAATGAGCGGCGCGCGCGATCGCGATTCATTACTAGAAGACATCTGGGAAGCCTTTATTGGGGCCTTATACTTAGATCAAGGGCCAAAAGAAGTGAACCAATTTCTTGATAAAACATTGTTCGCAGCGATTGATACTGATTTTTTTGACAGATTCATTGACTTTAAAAGTCGATTGCAAGAACGTTTGCAAGTAAAGGGAACAGTTGATATTGCTTATCGCACAGAAAAGGAAGAACAGTTAGCAGATAATACACAATTATTTGAGGCAAGTGTATCTGTTGATGATAAAGAATTAGCGCGCGGGACTGGGAAGTCAATTAAAGATGCTGAAAAAGCAGCGGCGCGAACTGCCTTAAAATTATTGGAAGATAATGTCAGCCTATGAAATTGAAATCACTTGAGATTAGCGGATTTAAGTCATTCGCCGACAAAACAATGATTGAATTTATGCCAGGGATGACTGGTATTGTTGGTCCAAATGGATCAGGAAAATCAAACATTATTGAAGCAATTCGCTGGGTAATGGGAGAACAAAGTGCTAAAGATTTGCGTGGGACAAAAATGTCCGACGTTATTTTTGGTGGCACCAATAAACGTGGCGCACTCAACCGTGCAGAAGTAGCCATTACATTTGATAACAGTGATCATTATGTTAATTCGGATTTTAGTGAAATTCGTGTGACACGTAAATTGTACAGAAGTGGCGAAAGTGTTTATCAAATTAATGGTGTTGAAAGCCGCTTGCGAGATATTCACGATTTATTTATGGATACCGGACTAGGACGAGAAAGCTTTTCAATTATTTCTCAAGGTCGCGTGGAAAGTATTTTTAATGCTAAACCAGAAGACCGCCGTGGCATTATTGAAGAAGTAGCTGGTGTATATAAATATAAACAAAATAAAGAAAAAGCACAGAAAGAGTTATCACAAACGAGCGATAATTTGTCCCGTGTTGCTGATATTATTCACGAAATTGAAGATAGAATTGAACCTTTGGCTGAACAATCCGCCCAAGCTACTGATTATTTATCTCAAAAAGAGCGGTTTGACACTTTAGATAAGGCGCGTTTAGCTTTAACAATACATGCTGTTGATGTACAAGCTGAGCAAGTCAAGGAAAAATATACAGATCAACAGAAACAAGTTGCAACTGCCAAAGCCACCTTGTCACAAATTAACGATATGTTATCGCAAAAAAGGCAGGAACGTGTCAGTCAGCAGTTGAAACGCGATCAACTTCAAAATGATATTTTAAAATTGACGCAAATTCATGAGCGCATGGTTGGTGCACAAAACTTGAGTCAACAACAAACGACTACTTTGGAGCGTGATATTGACGAGGCGACACGGTCAACTGCTGCGGTAAATGAGAAAATATTAGCGTTATCGTCGCAAATTGCGCCACTACAACAGCAAGAATCAGAACTAAAACAACAAAAATCAATACTAAAACAAAAGCTGACACAGTTTGATGATATGACACAATCAGAACTCAAGTCTCAACTGCAAGCCGACATCGAGAAAAATCGTCATGCTTATATTCAAATAATGCAAGATATTGCAGCGTTGCACAATGCTAAAGTGAATGACGATAAGCAATTGGCTCAAATAACAAGTCGTTATCAGACTCTATCTGAGCGATTAAAAAACGAGACGGGCATCATGTCACAAGCACAGCAAGAAGTGGCTAATTACCAGCCAAATGATGCGGCACAACAGGATGTCTTGGCACTAAAACAAGATGTTGCAAAAAGGCAAGAACAGTTTGATCATGCTGCAAAGGCGTATAAACAAGCTGAAACAAATTGGTACAATACATTAAATGATCTTAATAAAGTTCGTAGTCAACATGATGCTTTAACAGCGATGGATGATTATGCAGGATTTTACCAGGGTGTTCGGGCCTTAATGAAACCCCAAGTAAGAAATCAATTTGTGGGTATCAAAGGTGTCGTAGCAGAATTATTGACGGTACCTGCAGCTTATACATTAGCTATCGAAACGGTATTGGGAGGAATCTTACAGCAAATTATTGTAGATCAAACCAGTACAGCCAAGTCAGTTATTGCTTACTTGACAAAAAATCGAGCTGGTCGTGTGACAATTTTGCCAATTGATACAATAAAGCCACGTCATTTAAATGGTTTAGAACAGGCGCGCAGGATGGCTGGTTTTATTGGAATCGCTGCCGATTTAGTGACTATGCCTGAAGAAATGACGGCCATTAAGGCAAATATTTTGGGACATATTGTGGTTGCTAAAGACTTGAACAGCGCCACTGAAATTGCAAAAGCTAATCAATATCGCTTTCGTATTGTGACTCTTGATGGACAACTAATCAATGCCGGCGGTTCAATGACAGGTGGCGCAACACAAAAGAGAGGCGCAACGATTTTGAGTCGCCAGACTGAAATTGCAACGCTTACTCAGAAAATAACTGATTTAGCAGAACAATCAAAATCACAAGAGCTTGAATTGCAGGCGCAACGACGCGATGGCGAAAACATTAGAGAGTCTCTGGTTGAAGCGCAAACAAAGCTAAAATCTGCCAATGATGATGTCCAAAAAGTTGACTATGAATTGCAACACAAGCAAGACACATTGCAACAGCAAAAACGCGTTGTTCAGGCGCTTGAATTTGAGCTAAAGGACATTGAGTCGCAGCAAGAGGAGTTAGCGACACAACTACAGCGTTGTGAGTTAGAATTAGATGAAAAGCAAGCACAAAAACGGGCACAAGAACTTGAATATCAAGAATTATCTCGAGCTTTGGAATCGGCTTCTAACAAGGCGCAAATCCATAATGAAGATAAAGTTGCTATCCAGACAGAATATGTCACTTTAACCGGTAAGTTAGAAACAGTGACAAGTCAACTCGCTATTCTGAGAAACCAACAACAGGAGTTAGAATCTCAAGCTGCAGGTCTTACTGTTAAACGCAATGATTTACAAGAAAAATTAACGGCAACACAAAATGACATCGCGACAGAACAACAAGTTTCAGAAACGGTTGAAAAACTTGCAAAAGTCCAAAAAGAACATGATGATACTAGCCAACAGCTAACAATTATCACTGATAATTTATCTGTTTTGGAAACACAGTTTGCCAAACAACAAGAAACGCTACGATCGGTGATGGCATTAGAAAGTGATCTTGCGGCACAACAAGCTAGGCTCACGACACAAAATGAGAATTTATTGGCACAACTAGAATCACAGTATGATATTAGTGATAGTCAAGGCCTTTATCAGCAATTAGCTGATTTGAATCTAGAAACAGTCACGGATCAACTGAAACTTATCAAGCGTAGCTTGGATGAAATTGGTAATGTTAATATTGGTGCCATTGAAGAATATGAAGCGGTTAAGCAACGTTTTGATTTTTTAACACAGCAGCGTGATGATTTGTTATCTGCAAAAGATAATCTGCTACAAACAATTGATGAGATGGATGAAGAAGTTCAAATTCGCTTCAAACACACATTTGACGCTGTTGCACAACATTTTGGTCGCATTTTCACCCAAATGTTTGGCGGTGGTCGTGCAGAAATTAAGTTGACAGACCCAGAGCATCTCTTAACGACGGGCATTGATATTACGGCACAACCACCAGGCAAAAAGTTCCAACAAATGAGTTTGTTGTCTGGTGGTGAAAAGGCGTTGACAGCTATTACGTTATTATTTGCCATTTTACAAGTCCGTCCAGTGCCGTTTGTAGTACTTGATGAGGCCGAAGCAGCGTTAGATGAAGCAAACGTGGCGAGGTTTGCGCGTTATTTGCACGAATTTTCTGGTGAAACACAATTTATTGTCATTACGCATCGAAAAGGTACAATGATGAATGCCAACTTATTATATGGTGTGACAATGCAAGAAGCTGGTGTATCGAAAATGGTGGCTGTTGATTTGGATAATATGGCTGAAACGGCTTCCTAAATATGGCGTGATAAGATGATTACCAGCAATGAATAAAGGAGAAACAAATGGGATTATTTGATATTTTCCGTAAAAAGAAGAATAACGTTGAGCCCGAATCAACGACTAATTCAGAAAGTTTGTCAGAATCGCAATCTGAAACTTTATCACAATCAAACAGCGAAACAACGACGAGTAGTGCTTTAACACAACCGGTTATGGAGCAAGTTGGTTTAGTTGATGAACACGAAGCTGATGAATGGTCAAAAGCTCTTGACAAAAAGAGTGAAGCGATTCATGATCTGCCAGAATCAGAATCAGAATCAGAATCAGAATCAGAATCAGAATCAGAATCAGAATCAG
>NZ_JACVUE010000011.1:0-84264 GCF_016624925.1 Leuconostoc sp. S50 | reverse complement strand
AACATCATTGAGTGATAGTGAATCGACATCAAGTGAGTCAGCAAGTTTGAGCAACTCAGCATCATTGAGTGATAGCACATCGACATCAACATCATTAAGTGATAGCGCATCAACGTCAGTAAGTGACAGTGCATCGACGTCAACATCATTAAGTGATAGTACGTCAACATCAATAAGTGACAGTACTTCGGCGTCAACGTCGGTACGTGATAGTGCATCAACGTCAACATCAGTAAGCGACAGTACATCAACATCATTGAGTGATAGTGCATCAACATCGTTGAGCGATAGTACATCGACATCAACATCATTAAGTGATAGTGCGTCAACGTCAACATCATTGAGTGACAGCACATCGACGTCAACATCAGTAAGTGATAGTGCATCGGCATCAACATCATTGAGTGATAGTGCATCAACGTCAATAAGTGATAGCGCATCAACGTCAACATCGTTGAGCGATAGCACATCAAGGTCAACGTCAGTAAGTGGTAGCACATCGACGTCAACATCATTAAGTGATAGTGTATCAACGTCAACATCGTTGAGTGGTAGTACATCAGCTTCAACATCAGTAAGTGACAGCGCATCGACTTCAACATCAGTAAGTGATAGTACATCAACGTCAACATCGTTGAGTGGTAGTACATCGACGTCAACATCGTTAAGTGATAGCATATCAGCGTCAACGTCATTAAGTGATAGTACGTCAACATCAGTAAGCGACAGCACATCAACGTCAACATCATTAAGTGACAGTACTTCGGCATCAACATCAGTAAGTGACAGCGCATCAACGTCAACATCGTTGAGTGGTAGTACATCAGCTTCAACATCATTAAGTGGTAGCACATCAACATCAACATCAGTAAGTGACAGCACATCAGCATCATTAAGTGATAGTACATCAGCTTCAACATCGGTAAGTGAAAACATTATCATTTCAACTGCCGTTGACCAACCTGAATATGTGGTAGTTGGTAACATCGTGCCAGAAGATGAAAATGGCAACCCAGTGGGACCAGAGATACCCTACGGACCAGTTAAGCCAGGGACAACAGTTGACACACCTTATGGTGATGTTGAAGTACCAGCCAATGGTGGCGATATCATTATTCAAGTCAAGGTAGCCGTTGATCAACCTGAATATGTGTTAGTGGGGTTAGTGGGTAATATTGTGCCAGAAGATGAAAATGGTAACCCAGTTGGACCAGAAATGCCATACGGACCAGTCACACCAGGAACCACGATTGACACCCCATATGGTTCGGTAATTGTACCGGATGCAGGTGGTGATGTTGTCATTGTTGTCAAGGTAGAAACAGATAAAAAATCTCCGATTAGCGACATCAAGGATAACCCAACAACGACACAAGAGGTTGTGCTAACGGTTGCCAGCTCTAATAACGATGGTCAACCAGTCAATATCAATCATAGTGAAAACACAGACAAGCAATTACCAAAAACGAGTGTGTCACAAAATAATGACCATGTTGTAATAAGTGGTTTGATTTTGACAACTTTGTTGGGGTTGCTAGCATTATTGAAAAGAAAAAATAACAACTAACCTAGCGAATTGGTTGAAAAAACAGATTTAGTTAATCATAACTAAACCTGTTTTTTTTGTAATTTATAATAAGTTGAGAATATTTTTAAAAACGAACAATTCTAAAAAATAGTAGGAAATTATTCAAAAATAAAAAAATTTTTTTCGATTACAATGTGAATAAATGTACAAAGCTGATTTAATAGCGATTCTGTTTTTTAAATGTCATTATTTGGGTGTCCCAATTGTTTATTAGCCAAATAATATAATGATAATGAAATGCTTAATAAACTAGATTTCATCGCTACTATTATTATAAATATTAGGAAATGAACATTAGTGTGCAAGCACTTTGTGAAAAAAATACAATGTCATGACTAGCTTTTGAGGAACAGCAGTGCGTTGCTTTGCGAACAAATGTTTGTGAAGACGATTATTGTCATTGTACGTTCAAAAAAGGTCAACTATGCTATGTAAATAGTGACATTGGAGGAAAAAATAATGACAATATTTAAAACAAAAGCAGTTGTTCAGGCAGATGGCTACCTGAACAAAACACCCCCTTTTCAGTTTATTTTACTATCACTCATGTTTCCATTATGGGGGGCTGCAGCCAGTTTGAACGATATTTTAATTACGCAATTTAAAGCAGTGTTTACGCTGTCAAATGTTGCCAGCGCCTTTGTACAAAGTGCATTTTACTTGGGCTATTTTGTATTGGCTATTCCAGCCAGTCGCGTGATTCAAAGAACGAGTTATAAAGTTTCAATTTTAATTGGACTCGGACTGTATATGGTTGGATCGCTATTATTCTTTCCAGCCAGTCAAATGGGCACATATAGCGTATTTTTGATTGCAATATTTGTTTTGGCAACAGGATTAAGTTTTTTGGAAACTAGTGCCAATACCTATTCTAGCTTGTTAGGTCCTAAGCAACATGCCACTCTGAGACTCAATATCTCGCAAACATTTTATCCTGTGGGATCAATTTTAGGTATTATATTGGGAAAATATCTTATTTTTGGCAATGGGAAAAGCTTGGCGCAACAGATGGCAGGAATGAACGCCAGCGAAAAGCTCTCATTTGGCCACAAAGCTTTGGCACACACATTGTTGCCTTATCAACTCTTACTTGTGGTGTTGGGGGTCGCTTTTATTATCTTGCTCTTGACGCAATATCCAAAGAAAAAACACCAGCCGTTAACTGCCGGACACCCAAATGCCAAACTCTTTGACACACTCAAGTATTTATGGCAAAACAAACCTTTTAAAAAAGGCATTCTGGTTGAATTTTTCTATGTTGGTATGCAGACAGCAGTTTGGAGCTTTACGATTCGGCTTGCTTTGACGTTGAATAGTCATTTTAATGAACGATATGCTAGTAATTTTATGATTTATGCCTATGTTGCTTTCTTTGTTGGTAAATTTATTGCCAACTTATTAATACCAAAATTTGGTGCAGGTCATGTTCTTCTGTCGTACGGTGTGATGGGTATTGTGGCGTTGCTCTACGTCACATTGGTACATGATGTTTCAGCATTATATGCCTTAGTGCTAGTGAGTGGGTTGTTTGGACCGGGTTGGGCAACTATTTATTCGGAAACGATTAAGACGGTTCAGGTGCCAAGACATCGTGAGACAGCTGGAGCTATTTTGGTTATGAGCATTATTGGTGGCGCCATTTTACCACTGATACAGGGTGCTGTCGCCGATCTGACGGATATGTCTACAAGTTTCAGCATTGATTTAATCGCTTTTGCCGTTGTCGCTTGGTTTGCCAAGACAATGGTACAGCAAGAAAGAGAGGCACAACAGCATGACACAAAGAATCAATTTGCCGGAGAAGTTATTTGATAAAACACCTTATAACATTTATCAAGATGAGCATTTTACGGTGACGGCCATGCAATATGATACAGGCGTTGCTGGTTTGAAAATAAGTAATAATCGTGGCTACATTGTGATACTACCTTTTCAAGGTTTCATGATTTGGGATGCCGTTTTTGATCAATTATCTCTGAAAATGGCATCGGCATTTGATAAGCCTTATTTAGGAACGCAGGTGACTGATACGTATGGTATGTTTCAATTTACATCCGGCGTTTTAGCCAGCGGTACGCCCAGTGAGACAGATCAGCACCCATTACATGGTGAATATCCGATGACCAAGCTTGACCATATTTATTTAGAATTTGACCAAGATAATATCATAATTGGCGGCGAGTATGAGTATGTAAAAGGATTTGGATATCATTATCGAACCCATAATACTGTTATCATGCACGCAGCTTCAGCATTGATAGATATTGGATTAAAAGTGACTAATCTCAGCAACTATCAAACTATGCCGTTGCAATATTTGAATCATCTCAATTATTGCTATGTTAATGGCGCCACGATGTCAGCTAACGTACCAGAGAATGCACTGAAATTAAGACGATCAATTCCAGCCCATGTCAAGCCGACAGCCAACTGGCGGGCATTTAACAGAGAACTGCAAGCAAGGGGTGAAGTCATTGAGGTGCTAGATGATGGTAGTCGTTTTGACCCAGAAATTGTCTACATGTCAACAGATTTGCGTCCGTTTGTTGACCGAGCTGTTTTTAAAATGTCACTACCAGATGGACCAACATGTGTTACAGCATTTAGCACGAAGGAATTACCGTTTGTTACGAGATGGTTGTTACACAATCCTGATCAACAAGTAGCGGCATTTGCCATTCCAGGTACGAGTCACCCAGATGGACATAACGCGGCTAGTCAGGCAGGCACTTTAATTCACCTTGCGCCTGGTAAAACACAGTCATTTACGGTTACGACTGGAATTGGAGAATAATATGATAAAAGATATTGATGTATTAGTCATTGGATCAAACGTAATGGATTTAATCAGTTATGTTGATCGTTTACCTCATAAAGGCGAGACAGTTGAAGCACCAAGCTTTGAAATGGGATTTGGCGGTAAAGGTGCTAACCAAGCAGTAGCTGCCAGTCGATTGGGCGCTCGGGTTGCGATGCTAACGTGTGTTGGCAACGATAATTTTGGTGTAGAAACACGCGCCAATTTCGTGGCGAATCATATTGACATCAGTGGTGTATTAACAGGGCATCAGAGCAACGGCGTGGCGCCAATTTTTGTTGAAAGTAATGGTGACAACCGTATCTTGGTTGTGCAGGGTGCAAACACTGAACTCACACCAGAAGTATTGTTGGATAAAATCGACTTGATAAAACGGGCAAAGGTTATTGTGTTGCAACAAGAGGTGCCCATGCCAACTAATATTAAGGCCATTCATTTGGCTAAAAAATATAATATTCCGATTATATATAACCCTGCACCGGCTCATAAATTACCGTTGGATGTTTTACCAGCTGTGGATTACCTAATACCTAATGAATCTGAATTAACTGCCATTACCAAAATGCCAGTGTCAACAGTTCAGGAAACCAAAGCTGCTGCGCGACGATTGTTGTCATTTGGCGTGGCAAATGTCATTGTGACAATGGGCGATCGTGGCGCACTTTGGATAACTGCAGGTCAAGAAGCAACATTAGTTGATGGTCAAGATGTCAATGCCATTGATACCACTGGTGCAGGTGATGCGTTTGTCGGGGCATTTGCACATTATTTTGCTCGAGGCGAGTCACTTGAAACTGCGATTATTCAAGCCAATGCTTATGCTGCATTGTCGGTTATGACACGTGGTACGCAAAAATCTTATCCCAGCGTCAGTCATCACATGACAAAGGAGGTGCACGCATGAAGTCTTTCAAACGAATTATGGTCATTGTTTTAGACTCAGTTGGTGCTGGTGCAGCGCCTGATGCAGCTAGCTTTAATGATGTTGGTTCTGATACGATTGGGCATGTTGCGCATGTGTATCATGGTCGGCTTCATTTGCCCAATTTACAAGCAATGGGATTGGCAAATTTGCATCATGGTAGTCTTGAGGGTGTTAGCATCGAAAGTCAACCCATTGGTGATTTTGGTACTATGCAAGAAGTATCCGCTGGCAAAGATAGTATGGATGGTCATTGGGAAATGATGGGTTTGCCTGTTATGCAAGCTTTAGCGACATTTCCGAATGGGTTTCCCGATGAGCTAATCGACAAAATCTCTGAATTTACAAATCGAAAAATTTTGTTGAATCGCCCTTATTCGGGGACAGAAGCACTCAAGGATTATGGTGCTGAACAGATTGTGACTGGGGGACTGATTGTTTACACATCTGGAGACTCGGTGTTACAAATTGCGGCGCATGAAAACGTTGTGCCGGTAGCTGAGCTGTACCGAATTTGTGAATATGTACGTACTTTAGTAAATCAGCCGCCCTATCAAATCGGGCGTGTAATCGCTAGACCGTTTGTGGGTCATGATGCAGGTGATTTTAAACGGACTGCCAATCGTCGTGATTTTTCTCTTAAACCCACTGGGGAAACGGTATTAACAAAGTTACAAAAAATGAGTGTACCTGTGGTTGGCATTGGTAAAGTTCAGGATATTTTTTCCGGTGAGGGAATTGATACGGCTTATCATAATGAAAGCAATGACAATGGCATGGTTCATTTGCAGCATGTGATGGACACGACACCTAATGGTTTTGTGTTTACTAATTTAGTCGATTTTGATGCTATGTACGGGCATCGCAGAGATCCGATTGGTTTTGGACATGCTTTGATGGCATTTGATCAAGAACTTGGTGATGTGTTAGGCAAGATGAATCAGGACGATCTTATTATGGTTACAGCTGATCATGGCAACGATCCAACTTTTCAGGGTACTGATCATACACGTGAGATCGTACCCTTATTGAGCTATTCACCAAGACTGACTCAATGCGGACAGACGTTAGGCAGACGCCGAACATTTGCCGATCTTGGGGCAACGGTTTTGGAAAACTTTGGTGGGCAACTAGATAATGGCACAAGCTTTTTAGGAGAATTACAATGAGTACACATATTGATGCAAAACAAGGTGACATTGCAGAAGTCGTCTTGTTGCCGGGCGATCCCTTACGGGCAAAGTTTATCGCTGAAAATTTTTTGTCGGATGTCACCCAATACAACACGGTTCGTAACATGTTTGGATATACAGGTACTTATCAAGGCGTGCGGGTTAGCGTGCAAGGTTCTGGCATGGGTATTCCGTCGTTGTCAATTTATGCCACAGAGCTAATTCAAGGTTTTGGGGTCAAAAAAATAATTCGCGTCGGCACAGCTGGCGGATTGTTACCTGAGCTAGAAATTGGGGATGTCTTGTTAGCAGAAGGGGCGTCAACGGATTCCAATGTCTTACAAGCAACCTTTGGACAGGCAATCTCTTTTGCACCTTTAGCTAGTTTTGAGTTGTTGTGTCAGGCACATCAATCTGCTAAACAACTTGATATTCCTGTGCGCGTTGGTAATATTTTTGCTGCTGATCGTTTTTATAATGATGAAATTGATAATCATAAATTGGCGCAGTATGGTGTTATGGCTGTCGAAATGGAGTCAGCTGGGTTATTCTTGATTGGCGCTAAATATCATGTTCAAACACTCAGTATTTTGACGGTGAGTGACAATTTAGTGACTCAAAAGTACGCTGATGCTAAAATGCGCGAGACTGCATTTCAGGATATGATGCGTTTGGCTCTGGCAACAGCTGTTGTAGTTTGATTTTGCTACTAAAATAGTGATGCATTTGTTGACAAATGTCATCACTTATCAATTGAGTGCAATCAGTGTGCTAAATATCTTTTTGTTTGTTTCATTTAGTGTTGCTTCAGTTATACGCCCATTACTTTTGAACCAAGTGATATAGGATTTGATTAGCCCAGAAGAAATATAGACATTAACGAGATATTTCTGCTGTTCATTTTGTATATTAAGTGAATCATTTAGTGACACTAATAATAATTCTTCCAGTCGTTGCACTAATTTGTAATGCGCATTATTCAAACAAAGCTGACGGAATCCAACAAAGTTGCTTTTTAAAATACGATCAACAGTCTCGACTAAAGACTGGGGTGTGTTGTGGGAATGATTCAAGTTATTGACCACAGTTTCGTATATTTCATATTGGTATTCATCAAAAATGTCTGAAATTTTGCTGTAATGAATATAAAAAGTTCTACGACTTATGGCTGCATTTTGACATAAATCAACAACGCTAATCTTATCTAACGTCTGATTTTCTAATAAATCGAACAGGCTCTGCCGTAATGATGTTTTTGTTTGTAAAACGCGTTTATCCATTTTTAATACACACTTTCTGATTATTTGTTGCTAAAGTCCTTTAATTAAAGTATATGATACTACACATATAATAAAAATAAAGGAAGTGTTTTGTCATGTGGGATTTTTTTAATGCTATTTTTGCAAGTTATAATGGCACAGGTTATCAGCTATCTGAATTTGTGAAAGCCTTTAGTCCAAGTAATCCGCACTATTATTTAGTGCTGATGATTGGTGGGTTGACCTTTGCCATAGGTTTTATTGAATACATTTATAGTTTTCTACTATTAAAGGTCGAGGGGAGTTCGCCGTATAATATATTGATGCATTCCTATTATTTTGCAATTGACTCAATGGGAATAATTGTTTTTGCTACTGCTTCGCATGCCGTTGGTGGTTTTTGGATATTTACTGCAGCAGCAATAGCAGAAGTAATATGGTCGCTGTTTGAAGTTTATAATCTGATTATGTGTGTCTATGTTGAGAGGGAAGAAATATGGGGTGATATCTCTATCAAAGAAGCGTGGCAACGAGTTGCAGGCTGGGTAATTGTAATGATTGTCACTGTCAACTTATTCAGAGTATTTATGAATGATCCAGCAATGTTTAAATGGTATATTTTCACTAATATCTTAATGGCTATTATGCCAGGGTTATATTGGGAAAAGCGAGGTACGCAGGTTTGGGCATCGTGGGGATTGGCCCTTGTCATATTAGTTGGTACTATTAATTCATTTTTACCAACCAACATGTGGGCGCTCGTCAGTCCCTACTTCTCAATTGCTAATAACCCATGGTTCTATGTGGTAGGTATCGTTGCCATCTTCTTTGCTTTCAGAAATCTTTGGGTATTGAAACATTTACCAAGTAAGAAAGAAGTAATGCCATCTGGTAAAAAATATATCTGGTAATGTCAACCAGTTGATTTTATAAGGACAAAAGCGGTCGCTATCTGATGTTAGCGACCGCTTTTGATGTGAAATATTTTATTGATAGAAGAAATGTTGGACGGCTTGATAACTAGTATCATTGCCAACAAAATATAAAGTGTCGCCGAACTCAATGACAGCATAAGGTCCAGGCGAAACAATCAATTCTTCATTGTGCAAAATGCCGATGACAGTGGCACCGGTATTTTGCCAAAGGTTTAGCCCACCAATTGATTGATTTAACTTTGGACTTGCTTGATCTAACACTAATTCATATGGTGTGAGAGGATTGTGTTGTTGCACACGTTGCGTTTGTTCAAACAAAGTTGATAATGCACCTGATAAATTATCAAGTGCCGATTTTTGCTCGTCAATGAGATCGTTGATTTGAACATGAATATTTTGAATATTAGTTGTTTCTGCTGCCTGATTCAAAAATGACTTGGCTTTTTCCCGTGATAAGATTTCGACGCCACTACCATGAACGGCACGCACAATATCCAAATCTGACAAGACATTAATCGCTTTACGAGCTGTTTCCGCAGACACGCCAAATGTAGTTGATAGCGTCGAGCGCGCATGAAGTTTGGTACCAACACGGTATTCATTATTAACAATTTTTTCTGCAATTAAAAAAGCAATTTTGCGGTAACGCGGTTCTCTGATTTTGGGCATTTTATATTATCCTAATAATTAAAAATTTGACACAAGTGGCAATCTGTGTAAAAATATAAGTTGTCACTTGAAGTAACAACCTGATAATTACAATGGGTTGTCACTTTATTTTATAGTTAAATTCGAAAAGAATCAAGGAGGAATGTGGCACGCGCAGTATTGTTTGATCCCAATAACTGTGTGATGTGCATGCTAAAAAATGTCTAAAGTAGAAATTAAGCATTTAACCAAGATTTTTGGTAAGCGCCCTAAAGCGGCACTCAAAATGGTTAAGCAAAACAAAAGCAAAAATGAAATTGTCGAAAAGACAGGGAGTACAGTTGGTGTCTACGACATTAACATGTCAATTGAAGAGGGCGAAATATTTGTCATCATGGGGCTTTCCGGATCGGGAAAGTCAACGTTAATTCGTTTGTTAAACCGGTTAATTGAACCGACAGATGGGCAATTGTTTATTGACGGTCAAGAAATTACGAATTTGACTAAAAAACAAATGTTATCAATTCGTCGTAAAAAAATGAGCATGGTTTTCCAAAACTTTGGTTTATTTCCACACCGTACCTTACTTGAAAACACAGAGTTTGGGCTAGAAATTCAAGGTGTGCCAAAGGCGCAGCGTCGTCAGCGGGCAGAACAGGCTTTGGATAATGCGCAACTATTGTCATTCAAAGACCAGTATCCTAATCAGCTATCTGGTGGTATGCAACAACGTGTTGGATTAGCTCGTGCGCTGACCAACGATCCCGACATTTTGTTGATGGATGAGGCCTTTTCGGCATTAGATCCGCTAGTACGTGGTCAAATGCAGGACGAATTATTGGATTTGCAGGCTAATGTCCAAAAAACAATTATTTTTATCACGCACGACTTGAACGAAGCGTTGCGTATTGGTGACCATATTGCCATCATGAAAGATGGTCAGTTGCAACAGGTCGGCACTGGAGAAGAAATTTTAACTAATCCTGCTAATGATTATGTTAAGACTTTCGTTGGTGATGTTGACCGTACTAAGGTTTTGACGGCTGATAGCATTATGATTCCGGCATTAACTTCTAATATTTCAGTTGATGGACCCACAGTTGCGCTGCGTAAGATGTCTGCTGAAGAAGTCTCTGGTGTTGTGGCGGTTAATCGTCATCGCCAATTTATTGGTTATTTGTCATCTGAAGCGGCGGTTTCAGCTCGACGTGACAAATTGCCACTGGCTGATGTTGTTGTTGAAATGCCGACCGTCAAGCCAGATACATTGATATCTGATATCATGCCGATTATTTATGATGCACAAACACCAGTAGCTGTTATTGATGATGATAACCGTTTGAGAGGGGTTATCATTCGAGGTGCTGTGCTTAAAGCGTTAGCAGATACGGAAGGAGACGGTGATGACAACGCATAATCTGATAAATATTCCAAAACTTCCGCTTGAAGATTGGGTTAGTGGTTTCGTTTCATGGTTGACGACCAACTTGTCTGGCTTTTTCAATGCGATTCAGCAAGCTGGGCAAGCCATTATGGACACCATCACAAATGCGTTGCTGGCGGTGCCGATGCCATTGATGATTATTGGTATCACAGCGTTAGCATTTGCAATGACCACTAAAAAATATGGTTTCCCCATTTTTGCTGCTTTGGGCTTAATGTTAATTGCTAACCAAGGGCTTTGGTCCGATTTGATGAATACAGTGACATTAGTATTGATGGCATCAGTTGTGTCGTTAATTATTGGTGTTCCTTTAGGTATTTTAATGGCCAAATCGCCAAAAACGGCAGCTGTTGTACAACCTATTTTGGACTTTATGCAAACAATGCCTGGCTTTGTTTACTTAATTCCAGCCGTTGCTTTCTTCGGTATTGGTGTCGTACCAGGCGTGTTTGCCTCAATTATTTTCGCACTACCACCAATGGTTCGTATGACCAATTTAGGTATTCGTCAAGTACCAGTTGATTTAGTTGAAGCTGCAGATTCATTTGGTTCAACCACTTGGCAAAAGCTGATTAAGTTAGAGTTACCAAATGCGAAAAATACAATTTTGGCTGGAGCTAATCAAACAATTATGTTAGCCTTATCAATGGTTGTAACAGCTTCTATGATTGGTGCGCCTGGACTTGGGCGTGGTGTTTTGTCGGCGGTGCAACACGCTGATGTTGGTTCTGGTTTTGTGAATGGATTAGGACTAGTTATTTTAGCCATTATTATTGACCGATTTGCACAAAAGTTCAATACAAAGCCCGGACAAAAAGCGCCACTCAAGCCTTGGCGTCGTTGGACAATTGTCGTTGCTTTGCTGGCTATTGCTGGTGGTGGTGTTGCTAATGCCATGACAACTAGTCAAACGACTGGTCAAAAAATTAACATTGGTTACGTCGAATGGGATTCTGAAGTTGCTTCATCTAATGTTTTGGCAGAATCACTTCGCCAGCATGGTTATGATGTTACTTTGACACCATTAGATAACGCTGTTTTATGGCAGTCATTGGCAAACAACCAAGTTGATGTTTCGGTATCCGCATGGCTGCCAAACACGCACAAGGCGCTATACCAAAAATATAAAAATGATGTGACGCTTTTGGGACCAAACTTAAAAGGCGTTAAAACCGGCTTAGTGGTGCCTGATTATATGTCAGTAAACTCAATTAGTGATTTAACCACTCAAGCTAATAAAACAATCACTGGTATTGAACCTGGGGCAGGAGAAATGGCGACTGCCGAGAAGACGTTGAAGGCTTATCCGAACCTTTCGGGTTGGAATTTGTCGTCGTCATCATCTGGTGCCATGGTGTCTGCTTTGGCTAAAGCCTATAAAAATAAACAAGATATTGTAGTGACGGGTTGGTCACCACATTGGATGTTTGGTAAGTATCACTTAAAGTATTTAGCAGATCCTAAAAACACCTTTGGTTCTGCAGAAACAATTAACACGGTTGTTAGTAAAAAACTCAAATCATCAGATCCAAAAGCCTATCAAGTATTAGACAAATTCCATTGGACAAAAGACGATATGGAGTCAGTCATGTTAGAAATTCAAAATGGTAAATCACCAAAACAGGCGGCGGCTGATTGGATTAAAAAACACAAAAAGTTAGTTGATAGTTGGTACCAATAATTACCATCAACAATTAAAAAGTTTGACTTGTTGTATCAAAGCAATAGGTCAAACTTTTTTTGACGTCATTATTGCCGAGAAACGAACTAATAAAATTATTACGCTTAAAAATAGTCATATAGTTCATTATTAATTCGTATCTCTTCACAATTTCTTGGTCTTCAAGTCGTCAATCGCTCAAATTCAATTGTTATCATTATTGTATTAGTTAAACAAGCACTCATAAATTTGGTCACATGATGTGTTTGTAAAGATAATGATATCGCATTTGACAATAATATGGAGAATTTAAGATGGAAAAAAGTAATAAACAAAAAGTAAGAACACGATTAACGATTGGCGCAATTATCATGAGTGCTATGGTATGGCTACTATTCATCATATTTGCACACCACTCGTATGTAATGTTATCAGAAGGCTTTATCAATAGTGTTGGTTTTCCGTTTCATCCTAATTTGAATACTGTTGCGTTAATCAAACAAGTTCTTCTGGTAGCCACAGCAGTAACATTAGTATATACAGGGTTGATGACATTGAGTCATAATTTAGCAGTTAAGAAAGTGAGAAGTACAAAAAATGCCATTAACAATTGAAATTATTTTAATCATTTTAGCGATTTATCCTGTTTTAGGGGCACTTAAATGGTCGTGTGGTTTACTCTTTTATTTAATTTTGAGTAAGAGAAATCATGAATTTCAAAAGCAAAATCATGATTTAGATGAAGTTTTTGCTGTTATTCCTGCTTATAATGAGGAAAAAACCTTGTTGACAACGATTGAGTCAGTCAAAAACCAAGGACTCGATAATGATCATATTATGGTGATTGACGACAACAGTAATGATGAAACTGTCAAGATTGCCACAATGGCAGGTGTTAGAGTTTACACTAAAAACGAAAACAAGGGGAAGGCTGATAGTCTTAATTATGCAATCAAATTAATTGATGAATTAGCTGATCCTAATAAGACCGCTTATCTGCTCTCAATTGATGCTGATACGATTCTGCAAGCTAATGGTGTGCAACGATTATTAGATTATTTTTACGGGCATAATTATGGCGGTGTGACAGCTAATATGGATGTTGCCAATCGCGAAAATGCGTTAGCAAAGTCTCAAGTTGTCGAATTTAGCTCAATTGTTGGTATTATCAAACGTGCGCAAGTCGCTATGACGGGCACAATGTACGCTTATTCCGGCGCAACAACATTGTATGCAATGGCTGCTTTAAAAGAGGTTGGTGGTTTCAGAGAAGATCGCGCGACTGAAGATATCAGTATAGCGTTCGATCACTCTTTGAATGGCTATGATGCTGGTTTTGCTCCAGATGTTAAATTCTATATGAATGTGCCAACAACGTTAAAAGATTTATACCGCCAGCGAAAGCGCTGGGCAAAAGGTGGTATTGAAGTATTATTTACCAATTTATTGACATCAATTAAGCGTCCAAAAATTATTATGATGTTATTTGATCAATTTTTAACGATTGCTTGGTCGTTTTCGTGGTTGATTATGTCAATTTATTTATCATATCGAGTGGTTACAGAATTTTTGAGCGGTGATTTTTATGCGCTAGGTGGAACTATTGGTATTGCGTTGATTGTGATGACATTACAAATCGTTGTGGGAACGGTGCAAATATTTATTGCATTGTTAGTTGATGATAATGCTAGAAAAATGAAGTACTTTGTTTTTGCGCCACTGTATTTATTGTTTTATTGGATCGTTAATCCTTTGACAATTATTACACAATTCGTTCCAGCGTTGTTATCGGTGTATGCCGGCATGGGTAAGGGAACGTGGAAATCTCCGGAAAGAAGTGTTGGTTAAAGTAGTAGTTCAGTCAATAAGGTAGTGATTTCATATCACTACCTTATTTTGTGATAATATTGTATTTTTGATAAAGCGTAATGGTGTATTACAACGTTTAGGTATATATGTTACAATATAAGTATCATACTAATTATAAAAGTAATCATTTTTATTCTTTTTTATCATTATCTCATGATATCCACAAGAATTAAATTTTGACAGTGAGTGACATTAACAAATGCAATGACTAATTAAGATGACAATGGTTCATTTTTATTTGCACAGCACATCATGATAGCGATTGATTTATCCAATCAAACTCATTTTGTACGGAAGTGCTTGCACGAGATAGTATGCAACTGCCAACATGACAACGCTGGGGAAAACGTGTCATGGCTACATCATGTAGTTTTATAATCTTCCCATTAATAGTAAACCAACAGGAGGACACTAAATGGAAGCGTTCCGAAAGGGGATTAAAGAGACAATAACATCACATCAAGTTGATGTACAAAATGGCTTATCGTCACAACAGGTGACACAAAGTCGGCAAGAAAATGGTGCTAACGTATTTGACGCTGAGAAAAAAGTTTCATTATTTAAAAAAATATTACTCAGTTTAAATGATGTTGCCACTATTATTTTGTTAATTGCAGCTGTGATTTCATTTGTTGCGACTTATTTAGAATCAAGTGGTAATTACTTTGAAAGTTTGTTAATTATTGGCATCGTCGTCATTAATTCGGCATTGGCCATTGTTCAAGAAGGTAAAGCAGAGGATTCGTTAGCAGCACTACAAAATTTAAACCGCACCCAAGTGAAAGTCCTACGAGACGGTCATGTTGTGCAAATTGACGCTGATGATGTCGTTTTAGGGGATGTTTTAGTTGTCCAAAACGGTAGTGCCATTGCTGCTGATGCGCGCTTGATTGAATCAATTGAGTTGCAAGCTGAAGAGTCTGCGTTAACTGGCGAAAGTTTACCAGTTGAAAAAGATGCAAATGCGACATTTGAGTCAGACAATAACATTGATTTAGGTGAACGCATTACAATGGTTTATCGTGGGACAACTATCGTCAATGGACACGGTCGTGCAGTGGTTACAGCTGTTGGTATGCAAACGGAAATGGGTAAAATTGCCAGTCTGTTGCGTAACGAATCGAAAACGCCGTTGACGCCTTTGCAACGTCGCTTAGTGCAATTAGGTAAAAACATTTCTTGGTTAGCGATTGGTGCTGCCGTGATTGTTTTGGGACTAGGGATTGCGCAAGGCATGGATCTCAAGCATATTTTCTTGACAGCTATCTCATTGGCGGTGGCCGTAGTACCTGAAACTTTGGCTGTTATTGTGACGATGACTTTGGCACTTGGTGTGCAACGGATTGCGCAAAAGCACGCCATCATTCGTCGTTTGCCAGCCGTTGAGACATTAGGAACAACCAATATTATTGCCTCTGATAAAACAGGTACGTTAACGCAAAACAAAATGACTGTTCGAAAAGTTTGGCATGATCAGCACGACGATTTGTTGGATATCGCTGATGGTTTAGATACTTCAGCTCAGGAGGTGCTATCATTGGCCGCCATATCAACCAATGTGGTGGTTAAATCAGTGGATGATCAAAAGGTCTACGACGGCTTGCCAACTGAGGTGGCCTTGGTACGTGCTATTGAATCAGAAACTTCACGTGAACAGCTTTTATCACAATATCCACTTGTCGATCAGGTACCATTTAACTCGACAAAAAAGCGTATGACCACTGTTCACAAACGTCCAGAAGGTGGCTACATAGCAATCACAAAAGGTGCTTTTGATGTCTTATTGCCAATGGTCAAACATGGCAATCGTCAACGGGCTGAACAAGTGAACAAAATGTTCGGCGAGCAGGCTCTGCGTGTTCTAACAATTACACACAAAAACTTTGATGTCATGCCAGAAGAGCCAACACAAGCTTTCTATGAGCAGGATTTAACTTTGGTCGGTTTGGTTGGTATCATTGATCCACCACGACCTGAATCAGCGCCAGCCGTCGAAAAAGCACGACAAGCCGGTGTACGTACCATTATGATTACTGGAGATCACGTCGAAACAGCCAGCGCAATTGCTCGTGAAATTGGCATTTTGCGTGAGGGTGATCAAACAATTACTGGTTCAGAATTAGCTAAGTTGTCCGATCAAGAATTAGATGACAACATACAAAGTTACAGTGTTTACGCACGTGTGACACCAACAGATAAAATCAGAATTATCAAATCATGGCAACGTCAGGATGCAACGATTGCCATGACTGGTGATGGTGTTAACGATGCACCAGCCTTGAAAGCCGCTGATGTAGGTATTTCTATGGGTGAAACAGGAACAGATGTGGCCCGTGAAGCATCAGATATTATTTTGACAGATGATAATTTTGCGACGATTATTAACGCCATTTCTGAAGGACGTGGTGTTTACGTTAAGGTCCGCAAAACAATTAATTTCTTATTAAGTGCTAACATTTCTGAGCTATTAGTGATTTTAATTGCCATGTTGTTAGGCTGGGGTTCACCTCTGTTACCGGTTCATTTGCTGTTCATCAACTTAGTGGCCGACGGATTACCGGGTTTTGCACTGAGTCGAGAACCAATGTTGACAAATGTTATGAACCAACCGCCAATGCCCAAAAATGCCAAGTTATTTGGACAAGGGCTTGATAGACAAATTGGGTTGAACGCAATATTGTTTGCGGTAGTGACGCTAATTGCTATTTGGATGGGTCAAAACGTAACATTGGGTGGATTACAGCCTAATGAACAAGTTGGACAAACAATGGCATTTATCATCTTATCGTTAACTTCGATTTGGCACGTCTTTAATATTCGATCAGAAAAAACGCTATTTGCAATCAGCTATGGTGCTAATAAGTCGCTAGTCAATATGGCGATAATCGCGACATTGATTACTTTAGCTATTTCGTTAGTACCACTGACACAGATATTATTCGGCTTAACAGCGCTTTCAATTGCTCACTGGGCAGTCATTCTGGTATTGTCAGTATTACCAACTATTGTCATCGAGTTATTCAAACGCATGCGCCCCAACTTATTTAAAGTCTAAAAAGAACCAGCCACAATTTTGTGAGCTGGTTCTTTTTGTACTGATTATTTAAGTAATTGGTCTTGTGCGATGATAAATTGGGTGAGCGTTTCATCGTTAATACGCTGATTATGTTGTTTTAAAAAGCGTCGATACAAAAATCCAATTCTTGGTTGAAAAATAAATGTTGTTGGTGCGCTAAAGTCATCTTCTAATAGTTGATAAGTTCGAATGGCGCTTGCAATTAAAATTTGTTCTGCCTGATTTGCAATTAACGATAAGTCGTTAGTTTCTTCAAACAAAAATTGTTTCTCAGCGGCTGCTAATGCTTGCTGAAATCGATTGAGATTGTCTGGTTCGATAGCACTATCTTGAGCAACGCTCAGCATTGTTTGTTTAAAGCTCTCAACGGCGGCAGGTGTGGCAGCCGTTGTTAATTCGAATCGTTCAAACGGCATACCGTTGGGCGTTGTGTGCGTTTCATAGTGAAACCATTGTGGATCAGTTACAAAGTAGGGGGTGTTAGTCATGTTAAAATACCTGTTAATTAGTAATCATTTTTTCAAAAGCTTTCCGGTAATTTGTTTCATGATGGGTTCGTCTGAATATGATAAGACATTTTTGGCATAAATACCTTGGCCAAACCAAGCCAATAGAATTAAGGCAATAAATGAAATACCAAGTGAAATCAAGGCAGTGGGCCATCCTTCAACATGTGTGACTAGCCGTACTGGCATCATGGATTGTGAGACAAATGGGACGTAGCTTAATGCGCGAATGGCAATGTTATTAGGCATAAACGTCATGAAATAACTAAACATATAGCCAATCATCGCTAAAAATGAAATAGGTTGAACGGCTTGTTGAACTTGTGCGTTGTCATTAATTAACGAAGCAATCATCGCTGTCAATACCAAATATAAGGCAACGGCTACGAGTATAAAGGCTAGGGCATAGAGTAGAAATCCAGTTGTCACACCATTCAGATTAGACGTAATCATTTTGACAAAAACATTGTCTTTCAAAAAAATAACTGTAGCAAATCCGGCGATCAGATAAATCAGCATGTGCGTCAAGGCTAATAGAAAGACACCAATTAATTTACCAAAATACTGAATGCGAGCAGAAGTGGCTGCCAACAAAATTTCCATGATGCGTGACGATTTTTCGTTGGCGATTGCGTTGGCAATCATTGAGGTATACCACATTACCACAATCATAGTAATGACACCAATCGCAACAGCGATGGCGTAATTCGCACCCTCAGTATTGGCACCACTTTCAGACTGATTTGCTTGTTGTACAACAGTTTTGAAGTTAATCGGCTTCATGAAATCGGCGGTCTGTGCAGCAGTTAAGCCGTACTGCGTAGCCTTTTTGGCTTGTGAGAGTTGATTTAAAATAGTGGCAATATCGTCTTTTGGTACTTGTTCACTTTTGGGTTGGGTTGTCAGTGTCGCTGAATCTGACTTTAAAGTTAAGACACCATCCAATTTTTCTGATTTTAAGGCTTTGTCTGCTTGCTTTTCGTTAGTGATTTTGGATATCTTCATGTCCAAATTTTTTGCTGACTGAACAAAAGTAGCTCGTTCGCTGGCTTGTCCGATAACGGCCACTGTGGGCGTTGTGTTGCCCTGCAGTTGTGTTACACCAAAGGCGACACCACCAATGACGGCGACAAAAATTAAGGGAGATAGTACCAAAATCCAGTAGCCACGTGATTTGAAGTTAGCTCTTAGCGTATCTTTAATGACAATATTAAGTTGTTTAATCATGAATAGCGACCTCCTGACGGAAAATGTCATCTAATGTCGGTGGTTGTTGGCTGAATGCTGGAATATAGCCATTTCTCGTTACTAAGTCAAAGACGCGACGTCCAGCAGCTTCATCAGATAAAATCAAATCAAAGCCGGTACCTTGCTTAGTAACAGTGGCGACGCCTTCAATTGCAGCCAGTTCACTTGCTGTTGTTGGTGATTCAACATACACACGCGTCCGTCCGAATTGTTCACGGATATTTTGGACCGGCCCTTGTAAGACCGTTTTACCGTTTTTAAGCATCGTTAAGTCATCAGAAATTTTTGTGACATTGCTCATGTCGTGACTTGAAAAAATGATCATAGCACCGTTATCACGCATACGGATGATTTCGGACATCATAAGACTGGTGTTGACTGGATCCAAACCTGAAAAAGGTTCATCCAAAATAATGAAGTCTGGCTCAAAAATCAAAGATGCAATCATTTGAACTTTTTGTGCGTTACCTTTCGATAAAGTCTGAACCTTATCTGTTGGTTTGCCAACAACATCTAAACGCTTCATCCATTGAATTAACGATGATTTGGCGTCAGCACGCGACATACCATGTAGTTCAGCAAAGTATAAAACTTGTTCCTCTACTGTACGCTTTTGGTATAAACCACGTTCTTCGGGCAAAAAACCAATACGTTGTTTGTCTAGTTGGGTGATTGGGTGGTTATCCCACAAAATTCTGCCTGAACTAGGTTGAATAAAGTTCAAGATCATACGAAATGTGGTCGTCTTTCCAGCGCCATTTTGGCCGATGAGACCCATGACTTTTCCAGGCGTTAAAGTCATATTCATATCAGCAACGGCAAGATGTGTGCCAAATTTTTTGCTGATGTCAGTTAACTCAATCATATTACGCTCCTCCACGTTCATGTAATCCTATGGTATAGGACCTCTCTTATACTCCATTGTGACATAGTTAGCAAGCTAGAACAAGTTAAGATGGTTGCATTCTTGCAAAAAAAGAACTATAACAGAGTTAAGTAAAGGGGGCCATAAATCATGGCAGATGAAAAATTTGAAACTTTAGATATTCCAATGAATGAAGTATTTAGTTGGAGCGAGGACAAAACCCCACTACGTGATGCGCTATGGAATCATTTCATGGAAGCCAGTAATAAAGATACTTTGTCAACATTGAAGCACTTGAAAGCGTTTGAAAAAATGTCTTCTGACGAAGTGAAAACCGAAGCTGCTAAAGTACTACAATAAGTTAAGCAAAAGAAATTCAAGCGGTGTGGAGCTGCTTGATTTTTTTTGTCTATATTTTGGTCTTAATTAATTCACAAAACGCGCAAAGATACGCCACAATGACTCGCTATAATTAAAGCATAAACTCTTAATGTAGAAGGAATAGGCGATGAATTTAAAAAAAATAGGACTGATTTTAGCAGTGACTGCAATAACGATGGCACCATTACTAAGTTCTGTTAACGCGGAAGATAATAGTGTTGGTTTGCGCGTTAGCGCCGTTTTGCCAGAAAATCAACGTTCAAACGACATTTCGTATTTTGATTTGTTAGTTAAACCAAAGGATCAACAAACACTCGTTGTGAATGTAGCTAATACCACAAATAAGCCGCAAACTGTGAATACAGCCGTGAGTGCTGCTACAACAAATGTCAATGGTGTTGTAGAATATGCCCCATCAAAGAACAAACTTGATCAGTCGGCGCCAATTGATATGGCAAAAATTGCGACTTTACCTAAGTCAATAGAAATTCCTGCCAATAGCTCAAAAAAATTAGAAGTAAAATTAACCATTCCTGATAAAAATTGGGATGGTGTTGTGGCTGGTGGTATTACGGTGACACAAGCCGAAGCAACTCAAAGCAGTAGTAACAAAAAAACCGGTGTCACGATTCGAAATCGTTATGCATACGCAATTGGTGTGTTGCTGCAAACAAAACAGGATTCAACGGTAGCTGAAAAATTGAATTTGGCTAAGGTAACTGCTGGTCAAATTGATGCACGCAATGCAATCATTTCCGAATTGCATAATACTTCCGAAACATATCTTAAGAAAGTATCTGTGACATCAAAAGTGACGCGTGTCAACAGCAGTAAAGTGCTATACGAAGCTAAGAAAAGCGATATGAAGGTTGCACCAAGTTCGATTTTTAACTACCCAATCAATTTAAAAGGACATGCCTTTAAAGCGGGTCGTTATACAATGGATATGACTGTTAAATCTGAAAAAAGCACTTGGCATTTCAAGAAAAACTTTACTATTACAACTAAAGAAGCAAATGATTTGAACGCCAAGGATATTACAATTGTGCATGACGAAGGCTTCAATTGGTGGTGGATTGTTTTGATTGTCGCTATCATACTAGCTCTGGGTGCCTATATTTGGAAACGTCGTCGTAATCAAACTAACAAGAAATAAATCAAAAAACCTAAAAATCAGTCCCACATCTCTGAAAAATAAAGAGTAGATGTGTGGATTTTTTTAGGCTTTTTGATATAAAATCATGACCTTATCGTTCGGCTAGTAGCGTGTAGTGTGCTAATAGTGTAACGACTTGGCTAAATGAAGATGATTCACTTGCTGGGCTTGGTTGAAAATTAGGCTGGGCAATTTCGTTAAAATCACTTACCGTGTCCTGAAATAATGCGTATGGTTGATTATTGGAGATGACATGTTTCTTTTTTGGGGTTGTAACAGCGGGTGATTGTTTCTTGCTGGGTGTTTTTTCAGATTTAGGCGTGGTATTTTCAATAGTTGGTTGGCTAGTTGATGACGACTGAGGTGTTGCTTGTGGACTGATTGGATTTGTCTTTTGGTCTGGCTGTGCTAGTGCTTGGATTGGGTTTGCAGCACTATCAGAGCGTGGGGAAATGTTCTGATTGATCACTGTTTGACTAGGCTTTTTGGTGAGATGAATCGTGAAATGCCAAGCGGTGTTATTGTCCTTTGGCAAAACAAAGCTTCCTGGCCAGTCCGTTTGAGAGATTGTGTAGTCCTTCAACTGTGTCAGGGTCATTATTGGTGAAAAATCAATTTGTTCACCGGTTTGTCCAGAAAAAATAGCCTTGCGTAGGATTTTTCCTTGGTATTCGAAGCTAATCGTAACGTACTGTGTTAAGGGCTCGTAATAATAATCAATGCTTTGGTTATCATGATAAGTAAAAATACCGCTGGCATTATTTGGTTGTGACACAAGTTTAAAGCCGGGCAATGATAGTGGCTTTGTTTGGTATGTGTCATTAAGTGCGCCAGAAATTTTTTGTGATGGCGCAAGCGGATTGCCTGATTGGTCAAGATAATTGACAGTTAATGAGCTAGTAAAAGGGTGGTAATCGTTATGATCAATAATAATTTGTTGCAGGTTATGATTCGCACCAGTTGAAGCCGAAAAGACCAAAGAGATTGGTTGCGCCAAGATCTTTTGGTCAGTGATTTGGTAGGACCAAGTTTTAGATTGATAGTTAATCAGAATGGTATGCGTACTAGCTTGGTACTTAATTTCAAGTGGTTCAAAGTCATTCGTATCATGCTGCGCTATTTCTTTGGCATCTTTTGAAAATGTCTGGATAACGCCAGTCTCATCTGAACCAACGAAAGCACCAAAAGGGATACCGTTTCCTTGCGTTTTGCCAAATTCTTCAGGGTCTTTAGTAAAGGAACCAGCATCATCGGAAGCGTTATAGAAAGTGTCTAGCTTGAAACCAAAGACATTGGCAATGCGTCCCAACCCAAAAGCGCCGCCGTTTGTATGATTGACTTGATCGATATGATCAAATGGTACTAATGCAAAGGCTAAGCCGTCGCCACCACCGTGTTGTTGGTTTTTTGAACCTAAATTAACTTGTAGCACCATTGAAAAATCTTGTGATAAATCGATGGGCGTATTTTGATATGCGGCCCCTGATAGGGCTGACTGATCTTCAGTTAATGTGAAAATGTTGCCCTTAATGACAGCAGAGCCATTGGTTGTAAAATGTGAGGTCAGCTGTTGCTGTGTCCAGTGATTTTGTGTGATTAGCACATTTGCATGGGCAATTGTAGCGGGAATGAGCTGGTTGACGGTTAATAATGTCGAGCTGAAAGCTAAGAGATAATAAAGGCGATTGATTTTATTCTGCTTGTTGGTCATTTTTTCTTTAACCTTATAATAAGTTCGGCAAGTGCCTGCCAGTCACTGATAGTTGGGGGTTTTTTCCAAATAACCTGTGGTGTGGCAATTCTATCGGATGGCGTGTCAGACAAATAAATGTCGCCCTCTTCAGAGGACCACTCTGTTATAAATTTGACACTGGCATGACTGATATGATCTTTAAGCATCGCTTCAATCATATGATTCGTAAAAGGTGAACCCGCGAAATTGACGATAATCGTAATGTTGTCAATTTTAGTGATGTCGATGTAATAAAAAATAATGCTGATGATATTTAAAATAAACGCGTTTAAATAGGTCGCAGGTATAATCTCTTTAGGTGAATTAATGGCGGGAAACATTGTCTCAACTGAGTAGTAAATTGAAGGATAAATATCTTGAAAATATTGAGTTGATATGTTTTCTTGTGATATAAGCGCCCATTGATTGTTAGTTGTAAACTTTAAGCAATAACGTGCGGCAGCTTGGCTAATTTTTTCAGCATCTTGTGGTGTACACGACAGAATGTGCTCACGTAATTTGGGCATTATAATCGTTGACAATCGTTCCAAAATGGGTTGAGCATAGTCAGTAAAAGCGATTGGGGCAGAAACTTCTAACAAATCAAAAATGTTGAGGGCACTTAGTAAGTGAGAAAGCACAAAATTGTCTTCAGGAATAGCTAAGTGCTGACTAATAGCTTTTGGAATTTTGTCATCAACGTGAATATGTTGATCTTCTTGTTGAATGATTGGTGAGCAAATTTTTTGATTATGGGTCAGTTCATTCAAAAAAATACTAATGAGTAGACGCTTTTTGTCTGCACCGTGCTCATTGATATAGCCTTGAGAAATTAAAAATTGATTTACCTCTTGACTAGCTGTTTTGATGTAGTGATCAAAAGCGGGGGTTGTGTCGTAGTATTTGAAAATAACAAATGCGGCTGAAATGACTGTTTCTGGTGAGTCAAGGTCAATTAAAGTCGATAGGGTATTTTTTTGGATAAAAAAGTAAGAGGTGTTCCAACCATATTCGGATTCCATATAGTTATAGTTGGGCATTTTACCTGAAATTAAGCGTTGCTCTAATAATAATTTGATTGGGGATAATTCAAAAAAATAACGGGAGAGTCGATACACATGGTAGCGCGTCAACGTCATAGTTTGATAGATAATCCCACGTTTTAATTCAATCCAGTTAAAACCAAATAAAACACTAATATCACTATTCAGTGAATCAAGTGACTCTCGAATCAAATAATCAGATACCTTGAACTGATTTGTTAAGTCGCGAAGCTCAAAAGTGTTTTGTTTATTTTCCAGTAGTGTGGATAATAATTTAAGCTTTAAAGCATCGTTTTTGTTAATAAATTCATTTAAGATTGAGGACATAGTAACTTTCCGTTTGTAAGTATATCAACCCTAGAGTTGATATTACATTCATTATATTACGATTGGCGAATCATGCAACAAAAAACTCATCAACTATTTTGATGAGCTTTGTTGTCAGTTGCGATACTTTTGATACCATATCAGAGTAATAGCAGTCATTACCAATGCTAAGCATACTAGAGGTACTGTCGTTTTAGCTTCTGCGCTAGTATTTGGTAAGTTCTGCTTTTGAGTAGCAGTTTCTAAAGTGCTAGTTGTGGTTGAATCTGGTGCGGTTGGTGCACTTGGTGTGACTGGTGAACTTGGGTCTATCGGTGTTGGATTAACAGGTGTCACTGGATCGATTGGTTCAGGCGTTGGCGTCAAATGATTGATCAGATTATAACCTGATACTTCAGTTTTATAGCCTGATACCTTGTCTTCAGTGATGTGATAGACAATTTTTTTACCGTTTTCGTCGTACTTTGGCAAATTAGTGAACTTGTATGCCCACTTGTCTGCGGCGCTAACCGTTTTTGTTTGGATAATCTTATCACCTACTAGCAAGTTAACTTTGATATTTTCAGGACGCAGACCAGCTTGATTGTTGCTGTCGTCCCAAGTTTTCGTCCCAGAAATTGTGGTGATATCAGACAACGTGTTGGTAAAATTATTACCGTCCTGTGTTGAAGTATAGTGATCAACTGCTTCTTCTTTGACAGTATAAGTATAGGCATCACCTTTAGCATCATATTTTGGCAAATTAGTGAATGAATATTGCCAGTTTGTCTTTGCTGTGACTAATTGGGAATTAATTTTCTTGCCATTTTGGAAGAGGTCGATGGTAATGGCTTCAGGCCTTAGACCTTCAGCATCATTGTCATCTTGCCAAGTTTTTGTACCATTAACTGTTTGCGTGGTTTCACCACCGCCACCACCGCCGTTAGTTGGTGAATAAACGTCGACAGTTTGCTTTTGAATATTATCTCCGCTTAATTCACCGGCATTTTCGTACTTTTCAGATTGACCATTATCGGTACTCTTTGTTGTGTAATCAATGTAAACAGTATCTGTTAAATGATTAAGGTCAACATGGAATTGTGTACTGCTGTCTTCATGGACATCTGAAGTTGGTACCATACTCGTGATAACAAAATTTTGTTCACTCGCATCGGTGAATTGAATGTGATAAGCGCTTACTGAGCCTGCCACCAGTGTCTGCTTTTGTCCGACAAAATCAGTGTAAACGGCATTTTGAATGTCGGTCTTGGCATAGTTAACACGAACACGCCAGTGGATGAGTGACGGGTCATTTCCGTCATACCAACCCCATTTATTTAATTCTTCGTCTGGGGATGGCTTGATATTACCGGGGTCAATATCAATGTCAGTGGAACCACTGTTACCCCAGTCGACTGGCACGGTTGTATCTGTGTCAACTTTTGACATATCCCAGTGAACCCAAAGATTGAAGTGAGCAGTGATGCCATTAGCGGCTGACTGTTCGGCATAATTAGTTAACGTGATTGTAACTTTGCCTGTGGTGTGGTCAGCGACTGCGTGACCAATCACGTTACCACCTGCATCAGTAATGTCAAATGTGACATTAGTTGACAACGTCAATACTGTTGGTACGTTAATTGTCATTGTGTCACCAGCCTTGATGGCTGTGCCGGCCGGAATACTGAGATCCCAATGGGCTTGCATATTGTCATAAATCCCAAAATTTGTTTTGGGATTACCATTCTCATCCTGCATTTCGGCGTGCGTTACGAACTGGTCACCCCAGTCAGTTGCTGCTTTCAAGGCAGGTGCACGAGATTGCGCTTGTGCATTGGCTAATTGGTTGTCAGCTTTTTGATTCTGTGTGGTTGGTAAGCTTGATGACTTCTCAGCGTTGACTGGAAGTATTGTTGCCTTTGTTGTTTCTTGTTGTTTGGCAACATCAGTGCTGTTATTGTTTGTGGTGCTTGATTGGGCAACTGGTGTTTCAGTTGTCGCACTTTGTGCGGCTGCAGCTATTGGGGTTGCAGCAAAAGTGCTCATCATGACCACTAAACTAAACAGCGTGGTAAATTTTTTGAACATGCTTTCTCTCCTTCTGTTATTCATTCGTTCATCAGACATTCTAACAGGAAACAACTTTATTTCATTCTCAAAATTTTAATTCAAAATCAAAAAAAAAAAAACACGACGATATACGTTATGGTCAAGGCGCTTGAGAGGATATATAGATTGTAGTAATAGGTTCAAAAAAGTCATAATCTCGCTGTTTTGTTCACAGTCAGTTCATTAGTTCTTCCGCAAAGCTTCACAACTTTTAGAGATAATAATTATGTGAATGAAATTCACATCTACATGGGAGGAATTTGGCTCATAGGCGTTTTAAAAGCTAAAAACACCTAGATTATAGGCCATTCTGAAAGCAATGGCGGTTGTGTTAAGATATAGGTATAAAATGTCTGCACAATCCCAACTTATTGCTAGTAGTGAAACAGCAAAACGGGGACATGCTTACCACAAGATATTTTGTGTGGTCTAGGTAGGAAAAAATGACGATTTCGTCGTTTTTTTTTAAAGCCTAAAATGAGCTTAGTTTGACAATGTTCGGATTTTTCACGTACAATAGTAAAGTAACTAATTAACTGAAAAGATTGATTTCTAGCAAGTTAACTTGCTAAATATGGAGAAATAACATGGCAAAATCAGAACATCCGGCAGTGTGGTATGAGCATCTGCATACCGAGAAGTACACTGGCGCAAGACGAGGCCGCATTCACACGCCGCACGGCACATTTGAGACGCCAATGTTCATGCCAGTTGGTACACAAGGAGCCGTCAAAGGCGTTGGCACGCGTGAATTAAAGGATATTGGGGCCCAATTTATTTTGAGCAATACTTATCACTTATGGGTTCGTCCTGGGGATGAGCTAATCGCGCAAGCTGGTGGTTTACACAAATATATGGGTTGGGACCAAGCCATTTTGACTGATTCAGGTGGCTTCCAAGTCTTCTCACTGGCTGACGCTCGTAAGCTCAAAGAAGAAGGCGTCACTTTCCAAAACCACGTCAATGGTGACAAGATGTTTCTATCACCTGAAGTGGCAATGAGAATTCAGAATAATTTGGGTTCAGATGTTATGATGCAACTGGACGAAGCCATTCCGTATTTTGAGACTTATGAATACATCAAGGAATCAATGCAACGGTCATTACGCTGGGCCGAACGCGCGCAAGTTGCTCACAAAAATCCTGACACTCAAGCTCTGTTTGGTATTGTACAGGGCGCTGGTTTTAAAGCATTACGTACGGAGTCTGCTAATGGCTTAGTTGGCATGGACTTGCCCGGTTATGCAGTCGGCGGCTTATCAGTTGGTGAATCTAAAAAAGAAATGAACCGCGTGCTTGATTTCACTATGCCACTGTTGCCAGAAGACAAGCCGCGCTATCTTATGGGCGTGGCAGCACCTGATTCATTGATTGACGGCGTTATTCGTGGAGTTGATATGTTTGACTCGGTCTTGCCCACTCGAATTGGCCGTAAAGGTACCTTAATGACACGCTTTGGTCGTGTCGTCATCAAAAATTCAAAGTACAAAAATGATTTCACGCCATTGGATCCAGATTTGAGCTATTACTCACCTAATCCAATTCGCCGTGATCAATTTGGCAACTTAGCACAATATGATTTGCCAGACTACAACCCATTCCAAAATCTGACACGCTCATACTTGCATCACTTGTTTAATGCCAATGAGTTATTGGGAGCGCAATTAGCTTCAGAGCACAATTTGCGCTTTCTGCTACAATTCATGGAAGATATGCGCACAGCGATTGAAAACGATGAGTTATTGGCTTTCCGTGAGACAGTCATGGAAGAATACGGTTACAACAAACCAAATGCACGTCTTTTTTAAATTTGGTACAATAGAGATACTAGTGAAATTGTGGGTTTTAGACAAAATATGCTCACAGAATGAAGAAAGTAGGATATAACATGTCTTGGAATTTGATTTTGCCATTGATAATTATTGTGGCAATGTTTTGGTTTATGTCACGTCAACAAAAAAAGCAACGTGAACAACAACAAACTATGCAAAATAGTTTGCAAAAAGGTAGTGAAGTTGTCACAATTGGTGGCTTACATGCCGTTGTTGACAGCGTCGACAACGCTGCAAAAACTGTTGATTTAGACGCTGAAGGCGTTATTTTGACATTTGAATTATCAGCAATTCGTACGATCAAGAACCCTGTTGCGCCTGTGGCAGACAAGCCAACAGTTGATGACTTGAAGCCAGCCGAAACAGTTGAAGAAACAGAAAAGATTACTGACGATACTGACAAGCCATCAGATAGCAAGTAAATTTTCTTAACGGTATAATAAAAGGGAGCGAAAGCTTCCTTTTATTTTGGAGAAAATATGAAAACACATGCATTAACCATGTCGGATGGTACAAAAATTGTTTATGATGAATATGGCGATGACACACTAACAACTGTTTTGTTGTTGCATGGTAACGGTAGTTCTGCGCGTCATTTTAAGCGACAATTGCCAACCTATGCCGCACACTTACATGTCATTGCGATTGATTCAAGAGGGCATGGTCGTTCTAATAATACACAAACGGATATTAAGATTACTGATTTAATTAGTGACATTGAACAAATTCGTATGACGTTACACGTTGATCAAGTCGTCATTTTGGGTTACAGTGATGGTGCCAACATCGCTATGAAATATGCCATAAAATATCCGCAACATGTGTCGCGTTTGGTACTTAATGCGCCTAATTTGACTTCAGAAGGCGTCTACAAAATTCTTTGGTGGGGAGATAATGTTGCACAAGTCGCGACTGCGGCAATGGCACCTTTCAGTGCTTATGCTAAGCGGCGCCATGAGCAATTGCATGTAATGAGCGAACCGCTCAATATTACTTGCCAGCAATTGTCAGATTTAATCATTCCTACTTTGCTAGTCATCGGTGAGTTTGATTTAGTCAAGCGGCGCCATATCGAGCATATTGCTGAAATAATGCCACATGCGCAAGTCATGATTTTAAAGGGACATGGGCATTTTGTTACTTACACCAACCCGCGCAAGTTTGCGCAATTGGTGGCACCATTTTTAATAGGGGGAAATGATGCAAAAATTTAAACACTTATTATTACGATTGGTTATTCCAACCATTACCTTGATTTTGGTGACACAACTAATCCTTATGACACGTGAAATTACCTGGCAGGCAATTTGGTCAAGTATTAACGACGTGGCATGCTGGCAAGCTGCTATCTTGATTTTGCTGGGTTTGTTGGCGGTGCTGCCAACTTTATATAATGACCAAATATTAAGTCGCTGGCAGGGGTATCAGCTGAGTAATAGCGAGTTATTACAACGTTCATGGCTCATTAATGTGATTAACCTTAACGTTGGTTTTTTTGGTGTCTTGAGCGTGTTGTTACGGCGCATTTTTTATAGTGACCAAGCGCGTAAGAATGGCGTGAAACCCTTCTTACAAATGTATTTTTTGGGACAAACTGGTTTACTGTTATCGGCAGTATTAGTTTTATTTGATTTGTTAGTTTGGCATAGTCACTATTTTTCCGATGAAATCGGTTGGTTGGCCATATTAATCATTGTTGGGATTACCGCTTTGGCAGTATCATTGAGTTCACGTTTGAAAGCTTGGGATGGACTGACTTGGCCAGTTGCTGGCAAATTAATGTTAAATGCTGTGGTTACTGTTAGTGCGCAAATGATTTTGTTTTTAATCATCGGCATTATCATTAATGTTAAATTAAGCTGGTTAAATATTTTAATTGTCTTCGTTATTGCTAGCACAATTGCCCTGATTTCAATGGCGCCGGGTACTTGGGGCGCGTTTGAAGTGGCGGTTTTATTGCTGATTAGTTTGTTTGGTATATCTCGTGTTGACGGTGTCATTTGGCTCATTTTGTATCGTGTGACCTTTAATTTAGTACCATTATTGAGTGCGCTGGGTTTGCTATTTTTCCGGCTATCAAAACAAATTAATCATAATTTTCGTGGCGTGCCACATTATGTTGCGCAAGCCGTGGTACATCGTTTGGTGACGATCGCGCTTTATTTATCTGGTATTTTACTGGTGTTATCTGGTACGATGCCTCAAATCGTTGAGCGAATACCATTATTTAACCAACTTAGATTGTGGCCGATTACTTATGCATTGGCTAATCAATTGCCTAGTATTCTATTAGGATTCTTAATTTTGATGAACGCACGTGGTGTGGCTAATCGTGTAGCGCGTGCTTATCAATCAACTATTATTGTTTTAAGTCTGACAGTCGTATATGTGCTATTTTTCTATCGCCATCTATTGCCACTGATTTTGATTGGCTTAGTATTAATGGCAGTTATTTTTAGCAAAAAAACATTATACCGCTCACAGTTTATACACGCTTGGGAAGAACAAACCATTGATGGTGTGATATGGGGCGCCCTGATTGCTGGTTACTTAATGTTAGGCTTCATACATGTGCCAAGTATTCATCGTCACTTCACACATGTTGGTCATTTACCATCTATTCATTGGTGGTGGCTAGGAGCCATTACGATAGCGATTGTCGCGATTTCTGTTTGGCTGTTAGCACAATTTTTGCATGCCAAACAACGGCCATTAGGCACTGAATTTGATGAAAAGCGTGTACAAGATATCTTATCAATTGGTGACAACCATTATACCAGCTTGATTTTTTTGGGCGATAAACGACTTTATTTTTATCAAGTTGAGGAACATGATGTTGTTGGTTTACAGTTTAGATTAGTCAATAATAAGGCTATGGTGATGGGTGATCCATTTGGGGAATCACGTTATTTTGCTGAAGCCATGCAAGATTTTGTTGAGGCGGCTGATCGACTCGGCTACGTACCTGTATTTTATGAGGTCAGTGAGCGTGTAGCGATGCTAGCTCATGAGTTTGGTTATGACTTTTTCAAACTAGGTGAAGAGGCGCATGTTAATCTTGCTGATTTTTCAACGGCTGGTAAAAAAATGCAGAATATTCGTTCAGAAATGAATCAAGCTGGTCGCGCTGGCTTTGAATTCAAAGTTTTGACACCACCATTCAGTCCAGACGTCATTGCGCAAATGCAGGCAATTAGTGATGAATGGTTAGCTGGTCGCGATGAAAAAGGTTACTCATTAGGTTTTTTTGACCCTAATTATTTGCAACGTGGCGAGGTGGCCATTTTGGAAAAAGATGATCGCATTGAGGCGTTTGCTTCATTGGTGGTTTCACACACAGAAAAGCAGATGGCAGTTGACTTAATGCGCTTCACCGCCTCAGCACCTAATGGGGTGATGGATGTTCTCTTTGTTAATGTCTTCAAGTATGCAAAGTCGCAAAACTATGAAACTTTTAATTTAGGCATGTCACCCTTAGCCAATGTTGGACTTCATCGGCAAAGCTTTGGACGCGAGCGATTAGCTAACTTAGTCTATCAATTCGGATCCAAAGTTTATTCCTTTGAAGGCTTACATCACTACAAAAATAAATTTTCTCCTAAGTGGCAGGCAATGTACATTGCCTATTCGAGAAAAAGCAGCATTATTGCTGTGATGATTGGACTACTGAAGGTTGATAATAAGGGAGTGGCTCATGCACCAGAAATAGATTTGCGTTATACTAAAGACAATTTGGATGAGGAGGGCAATTAAACAATGCCAATGCATGAATATTTTATGGGCATGACACAACTAGAGCTCATTAATCGCGCGCCGGGATTTTTCAAATATCAACCCCACAACGTAGCGGCGCACTCTTGGAAAGTGACGCAAATCGCGCAGTTTTTAGCGGATGTTGAGGAACAAAATGGTGCCAAAATTAATTGGCAATCGGTTTATGAAAAAGCCTTGAATCATGATTACACAGAACGATTTATCGGTGATATCAAAACACCCGTGAAATATGCGACCTCAACCTTACGGTCGATGTTAGCTGACGTAGAAGATTCAATGACCGAAAATTTTATCAAAACAGAAATCCCAACACAATTTCAAGCGGCCTACACACGAAGGCTTGGTGAAGGTAAAGACGACAGCATTGAAGGACAAATTTTGTCCATTGCAGATAAAATTGACCTGATGTATGAAGCGTATGGCGAACTTGAAAAGTTTAATCCAGAACCAGTCTATGTTTCAATTTTCCAAAGCAGTTTAGAAGCACTTTCTGAGTATCAATCGATGGCGAGTGTTAAGTATTTAGCCACTGAAATTTTACCAGACATTTTCCACGAAACTTTCATCCACAAAGCATTGTTATATGATCTAGCGAAAAGTCTACTACCTGATTTCGCTGCGAAAGTTAATAAGCCAACACAGTAAAATTTACCATTTAGAAAGGCAAATATAATGAAATTATATGTTGTACGTCACGGGCAAACCATCTTTAATCAACTCAACAAAGTACAAGGGTGGGCTGATACACCACTTACTAAAAAAGGTGAAGAAGATGGGAAAATGGCTGGTCAACGACTAAAAAATGTCAAATTCAATGCTGCTTATTCTTCAGATACGTCGCGTGCTATCCACACGGCTGAGTTTGTCTTGGCTGAAAACAATAATCCCACGCCACAGTTGAAGTTTATGCCTGAATGGCGTGAATATTTTTTCGGGAGCTTTGAAGGTGGTAGCAACGATATTATGTGGGGTGCTGTCGCTGATGCATTCGATGTTAGCGAAAAAACGCCTGATGCGATTGCTGAGTCAATACATGATATGACGGCTATCATGAACAAAATTCATGAAGTAGATCCGCAACATATTGGCGAAACTGCCGCTGATTTTTGGCAACGTATGTCGGGGGCATTGGACCACTTGAAAGCCAAGCATCAACCCAACGATAATATTCTAATTGTGACTCATGGACAACTGATCGGTAACTTGGCGCAACACTATGCTCATCTTAATGACGCCCAGCGTCCTCGTAATGGTGCTGTTGCCGTGTTTGATTTGGATGACAGTGGTTTGAGAGTGACTCATTTTAATGATTTGGAAACTAATTTCATCTAAAAATAGATGTATTTAAAAATTCTTTACTTTTACTAGCAAATAAAATAAACCTTTTAGCCATGATGTTTTCACAATTGTTTCTGAAAACATCATTGTTATTTTCTTCACAAAAATTTGATAAACGATTGACATTTTAGAGTGGAACCGGTTACAATATTATGGTAAGTGATTATCATAATTGAAGGAGATAACATGGTTAAACAAGATAGCCTGCTCACTAAGATTGCGTTTTTGGGCATTTCATTTGTCTTGACAAGTGCGTATGCTATTAACGGGGCATTGCCACAAATGACTGAGGCATTGCACATTTCATCGACAGAGGCGCAGGTTTTGGCAACAACACCATCCATTACGGTGACAGTTTTTGTCCTATTGAGCAGCTTTATAGCTGCAAAGCTAGGTGACAAGAACACTATCATTTTAGGTGTGACGTTAGTAGGGTTAGCTGGTATTGTGCCAATGTTCACTGACTCATACGTGATCATATTAGCATCACGGACAATACTGGGTGCTGGGTTAGGTATTTTTAATTCATTGGCAGTTTCTATGATTGCAGTGATGTACAATGGTAAAACACGTGCGGCGATGCTAGGATATCGCGCAGCTGCTGAACAAGTGGGGCAAGCCGTTTTGACTTTGCTAGCCGGCTTGTTACTGGCGTTTGGATGGCGCGCAACATTTTTGGTCTATTTGATTGCCTTTCCAATCTTATTCTTATTCATCAAACGCGTGCCTGATACCTCAGAGATGACGCCGTTACAATCGTCAAAATCTGAAAAGACAACAGTTGAAAAAATAACGCGAATTAGTCCCTTAGTGCTTGTCTTTACACTATTTGCTGCATTTTTAGTGATTGATTACATGGCCATCCAATTGAGCTTCCCTTTTATGGCAACTGAATTAAAAGGTGAAGGGTATAATACATCCCCAATCTTATCAGCGATGCTAATTGCTGCAACAGTTGGTGGCGTAACTTATGGCTGGTTTGTGGCGACTTTTGGTCGCTTCACACTGCAAATTGGTTTGGTATTGATGGCAGTCTCTAACTTCTTAGTGGCCTTTTCACATGGCAATTTCATCATGTTGATTGCAGGGGTACTACTGATTGGTTTCCCACTACAATTAATTTCACCATTCATTTTTAATCAATTACCAAAATTGGGACCAGTTGCGCGTCAATCGTTGATTACTTCAATCATTTTGATTGGGTTTAATGTTGGGGTCTTCGTTGAACCAATGTTTGTGGCGACTTTTGCCAGCTTGATTGGTCACGGTGGTGGCAGTGCTGCCGCATCAGCGTATGCTACAATTCCTTATTTGGGATTAGTACTGCTCATTATCGCAATCGTTACAGTTATTACTAGCAGAAAACAGGAGAAATAATAATGGAAATTCAAAACAAAGCAATGTTGATCACTTATGCTGATTCGTTGGGAAAAAACTTAAAAGATGTTCATCAAGTCTTGAAAGAAGATATTGGAGATGCGATTGGTGGGGTTCATTTGTTGCCTTTCTTCCCTTCAACAGGTGATCGCGGTTTTGCGCCAGCCGATTATACTCGTGTTGATGCCGCATTTGGTGATTGGGCAGATGTCGAAGCATTGGGTGAAGAATACTATTTGATGTTTGACTTCATGATTAACCATATTTCTCGTGAATCAGTGATGTATCAAGATTTTAAGAAGAACCATGACGATTCAAAGTATAAAGATTTCTTTATTCGTTGGGAAAAGTTCTGGGCAAAGGCCGGCGAAAACCGTCCAACACAAGCCGATGTTGACTTAATTTACAAGCGTAAAGATAAGGCACCAACACAAGAAATCACATTTGATGATGGCACAACAGAAAACTTGTGGAATACTTTTGGTGAAGAACAAATTGATATTGATGTTAATTCAGCGATTGCCAAAGAGTTTATTAAGACAACCCTTGAAGACATGGTAAAACATGGTGCTAACTTGATTCGTTTGGATGCCTTTGCGTATGCAGTTAAAAAAGTTGACACCAATGACTTCTTCGTTGAACCAGAAATTTGGGACACTTTGAATGAAGTACGTGAAATTTTGACACCATTAAAGGCTGAAATTTTGCCAGAAATTCATGAACATTACTCAATCCCTAAAAAGATCAATGATCATGGTTACTTCACCTATGACTTTGCATTACCAATGACAACGCTTTACACATTGTATTCAGGTAAGACAAATCAATTGGCAAAGTGGTTGAAGATGTCACCAATGAAGCAATTCACAACATTGGACACGCATGATGGTATTGGTGTCGTTGATGCCCGTGATATTCTAACTGATGATGAGATTGACTACGCTTCTGAACAACTTTACAAGGTTGGCGCGAATGTCAAAAAGACATATTCATCTGCTTCATATAACAACCTTGATATTTACCAAATTAACTCAACTTATTATTCAGCATTAGGGAATGATGATGCAGCCTACTTGTTGAGTCGTGTCTTCCAAGTCTTTGCGCCTGGAATTCCACAAATTTATTACGTTGGTTTGTTGGCAGGTGAAAATGATATCGCGCTTTTGGAGTCAACTAAAGAAGGTCGTAATATTAACCGTCATTACTATACACGTGAAGAAGTTAAGTCAGAAGTTAAGCGACCAGTTGTTGCTAACTTATTGAAGCTATTGTCATGGCGTAATGAAAGCCCTGCATTTGATTTGGCTGGCTCAATCACAGTCGACACGCCAACTGATACAACAATTGTGGTGACACGTCAAGATGAAAGCGGTCAAAACAAAGCTGTATTAACAGCCGATGCGGCCAACAAAACTTTTGAAATCGTTGAAAATGGTCAAACTGTTATGAGCAGTGATAATTTGACTCAGAACTAAACTATATTTGAATTAATTGCTAAGAACTGTTTCCTGAGGGAAGCAGTTTTTTTGCTGATAGTGGGAAATATTATATTGACAGACAAAGTAATTTATTTTATACTAAACTCACTGTTCAAAAGCTTTAAAAATTGTGCGCTGTCAATTACAGTGTGTTGAAAGAGGGAATGACATGCAAATTTTAAAAGAACATGCGAAACCATATTGGCGTGATATTACGTTTTCAATATTGGCGGTGATTGTCATGGCAGGTGCGTCGCTATGGCAACCGCGACTATTGCAGAATATCATGAAGGCAATTATTGCAGATAATCAAAGTCAAGTGATGCAATATGGTATTCAATTATTGGTACTAGCAGTGATTGGATTAGTTGCTGGTGTTATCAATACGATTTTCGCCGCAAAAGTCTCACAATCAATTGCAGCGGACGTTCGAGCAAACGAATACAAAAAAATTCAATCGTTTTCATTTGGTAATATCGAAAAATTCTCAGCAGGAAACTTGGTTGTTCGGATGACTAATGATGTCAACCAAGTGCAACAACTTGTCATGATGTTTTTACAATCATTGACGCGTATTCCTATTTTGTTTGTTGGGGCTTTCATCCTTGCGCTGATGACGTTACCACGTTTGTGGTGGATTGTGGTGTTGATGGTCATCTTGATTGCGCTATCATCACAAATTGTGTTCAAGCAGATGGGTAAATTTTTTACACGTATTCAAAAGTTGATTGACAAAACGAATACATTGGCTAAAGAAAACCTGCAGGGCGTTCGAGTAGTAAAATCGTTTAATCAAGAGCAAAATGAAACAACGCGTTTTACTGAAAATTCTGATGAATTAACACATGTTAACACGACGATTGGGTATTTATTTTCAACAATGATTCCCATGTTTATGTTAATTTCTTATGTGGCTATTGGTGCTGCTGTGTTATTTGTTGGTCGCGGCATTATCCAGCATCCAAGTGATTTAGCTGCAATTACATCATTTATTTCATATCTCATGCAGATTTTCTTTGCCATTATGATTGGTGGCATGATGTCAACATTTGCTTCGCGTGGATTTGTCTCGTTAGCGCGTATCAAAGAAGTGCTCGATACTGAACCTGATTTGACCTACGATGCTAATGCGGAAGAGCTTGACTTGAGCGGGGATGTCTCATTCAAAAATGTTGCCTTTACTTATCCCGGTGATCAAAAACCTGCCTTAGAAAATATTTCGTTTGATGTTAAGTCTGGTGAAATGATTGGTATCGTTGGTGCAACTGGTTCTGGAAAAACAACTTTAGCACAATTGATTGCTCGTTTGTATGATCCATCAGTAGGTGAAGTGACCGTTGGTGGTGTGAATTTGAAGCACGTGAATGAAAAATCACTGCGCCGTGCTGTTTCGTACGTACTGCAACGCGCTATCTTATTTAGTGGTACAATCGCTGGTAATTTAAGACAAGGTAATCAGGGCGCAAGCGAAACAGAATTACAAAAAGCTGCTGAAATTGCACAAGCTGCGGAGTTCGTTAACCGTTACGATGATAACTTTGAACACGAGGTTGAAGAACGTTCAGCCAATTTCTCCGGTGGTCAAAAACAACGACTCTCAATTGCGCGTGGCGTGGTCGGAAATCCTAAAATTTTGATTCTAGATGATTCAACATCCGCCTTGGATGCGCGATCTGAAAAACTAGTGCAAGAAGCGCTTGACCGTGATTTGAAAGGTACCACAACTTTTGTGATTGCTGAAAAAATTAGCTCCGTATTACACGCAGATCGGATTTTGGTGCTTGATGAAGGGCAACTTGTTGGTATTGGGTCACATCAAGAATTATTGCAAACATCTCCTATTTATACTGAAATCTACGAGACACAGAAAGCGAAAGGAGCGAACGCATGACTGATATTAAACGCGCGATTGTCTATTTCGCAAAATATCTTAAACGCTATTGGCTTAGTTTATCTTTTGTGACGGTTGTAACAGTTATTTCTATTTACTTTGAAGTGAAAGCGCCAGTTTATATGGGTCAAGCAATCACTGAATTGGCTAATTATGTTGGTCAATATATGAATCCACAGACCCAGCAAACTGCCAGTATGACGCCGTTTTACAAAGCGCTTGGCTTGATGATGTTGTTCTTCGTTGTGACTGCAATTACTATGTTCATTTCAAGTTTTATTTCCAGTCGTATTAGTGCGGAAGCTTCTGGGCGTATGCGAATTGGTTTGTTTGCCAAATTACAACGGATGACAATTAAGTATTTTGATACGCATCGAGACGGTGAAATTTTGTCATTGTTTACGTCTGACTTGGATAATATTTTCAACGCGATGAACCAAGCTATTTTCCAGTTATTGTCACAATTTGCCTTGTTTGTCGGTGTTATCTTGATGATGTTTAATCAAAATGTGAAACTTGCATTAGTGACGATGGCTTCAACGCCTGTTGCAATTATTGTTGCGTGGTTTGTCATTAGTCGTGCACGTCATTATATTGATCAACAACAAGATGCCACTGGTAAAATGAATGGTTACATCAACGAGCAAATTAACGGTGAAAAAATCATTATTACGCAAGGCCTGCAAAAGGAGTCGATTGCTGGATTTGCCCCACATAATGAAACTGTCAAACAAGCAACTTTTAGGGGTCAAGTATACTCAGGTATGTTGTTTCCTTTGATGCAAGGACTATCTTTGCTTAACTTGGCAATCGTGATATTCTTTGGCTCGTGGTTGGTTGTGCATGATGGTATGGATAAGTCGGTGGGCTTAGGCTTGATTGTAGTCTTCGTTAATTATTCACAGCAATATTATCAACCGATTACACAAATTACGTCGATTTACAACATGCTTCAATTGGCTGTTACTGGTGCCCGCCGTTTGAGTGATGTTGATGAACAAGTAGAAGAAATCTCACCAGTCAATGGTCAAAAACTGACTGGTGTATCATCAAACGTGACATTAAAAGATATTCATTTTGCCTATCAAGAAAATAAAGAAATCTTGCACGGTGTCTCAATTGATGTTCAAAAAGGTGAAATGGTTGCACTAGTTGGACCAACTGGTTCTGGTAAGACAACAGTGATGAATTTATTAAATCGCTTTTATGATGTGACAGGAGGTGCTGTTACATTTGATGGTGTTGATGTCCGTGACCTAGATCTCAAATCGTTGCGGGAGCATGTTGGCATTGTGTTACAAGATTCTGTGTTATTTAGTGGCACAATTGCTGATAATATTAAATTTGGGGATCCTGAAGCTAGTGATGAAGCGATGATTGATGCAGCTAAGCAAGCCAACATTCACGATTTTATTATGACCTTGCCTGATGCTTATCAAACCAAAGTAGACGACGAAAACTCGATATTTTCAACGGGTCAAAAACAGTTATTATCAATCGCAAGAACAATTTTGACAAATCCATCATTTTTAATTTTGGATGAAGCGACCTCAAACGTTGATACAGTTACAGAAGCAAGAATTCAAGCAGCAATGGATAATGTCATTGCTGGACGGACCAGTTTTGTGATTGCACATCGCTTGAAAACAATTTTGGGTGCAGATAAGATTGTGGTTTTGAAGGATGGTCAAGTTATTGAAGAAGGTTCCCACGAAGCACTAGTTGCTGAAGGTGGTTTTTACGCCGAACTGTATCATAATCAAATGGTATTTGAATAAATAATTTTAGCCACTAATTTCGAAAAATTAGTGGCTTTTCATTAGAAGAAAAAATGATAATAATCACTGCTAAAAAGCGGGCCGCTATTGGAAGGAAAACGCTTAAAATGTTATACTATTACTATTGCGTTTCGTATGCACGTTTAACGTGCGTTTAATTTTTGGAGGAGACAATGAACATTGGTTTGTTTACGGACACGTATTTCCCACAAGTCAGTGGGGTTGCGACCTCAATCAAAACTTTAAAAGAGGCATTAGAAGCTCAAGGACATCAGGTATACATATTTACTTCGACGGATCCAAAAGTGCCCAAAAATAAATTTGAACCACACATTTATCGTTTTTCAAGTGTGCCATATCTTGGCTTTAAAGACCGACGCTTGGCTTTTCGTGGCCTAATTCAAGCGGTTGAAATAGCTAAGTCAGTCCAGCTTGATATTGTACACACACAAACTGAATTTTCACTCGGTTTATTAGGTAAATTTGTGGCGCGACAACTCAAAATTCCGGCTGTTCATACGTATCATACGATGTATGAAGATTACACGCATTATTTTGCTAAAGGTATGCTGATTGGACCAAATGGTGTGGGTCGCATTATGAAGGCTTATATGATTGGTATGGCTGGTGTCATTGCGCCTTCTAAATTAGTGCAAGATACACTCATTCGTTATGGTATTACAGCGCCAATGCGTATCATACCAACAGGAGTATCCTTACCAAAACACCGTGCCACGCAGATTAATTTACGTCAAAACTATCATTTTTATGACACACAGCCAATTATTCTGTCTTTGGGTCGATTGGCTTTTGAAAAAAATGTTGCTATGACGATTTCGATGTTTTCGGAGTTGCTGCAAGTGATGCCGGATGCGCGTTTGGTCATTGCCGGTGATGGACCGGCTAGAAAATCTTTGTTTGAGCAAGTTGCGGAGCTTGAATTAGATGACAAAGTTATTTTTACAGGAATGGTTAATCACGAAGATATTGGTGATTATTACCAAATGGCAGATGTATTCGTCAGTTCATCGGACACAGAAACGCAAGGTTTGACATTTATTGAAGCCATGGCAGCCAATCGTCCTTTTGTGGCGATTCATTCCCCATATCTGGATAATTTAGTTGATAATGAAGCGATTGGAACCTTAGTCAGTGATTATGATGAATTGTTAGCAGCGGTTCAAAAATATCTTGAACGCCCGAATTCGTCGGCAGATGAGCAAGTACGTCAAGCCAAAATGAAAGATGTTGATGCGACAAAATTTGCGGAACGTGTTTTAGCGTTTTATCAAGATATTTTGGCCGACTACCATGCTGATGATGTCGATGATGAGTATCCCAATGATGAAGAGGTGGGATATATGAAGCGTATCTTACGCAATCCATTTAGGAGAAATTAATTGAAAGTTTTACTTTACTTTGAAAATCAAAAGTTAATTGCAAAATCTGGTATTGGTCGTGCCTTAAAGTTGCAACAAGAGGCGCTGTCACATACTGACGTGGTTGTCACAACTGACCCTAAATCAACAGATTATGATATTTTGCACATTAACACTTATGGTGTTGAGAGCCATCACATGGTTAATAAAGCGCATAAGTCAGGGAAAAAAGTGGTTTATCATGGTCACTCTACCTATGAAGATTTTCGTAATTCATTTATTGGCTCTAATATGATTGCGCCTCTGTTTAAGCGTTATCTTGTCTCGTTGTATTCCAAAGCTGATGCGATCATCACGCCAACACCTTATTCTAAGCAACTTTTGCGCGGCTATCGTCTGAGTCAACCCATTATGCCAATATCAAATGGCATAGCTCTTGAAAAATATGCACACGATGACGAAAAAATCCGTCAATTCAGAGATTACTTTGATCTATCGGATGAACAGAAAGTTGTCATGAGTGTTGGACTATTTTTTGAGCGAAAAGGTATTTTGGATTTTGTTGAATTAGCAAAGCGTCACCCTGAATATGTGTTCATTTGGTTTGGTTATACTGATTTGAGATTAGTCCCGGGCAAAATTAGTCGCCTCATTAAAGGCGATCATCCACGAAATTTAATTTTTCCAGGTTATATTACTGGTGATGTGATTCGTGGTGCCTTTCAAGGTGCTGATTTATTTTTATATCCATCCTATGAAGAAACTGAAGGCATTGTTGTGCTCGAAGCATTAGCTTCAAAGCAAAACGTATTGGTGCGCGACATTCCGGTTTATCACAATTGGCTACAAGATGGCAAAAATAGTTACAAAGCCCGCAATTTTGATGAGTTTGAATATAAAATGCAACAAATTTTAAATGGTGAATTAGCAGATTTGCGAGATGAGGGGTATCAATTAGCAAAAGCTCGTAATTTACCGGAAATTGGTCAACAGTTAAAAGCTGTTTACACGAGTTTATTGGGGAAGTGAGTCTTAACAATGTTAAAACGCGATAGATTATCAATCATTATTGTGACCGTTTTAACCGCGGGTGTCATCTATTTTTTAACGCGGGAATTACGTGGCAGAGGAAAGCAACTTGAAGAAGCATTGAAACATCTTGATTGGCGTTGGTTAGTGGGTGGTCTCTTGATGATGATCGTTTCAATTGCCTTTGAAGCCGCGGCAACAAGAGTGCTATTGAACAAAACAGACCGAAAAAACACTTCCTTTTTTGCTTTATTACGAGTGCCTTTATTGAACTTATTGGGTACAGGCGTGACGCCTTTTGCAACTGGTGGACAACCAGCACAATTGTATGGTTTAGCAAGAGCTGGTGTTGAATCTGGTCGGGCAATGTCTGTCATTTTGATGAAATTTTTAGTCTATCAAGTTGTTGTCGTGCTATTCTTTATAGTGGGTTATGTTGCAGCAGATACATTTATCTATTCACAAGTTGCGCCAACCTTTGCGACTTTCATTCCATTTGCGATTGCTATTCACGCGGTTGTTATTATGGGCATTGCCTTGGTGATGTTTTGGCCATCTTTGACTTTACGTCTAGTTGATTTTGTAGCTCCACTATTTAAGCGCATTATGTCAAAGCAACGGTTTGAGAGTGTTATTGCAACGACAAAACAAAAAATTGATAACTTTCATGAAGAGTCACGACGAGTTATTAGTAGTTGGCAATCATTAGTTGGTTCATCAATACTGACAATGATGCAGTTGATTGTTTTTTATTTAATTCCTTATTTTGTTATCCGTGCCTTTGGTTATGCGTCGGTAAATCCTTGGTTGATAGTCACTATGAACATCATGATTGTTATGGTGATTTCGTTGTTTCCTATTCCCGGTGGCGTTGGCGGCGCGGAATTGAGTTTTCAGTTATTGTTTTCACCATTCGTTAAAAATTCAGCAACATTGATTCTAGTCATTTTAATTTGGCGATTAATTACGTATTATTTTGGCATATTTGCTGGTATCATTGCATATATAATACCAGCACGAAAAAATGTGAGGTAAGAACATGGACAATGACGGACGTCATACAAGTGATTTGAAGCAAATCTTAAGTCGACTGCGAGCGATGATTGATTCAACCGATAATGCTGTTCAAATTCGTCGTTTTGACGCATTTGGCATTGAAGCGTTACAGGTCACTTATGACCAGTTAACACAAATATGGACAGTTCGAGAGCATCGAGAGGTGCGACAATTCCAATTTGATGATATTGATCTCGTAGCGATTGAAGTTTATGATGTGCTACATGATTTTAAACTAATTTATTAGGAGAGCACCAAGCAATTTTCTTAATTTAGCAAGGAGTGCGTTGACGACAATGAAACGTTTATTAAAATTAATTTCTAGTCCTAAAACATGGTGGCGACAAATAAAACGTACGATGGATACATCGGCACCCATCGTTTGGTTTTTTATTCTGAATGTGATGTTGGTTTGGCTGAAAATGTTTGCCGAGTATCATATGAACTTTAACTTGGGTGCGGAAGGCGCAACGCAGCAATTTTTGTTGTTTTTAAATCCAATTCCAACGGCTATTATCTTTATTAGTATCGCTCTCTATTTTCGTGGCGCATTGAGTTACTGGTTGGCGATTATTTTCAATTTAATTCAATCTGCTTGGCTGTTTGCAAACATGTTGTATTATCGAGAATTTTCTGACTTTCTATCGATGGGAATTTTAGGGTCGGGCAGTTCAACCGGGAATAATCTTGGTAAATCTATCGCTGCAATTATTCATTGGACGGATTATTTAGTTTTTATAGATATCATTATTTTGATTGCGCTGGTCATCTTTAAGCAGTTAACAATTGATCGAAAGGGTGTTCAGAAAAAATTTGCCATTTTGACAACACTTTTCGGTGTGATCTTAATGTTTGTTGACTATGGTATTGCGTCAACGAATCGTTCAGGATTATTGACGCGTTCGTTTGATAATAATTACATTGTTAAATATCTTGGGTTGAATGAATACGCTGTGTTCAATGCCGTTCAAACTTATAATCAGACAGAAAGTCGAAAGCGTGCTAAGCCAACCGATTTGGCAAAAGTTAAAAAGTTCGTTGCAACGCAAAAATTACCAGACAATATTCAATATTATGGCACGCAAAAAGGCAAAAATGTCTTTATGATTCATTTGGAGTCATTCCAACAATTTTTGATTGATTATAAAGTTGACGGTCAAGAAGTAACGCCTAATTTGAATAAGTTTTATCATGACCAAAATACGTTGAGTTTTGATAACTTTTATAATCAAGTGGGACAAGGTAAAACTTCTGATGCCGAAATGATGCAAGAGAATTCATTGTTTGGTTTGGCAACTGGTTCCGCAATGGTTAAATATGGTACTAATAATACGTTTGAGTCACTGCCAGCTATTTTGGGGCAACGTGGTTATACGACGGCTGCTTTCCATGGGGATGTTGCTAGTTTTTGGAACCGAGACAATACCTACAAGTCATTTGGCTATGATTATTTCTTTTCAAAATCTTATTACCCTAACGCCAACAAAGCAAATTATAATGTTGGTTACGGTATGAAGGATAAGATATTCTTAAGGGACAGTGCGCAATATATTGAACAATTACCACAACCATTTTATGCAAAGTTAATCACAGTTACTAATCATTATCCATACGATCTAGATAAGCAAAATATTGATTTTCCAGCTACCAAAACAGGAGATAACACGGTTGATGGTTATGTTCAAACCGCGCATTATTTGGATCAGTCCTTTGGTGAGTTAATGGCATACCTTAAGAAAGTTGGTCTCTACAATAATTCAGTGTTTGTGCTTTATGGTGATCACTATGGTATTTCCGAGAACCATCAGCCAGCAATTGCACAATTACTTGGCAAAGATAAGGTGACAAATTACGATTTAGCTAATTTCCAAAAGGTGCCATTTATGATTCATGCAACAGGTTTGAAAGGTGGCATTGATCATACCTATGGTGGTGAAATTGATATGATGCCAACTTTGCTGGACTTATTGGGTGTGCCAGATGATGGCATGACCATGTTTGGACAAGATATGTTATCGAATGATTATAAAGGCAAGGTTGTTTTCCGAGATGGTGATTGGATCACGCCAACTTATACCAAGTTTAATAATCAATATTTCAACACCCAAACAGGCCAGCAGGTGACAGAGAGTTCGGATAAGCAACTCAAAAAAGTTGCTAAAACAATGTCCGATTATGCTACGAAAGTGCTTGGCTATTCAGATGATGTTATTACTGGTGATTTGTTGCGATTTGATACATCGCGGTCAGACTTCCATGCGGTAAACAAAAAGGATTATAATTACAAGAAGTCTGCTGGTCTAGCAGCGTTGAAAAAGGCGCAAAAGAGTAATCCATCAAGTATTTTGGCCCAAAATAAGGGAAAATCAACATTAAGCGATTATGTCACAGATGCTCCTGAGTTAAAAAATGAGAGTTCAGATAAGTAAGAATGGCGAACAAGGTTCAACTAGAACATTTGTTCGTTTTTTGATATAATGAAACAAGATTGTCTCAAAAAATAGTGACAAGGTGACGAAAAGAGAAAATAATATGATTGAACACCAAACAGATCATGAATTTGAAGTGGTCTCAAAATATAAACCAACCGGTGATCAGCCGCAAGCCATCGAGCAGCTAGTCAGTGGCTTACATAATAATGTAAAGGAACAAATTCTACTTGGCGCTACGGGAACCGGTAAAACCTTTACTATTTCCAATGTTATTAAGGATGCGCAAAGACCAACATTAGTGCTCAGCCATAATAAAACATTGGCAGGACAACTTTATAGCGAATTAAAAGAATTTTTTCCAAATAATGCTGTTGAATATTTCGTATCCTACTATGATTATTATCAGCCGGAAGCTTATGTACCAAGTTCTGATACTTTTATTGAGAAAGATTCCGCTGTCAATGATGAGATTGATAAATTGCGTAACTCAGCAACAAGCGCACTGTTGGAACGACGCGATACCATTGTGGTGGCTTCTGTCAGTTCAATTTTCGGATTGGGAGATCCACATCAATATAAAGATCATGTGATTAGTTTACGGGTGGGCTATGAGTATGGTCGCGACCAGCTGATGCGTGACCTGATTGACGTTCAATTTACTCGTAATGATATTGATTTTCATCGTGGTACTTTCCGAGTGCGGGGTGATGTTGTCGAGATTTTCCCAGCCTCACAAGATGAGATGGCGTTACGCGTAGAATTTTTTGGGGATGAAGTTGATCGTATTCGAGAAATTAATTCCTTAACGGGTGAAACAGTGTCAGAACGTGAACATGTTGCTATTTTTCCTGCTAAGCACTTTATGACAGACGACGATCAAATGCGTGTCGCGCTTGAAGGCATTCGCCAAGAAATGAATGAACAAGTGACAAAATTTGAAAAAGAAGGCAAATTAATCGAGGCACAACGGATTAAACAGCGCACGGAATATGATTTAGCAATGCTTGAAGAAATGGGATTTGTTGGTGGTATTGAAAACTATTCACGTTGGATGGATGGTCGACAAGCTGGAGAACCGCCATTTACACTCCTAGATTTTTTCCCAGATGATTTTCTCATCGTAGTGGATGAAAGCCATGTGACAATGCCACAGGTGAGAGGCATGTTTAATGGTGACAAGGCACGTAAGGAGACATTGGTTAACTATGGTTTTCGATTGCCAAGTGCTTTAGATAATCGACCATTGACACTACCGGAATTTGAGCAACATGTTAATCAAATCATTTACATGTCAGCCACACCGGGTGATTATGAAATGAACCGTGTAGCACCAGAGCATATTGCACAGCAGATTATTCGCCCAACTGGTCTGCTCGATCCCGAGGTTGAAGTACGCCCAGTTATGGGTCAAATTGATGACTTAGTAGGCGAAATTAATTTGCGATCGAAACGTGATGAACGTGTTTTTATTACGACACTTACTAAGCGAATGGCAGAAGATTTAACTGATTACTTGAAAGATTTGGGCATTAAAGTTGCATACTTACATGCCGACATCAAGACGTTAGAGAGAACAGAAATTATTCGTGATTTGCGTTTAGGAAAGTACGATGTTTTAATTGGTATTAACTTGTTACGTGAAGGTATTGACGTGCCTGAAGTGTCCTTGGTGGCCATTTTAGATGCGGATAAGGAAGGCTTTTTGCGTAATCCACGCTCATTGATTCAAACTATTGGTCGTGCAGCACGTAACGAAAATGGTCATGTCATCATGTATGCCGATAAAACCACCGCGTCGATGGCAGAGGCAATGGCAGAAACAAGTCGACGTCGTGAGATACAGATGGCATATAATGAAGCGCATGGTATTACGCCAAAGACCATTAAAAAGGAAATTAGGGATCTGATTTCGATTACGCATGCTGCTGTTTCGGATGACAAAGCAGTTGATTTGACGCAAGTGGCATTTGATGATTTGCCAGCAGATGAGCAACAGGCTATTATTGATAATTTGACGGCACAAATGAAAGCAGCTGCTAAAGCGCTGGACTTTGAAGAAGCCGCACAATTGCGTGATAGTGTCATGACATTAAAAACACGTGCTGGTCATTAACCAACACCATTTAAATGAATTTAAAGAGAAAAAGAATGGCAAAAACACAAATAGAAATTCGCGGTGCACGGGCACACAATCTAAAAAACATTGATGTTGATATACCAAAAGATCGTTTGACTGTTGTCACGGGTTTGTCGGGATCTGGCAAATCATCGTTGGCATTTGATACTTTATATGCCGAAGGGCAGCGTCGTTATGTGGAAAGTCTAAGCTCTTATGCTCGCCAGTTTTTAGGTCAAATGGATAAACCAGATGTTGACTCAATTGATGGGCTATCACCTGCGATTTCAATCGATCAAAAAACAACCTCCAATAATCCAAGATCAACGGTTGGCACTGTTACAGAAATTAATGATTATTTTAGATTGTTATATGCGCGAGTTGGTCGCCCGGGTGATCCGGATGATGGCACAAAAATTATGTATACAATTGATCAAATGGTCAATGACGTACTCGAGCGGCTGCCGGAGGGGAGCCGATTACAGGTGTTTGCACCAATCATTCAGCAGCAGCGCGGCTCCCATGCTTCAGCATTTGATGTGATGCGAAAACAAGGCTACATTCGCGCCCGTGTTGATGGTGATTTGATTGAGTTAGACTCAGACAATGAGACATTAGATAAAAATGAAGCACACGATATTGATGTTATGGTTGACCGCATTGTTTTACGTGATAATTCTCGATCACGTTTATATGATTCAATTGAGTCAGCAGTACGTCTCGCGGCTGGGCGCGTGACAATTGAGGTCGTGTCACGAGATGACAAATCAGAATCAATTGTTTTAAGGTATTCTGATCATTACCTTGGCGAATTAAAAGATTTTCGTGTTGGTCGGCTAGAACCACGACTGTTTAGTTTTAATGCACCACTAGGTGCTTGTGAATTTTGCCAAGGATTAGGCGTTACCCGTGAGGTTGATATCGATTTGGTTATTCCAGATCGGCACAAATCGCTTAACGAAGGGGTCATCGTACCGTGGAATCCTATTTCATCTAACTATTATCCTGAAATGCTAAAGCAGTTTGCCGAACAATTCAAAATTGATATGGACAAACCGTTTGAGAAACTAACTGCTAAACAACAAACACTCATCTTAAATGGCTCTGGCGATAAAGATTTTCATTTCCATTATGAAAATGATTTTGGTGGTGTTCGTGATGTTGACATACCATTCGAAGGTGTGATTAACAACATTTCTCGTCGTTTTAACGAAACTAATTCTGACTTTACACGGGATCAGATGGCCAACTATATGACAGAGTTAACTTGTAAAGCATGTGGTGGATATCGTTTGAACCCGGCAGCCTTATCAGTGAAAATTTCGGGTAAGCATATTGGTGAAGTTTCTGAAATGCCTGTTGACCAAGAACTTAATTTTTTTAATGGTATCAGCTTGGGTCAACAAGATACAGAAATCGCGGCGCCAATTATTAAAGAAATTAAAGATCGTTTGGGATTTTTGGAAAGTGTTGGATTGAAATATTTAACACTTTCTCGTTCTGCTCGGACACTTTCTGGCGGTGAATCTCAGCGTATTCGACTAGCTACACAAATTGGTTCCAACTTGTCTGGCGTGCTTTACGTTTTAGATGAACCTTCTATTGGGTTGCATCAAAGAGATAATGACATGCTTTTGGCATCATTGCAACGTATGCGTGATTTAGGCAATACGTTAGTCGTTGTCGAACACGATGAAGACACGATGCGCGCTGCTGATTACTTAATTGATGTTGGTCCTGGTGCCGGTGCCCTTGGTGGGAAAATTGTTGCTAGTGGTACACCAGCTGTCGTTGAAGCTAACCCTAACTCCTTAACAGGGCAATATTTATCTGGTAAAAAGTATATTCCTGTGCCTACTAAACGGCGATCAGGAAATGGTGAATTTATTACCATTAAGGGTGGTAAGGAAAACAACCTTAAAAATGTGACTGTGAAGTTTCCTTTGGGGAAGTTTATCGCTGTCACTGGTGTTTCGGGTTCAGGGAAATCAACGTTAGTTAACGCGATTTTAAAACGAGCCCTCAAGCAAAAATTAAACAATAATTCTGAAAAACCTGGTCGTTTTCGTGCCATTGAAGGTGTTGACAATATCGAACAAGTTGTTGACATTGATCAATCACCAATCGGACGAACACCACGTTCAAATCCTGCCACTTATACTGGTGTATTTGATGACATTCGTGATTTATTTGCACAGACAAATGAAGCCAAAATGCGTGGCTATAATAAGGGAAGGTTTTCATTTAATACTAAAGGCGGTCGCTGTGAAAATTGTCGTGGTGATGGTGTCATCAAAATTGAAATGAACTTTTTGCCAGATGTTTATGTGGCATGTGAGGTATGTGGTGGCACACGTTATAATTCTGAGACACTTGAAGTGAGCTACAAAGGCAAAAATATTTCACAAGTACTGAATATGACAGCAACTGAAGCCCTTGATTTTTTTGCGCCAATTCCTAAAATAGCCCGAAAGTTGCAAACTATTAACGATGTTGGATTAGGGTATGTCAAATTAGGTCAATCAGCCACAACACTTTCTGGTGGTGAGGCCCAGAGAATGAAGCTGGCATCTGAATTGCATCGTCGTACTAATGGTAAAACAATGTATATTTTGGATGAACCAACCACGGGACTTCATACAGATGATATTGCGCGTCTACTGCAAGTTCTTGAACGATTGGTTGATGCTGGTAATACAGTGGTTGTGATTGAGCATAATTTGGACGTGATTAAATCTGCTGATTGGCTGATTGATATGGGACCTGAAGGTGGTGCAGGCGGCGGTGAAGTATTAGTCACGGGCACACCCGAAAAAGTCATGAAAACAGAGCAGTCCTATACTGGACGTTATCTCAAAACAATTATTGAACGTGACTTAGATCGCGCTAAATAGTTGCATTTCCATTAAAACGTGGTATAGTTATTAAATGTAAGTAAGATTGCTAGAGTAATTAATTGAAAAATATTGATTACCCCGTCCCTATTTGCAAAAAAACAAATTGGAGATCTCATACAATGACAGAAAAATTAGACATTGCCTCAGCGGCTCGCAAGTTGAAAAGTCCTAATATTAAGACACGTAAGCGTGCTCTAAAGGCAATTCATGACCTTGCCCGTCAAAAAACAGTTTCTAAGTAACAGTTAGTCGTCCTACAAAATTGTGGGGCGACTTTTTGTGTTAAAATGAAGTTAGTTTTTGGAAAGGTTGAAAAATATGAACCCTAAAATCGTGATTATTGGTGGCGGTTCCGGTTTGCCAGTTATCATTAAGCCTCTAGTCAGAGAAGCGGTTGATTTATCGGCCGTGGTGACTGTTGCTGATGATGGTGGATCGAGCGGACTGCTAAGAGATTACATTAATATCGTGCCACCAGGTGATATTCGTAATATTTTGGTGGCAATGGCCGATGTCGATCCAGAAATATTAAAGCTCCTGCAATATCGTTTTCATGCAGAAGATGAATTCTTCGCTGAACATGCTGTGGGTAATTTAATTATTGCTGCGATGACGGAAATGCAGGGTAACATTTTTGATGCTGTGCAACGGTTAGCGACGTTTTTGAACGTCTGTGGTCACGTCTATCCTGTTTCAAATGAGCCATTAGTTTTACATGCAGAATTTAAAAATGGATCGACTTTGGCGGGTGAGTCTGAAATTACGCATGCGCATCAAACAATTGATCATGTGTGGGTCACTGGTGATGAACCAGGCGAGGAACCGAAAGCAGCACCGGAGGTTGTGACAGCAATTATGAACGCTGACATGGTAGTGTACGGGCCGGGTAGCTTGTTTACTTCGATTTTACCAAATGTCGTGGTGCCAGAAGTGAGACAAGCTCTCCAGCAAACGTCAGCCAAACAAGTCTATATTGCTAATATCATGACGCAAAAAGGCGAAACAGATGCCTATACAGATGCACAACATTTGCTAGCCCTTAATGCACATATTGGTGCACCCGTTGTTAATTATGTTGTTTCAAATAGTAAAAAGGTACCAGACGATTTCGTTGATTTTCAGAAGTGGAATGAGATTTCAAAACAAGTTAAACTTGATGAATCAGCTGTAAAGGTTCAGGGCGCTCAGCAAATTGCTGGTGATTTTTTGCAATTACGTGATGCTGGGGCCTTTCATGATGGTCAAAAGATTGCTGATAAGTTGATGGAAATTTTAGGAAAAAAATAGATGTCTTACGCTGCTGAAGTAAAAAAGGAACTAACTGGTTTGATTGTTCATGGCGGTAATGCCAAGGCAGAGTTATCGGCACTTATGCGCATGAATGGCGTCAGCACACTCGGGTTAGATCAAAGCATTCGCGTTCAGACCGAAAATGCGGCAATTGCTAGACGCATTTACACGCTTTTAAAACAAAGTTATGATAATGTTGAGGTCGAAGTGACAGTCAGTGATCACAACCATTTGTCTCGACATAAGTCATACGGTGTATTGTTGAAAAGCCAGATCGATGATGTGCTAAATGACCTTGGGGTTGATCCTTTTGGTCTTCATCCAGAGATTCCGTCGCGCCTTCTAAATCAAGTCGATAAAAAAAGATCGTTTTTACGTGGCGCTTTTTTGGCGACGGGTTCTGTCAATTCGCCCGAAAAAGCAAATTATCATTTAGAAATCTATACGACACATGAAGAACTAGGCGAGCAACTTTTGATCATGATGTCTGGGTTTGATTTACCAGCCAAAATGACCGATCGCGGTAATGGTTTCATTGTCTATTTAAAACGTGCTGAGAAAATTGTTGATTTTTTACAAACTATCGGTGCAACGCAATCCATGCTGAGATTTGAAGACATTAGAATGATGCGTGATATGAGAAATTCGGTGAATCGGTTAGTCAATGCTGAAACGGCCAACATGCAAAAAACGGCGATTGCCGCTAATAAGCAGGTGTCCCAAATTCAGACGATTGCAAAGCAAATCGGTGGTTTGGATTTTCTGCCACAAAAGCTTCGAGAAGTGGCACAGGCGAGACTAGATAATCCGGATGAATCATTGGCAGAGCTAGGTGAAATGTTAGAAATTAGTAAATCAGGTGTTAATCATCGTATGCGAAAATTAAAACAATTGGCAGAAATGATTGAAGCTGGTGAAGCGTATGATTTGACTAAATTGTAAATTTTTAGCACTCACGCTATTAATGTGCTAAAATAATAATAAGTTAATTATTTGAATTAACCAAGCTAGGATACGAGGTAAAATTTATGTGGCCCGGAGTTATTGAACAAACTGCAAATGGACGTGAAAACTATGATTTACCATCACGTTTATTAAAAGATCGTATTATTTTGGTTCAAGGAGAAGTCGAAGATAGTATGGCAACCTCTATTGTTGCTCAGTTACTATTTTTGGAAGCTCAAGATCCAAACAAAGAAATTTCAATGTATATCAACTCACCAGGTGGTTCTGTTACAGCGGGATTATCAATTACTGACACAATGAACTTTATTAAAGCACCTGTCACAACAATTGTGATGGGCCTTGCGGCATCAATGGGTACTATTATTGCTGCTTCAGGTGAAAAAGGTCATCGTTATATGTTGCCAAACGCCGAGTATTTAATTCATCAGCCAATGGGCGGTGCTGCCGGTGGGACGCAACAGACAGATATGGCAATTATTGCTGAACAATTGACCAAAACACGTGCAAAGTTGAACAAAATTTTGGCGGATGCTTCAGATAAGGACTTGGACCAAATTGCACACGACACTGAACGTGATAACTGGATGAGTGCTGAAGAGACCTTGGAATATGGTTTCATTGATGGTATTTTGACTAAATCTGGCGATAAGCCTATCTCAAAATAAAAGCAACCGAATGGTTGCTTTTTTACTACAGAAAAAAAGCAGCTTCATCACGGCTGCTTTCATGAATTTAGATGTTGCGGGCATCTAAAAAATTCGAAGGAGAGTCATCTAGCGATGACGTTATTTAGGAGAGTTTCCAGCGCGTGTTGCTCTGGAATATCTATAATATTACAGCCTAATTGTGAATAATGTGTGTTTTTAGTTTAAGCATTTTGAGAACAAATTATGAGAAAAATGTTGATTACTGATAATTAAATGTCGTGCTTTCATTAGTGAAATAGGGTACAATGTAAATGTAATAAAATTTTGGAGGAACTCATGAAGATTTTTGCTTACGGTATTCGTGATGATGAAAAGCCATCACTTGAAGAATGGAAGGCTGCCAACCCAGAGGTTGAAGTTGACTATACACAAGATTTGTTGACGCCTGAAACAGCTAAATTAGCTGAAGGGGCTGATTCAGCTGTTGTTTATCAACAATTGGATTACACTCGTGAAACATTGACTGCTTTAGCCAATGTTGGGGTTACTAACTTGTCTTTGCGTAACGTTGGTACAGATAATATTGATTTTGATGCTGCGCGTGAATTTAATTTTAACATTTCAAATGTCCCAGTTTATTCACCAAATGCAATTGCTGAACATTCAATGATCCAATTGTCACGTTTGCTACGTCGCACAAAGGCTTTGGATGCAAAAATTGCCAAGCATGACTTGCGTTGGGCACCAACAATTGGGCGCGAAATGCGTATGCAAACGGTTGGTGTTATTGGTACAGGTCATATTGGTCGTGTTGCCATTAACATTTTGAAGGGATTTGGCGCAAAAGTAATTGCTTATGACAAGTTCCCAAACGCTGAATTGCAAGCTGAAGGTTTGTATGTTGACACGCTGGACGAATTGTATGCGCAAGCAGATGCTATCTCACTCTACGTGCCAGGTGTTCCTGAAAACCACCATTTGATTAACGCTGATGCGATTTCAAAGATGAAGGATGGTGTCGTTATCATGAACGCTGCTCGTGGTAACTTGATGGACATTGATGCTGTGATTGATGGCTTGAATTCTGGTAAAATTTCCGACTTTGGGATGGATGTTTACGAAAATGAAGTTGGTTTGTTCAACGAAGACTGGTCAGATAAGGAATTTCCAGATCCAAAGATTGCCGATTTGATTGCCCGTGAAAATGTTTTGGTTACACCACACACGGCTTTTTATACAACAAAGGCTGTCTTAGAAATGGTTCACCAATCATTTGATGCCGCTGTTGCGTTTGCTAATGGTGAAACGCCAGCTATTGCAGTTAAATATTAATTGAGCATTTTTTTACAAATACAACTATTAAATTCCCAGACTAGACCTCTGGGAATTTTTATGCGGAGTACTTGTGAAATAATAATCAAGTGATATAATTGTTAGTGTAATATATTTATGTGCTGTGATGTTGAGATAGTGGGAGACATCACAAGCGTTGGAAAGAGGAAGTTTGATATGACTATCAAAGCAGACGGCCAGAAATGGTCATCGAAAGCGTCGCAGGAAGTTCGGAATGAAGCTTATGCACGCAAAGCCAAAGAAAATGCGCCCGTAGCATTTAGCGGCCAAACAAATTTACATTTAAAGGATTTTTTCTTTAAAGTACTATCTGGATCAGCCCAAGGAATTTTGATTGGTGTTTTGCCATCAGCTGTGATGAAGTACATTATTCAGTATTCAGGTTTAGGGACAACTGCTTTTGGTGCTAACTTGAGTGCTATTCTAACTTTGTTTACATCGTTGATTCCGTTCTTAATTGGTATGGCTGTTGCTTTACAATTTAAGATGAAGAGTTTGGATGTTGGTGTTGTGGCTATTGCAACGGCGGTGGCATCTGGTTCAATCAAGTGGGCAGTTGCACCAACAGGGTTTGTTAATCCAGTCACTGGCTTGAAATCGGTTGCACCGGCAAACGTATACATCGCCAGTGGTGCTGGTGATGTTATCAATGCTATGATTGTGTCTGCGATTGCTGTTTTTGTGACATGGTTGGTAGCCCGCTATTTGAAAGGATTTGGTTCAGTCGCCATCATTTTGAGCCCAATTATTGTTGGCGGTGGTGTTGGATTAATTGGAAAATCAATTGCACCATACGTTGGTGATATTACGACTTGGATTGGTAACTTGGTTGAAACATTTACCAAGTTAGCCCCAATCCCAATGGCGATGTTAATTGCAATGGCGTTCGCCATTATCATCATCACACCTGTGTCAACTGTTGGTATTGCTTTGGCAATTAGTTTGTCTGGTATTGGTTCTGGTGCCGCTGCAATGGGAGTTGTTGCTACGACTATTGTCTTGCTAATTAATTCTTGGAAGGTGAACAAGCCTGGTGTGACGGTTGCAATTGCTTTGGGTGCTATGAAAGGTATGATGCCTTCTGTATTTGCTAAGCCTGTGACAATGTTGCCATTCTTATTGACGGCGGCAATTTCAGGTATTCCAGTAGCGCTATTTAATATTCAAGGCACACCAACAACCGCTGGATTTGGTTACATTGGTTTGGTTTCACCAATTCAATCAATGGTTAAAGATGCTGCAGTGCCATCATCAGTGATGAATAACTTTATCAATCCGTTTGTGGCAATTATTGCATGGTTAGTCATTCCAGTGATTGCAGGGTTCATTGCACAATTTGTCTTCAGTAAGTTATTGAAATTATATACACCTATGGATTTCCAACAAGATTTATAATTTACAATAAAAAAATACAATGATTTAGCAAAGTCATTGTATTTTGGGGCTATAGTATAGAGGGAGTACGGCTGGTTCGCAATCAGCAAACACGGGTTCGATTCCCGTTAGCTCCAATTAAATTAGGCTGTTTTACCGCAATTGTCGGTAAGCAGCTTTTTTGATTGTCAAACATTGATTCGATTGAAATCCAATACTGTAGTATTAATCTTGCTAAAAAAAGGAATGGCACTGCTTGATTTCACATCTGTTTGGCATAGTCTTCATTGATCAATAATCGGCTACCAAAAGGATCTACCAAACAAATCTGACTTGGTTGCGTTGAGTGATTTTGGTCGTGGAGCGAATGTTGTAATATTGTAAAAAGTTGTTTGTCAACTAAAATTGTCCAATCGACTAAACCATTTTCATCAGAGCGTCGTCGTGCCACGTTGGGTCCAAACCATGTATTATAGGCGTGGTGATGGTGATAGGCATTGTGAGCGTAAAAGTGTGCGCTCTCCGTTATTTTTGCAGTTAATGACATTTGCAACATAGTGATAAAAAACGCATCACCTTTATGAACACTATCTCCCACGAAGTGTAGGTGACCAATTGTCATACCAACAGGAAATTCCGACCAAGCGCCTTGTTTAGTCTGTAATAGGCTGAAGACATCTACTGCTTTCGTACCCATTTTGACGAACCCTTGGTCCCATTCCCACAGTTCTGTCGGTCTATCGTGATAGAGTTCAATGCCGTTGCCATTGGGATCATTTAAATAGAATGCTTCACTAACATCGTGGTCTCCCGTGCCTAACGGATATTCAGACAAAATTAACCGTTCTATCAAACTTGCTAAACTCGCTTTATCTGGGAAAAGCAACGCAAAATGATACAATCCTTGTCGTTGCTGTGATGGCTTACGTCCGGTAAATGTTAAGGTTAGGAAAGGCTGATCTTGACTGGTGAAGGCATAAGAAAACTGATTTTGCGCTTTCTTTCGTTCGACAAGTCCTAACATGTCACGATAAAAGCTACGCATATGTTGTTCATCATCTGCCAATAGGGTGATGTGAGCAATTTTATAATTTACGTTAAACATATAATCTCCTGCCACTTACTATTTATTAGTATAATAATATAACTAATTAATTTTGTCTAGGTTTTAAGAGATTTAACCATTAACCTGCGAACAAATAAAAAATTAAATTAGGTCTTGACGGAAATAAAATGACTGTTATAATAATATTGTAAGCGTTTTCATGTGTGATTCGTTTATAGTCTGATACCGTACAATCAGATTACTCCTTAAACAGCACAATACTGTGCAAATAGATCAACAATGAGACTGACAAAGTCATTGTTGATTTTTTATTTTTAAAATAATCGTTATTTTTTCTTTTTAATATACAAATCATTGTTTGTTGTTTATTATGTATTTTTGGTCTACGTTTTTGTTAATTTTCGTAACGTCCATGTAACATAAACAAGGCACAATGGAAGACATGATAAAGAGAATATTGATTGCAAGCGCTACAATGACGGGAGTTGCATTGGGTGCATTGGGAACACAACTACAAACAGAAAATCAGCCAACTGATGCTGCAAGTCTTGACCAAAAAGTCGACGTCAAAGCAGTTGATGCAGCTGCTGAATCATTGGCTGATGTTAAGATGATTTCATTGCCTAAGGCACAAGTGCCAAAGTCTTCAGAAAAAGTTGACGACAAGACTGAAGATCAGCCAGTGGCTGCATCTGAAACAGCAACGGCTCAAAGTGACGCTAATCAGGCACCAACAGTAACTGAGGTTAGCACTAATGCTAATACAAACAACACGGATAATGTCTCATCAGTCGCTAATAGTCAAGCCACAGTGACAGCGGTATCGCAACCCGCTACGCCAGCAGTATCCGCCGACATTCAGTGGTTGATTCAACGCGAAAGTGGCGGCAATCCAAATGCTCAAAACGGTCCATATTATGGTATTGGTCAATTAACTGAAGCATATTACGCGCAATATGTTCCTGGTCAAGATTACCGTGGTAATTACGCTGTTCAGTTAGAAGCTATGCAAAAATACATTGCCGATCGATATGGTTTAGTAGCTAATGCAATTGCACATTGGCAAGCCAATAATTGGTATTAATAAACGTGTAACCCGTCTTACGGGTTTTTTTGTTATAATAGATAAAGAAACAAACGAGATGAAAGATGGATACGATGCGCTTAGAACACTTTACACCGACATATATGGTCGAACGAATATATGATTTAACAGTCGATGATTTAAAGGCGCATGGGATTAAAACTGTGCTCGCAGATTTAGACAATACATTGCTGGCATGGAACAATCCTGAGGGTACGCCCGAATTACGTCAATGGTTACAGGACCTACGTGATGGCGGTATTGAACTAATTGTAGTATCAAACAATACAACAAAACGAGTGGCTAAAGCAGTTGCACCATTGAACGTAAATTTTGTTTCATGGTCGCTAAAGCCATTGCCGCGTGGCATACTACACATACTAAGAACTCATCATCTTAAGCGCGACGAAGTAATTATGGTTGGCGATCAAATGCTAACTGACGTTTGGGCTGCACACAGTGCTGGCATTAGAAGTGTTTTAGTTCAACGTCTAATCGAGTCGGATATGTGGCAAACATGGCTTAATCGCAGTATTGAAAAGTACATTAAGAAAATTGTCTTTAAAGCACATCCATATTTGAAATGGGAGAAAACATTACGTGACAACTGAAATCACTGACGACTACGTTCAAACACAATTAAATGAAGGCTTACGCTGTATTGGCTGTGGAGCTTTAATGCAAATTACTAGCCCAGAAAAAGCTGGATATTTGCCATTAAGCGCCTTAAAAAAAGCCATTGATAGCGATGCGCTTTTCTGTCAGCGCTGTTTTAGGCTACGTCATTATAACGAAATTCAACCAGTCGAATTAACTGACGATGACTTTGCCAGATTATTGCATCAAATTTCTGAGACAAAAGCGTTGATTGTCTACGTAGTGGATTTATTTGATGTGACGGGGTCTGAAATTGCTGGGTTGCCACGTTTTGTAGGTGACAACAACCCTATTTTAGTGGTGGGAAATAAAGTAGATTTGCTTCCTAAGCTATTGAATCAGAATCGACTAAAACAATGGTTGCAGGCAATGCTTAAAGCTCAAGGGATTAAGCCAGCTGACATTTTTTTGACTTCTGCGACACATCCTAAAAACTTAGACGAATTACTTGAACGTGTCGACCAATTAAGATTGGATCGTGATGTTTACGTAGTGGGTGTGACTAATGTCGGTAAATCAACACTGATTAATCAAATTATCAAGTCACGGACTGGTGTTCAGGATTTGATAACAACTTCACGTTTTCCAGGGACTACATTGGACCGCATTGAAATTCCGTTAGCAGATGGTCATCAATTAATTGACACCCCGGGCATTATCAAACGTGAGCAAATGGCACATGTTATTGCTGATAAAGATTTAAAGTATGCGCTGCCGAAGAAAGAAATCAAGCCACGTACTTATCAGCTCAATCCGGAACAAACATTGTTCTTAGGTGGATTGGCTAGGTTTGATTTTCTGAGTGGTGAACGGACGGCTGTCACAGCTTATTTTGAAAATAATTTAAATATCCACCGCACTAAATTAAACGGCGCAGATGAATTTTATAATCGACATGTTGGGGAATTACTAACACCAGCGCCACTGAATTTGACGACTTCACCACTTGTCAAACGTGAATTCAATATCATTGAAAAAAGTGATCTCGTTTTTGCTGGATTAGGTTGGATTACCGTGCCAGCGGGCATTAAAGTTGCCGGATGGGTACCAGAGGGCGTTGACGTTCTAATTAGAAAGGCTATGATTTAATGACACTTACAGGAAAACAAAAGCGTTTCTTACGCTCACAGGCAAACACTCTATCGCCAATTTTTTCAGTCGGTAAAAATGGGTTGACGACAACTTGGCTAGAGGAATTAGTGATGGCGATTGCAAAGCGTGAACTGATCAAGATCAGTTTGCAACAAGGATCTGAGGAAACGATTGATTCAGTTGCCGACTATATCGAGACGCACTCAAATATTTCAGTTGTTCAAACGATTGGCCGGACAATCGTCTTATATTTACCAGCAGTAGAAGAAAAATATCAGAAAGTTTCAGTTGCTTTAGAAAAAATCTAAGGGTGTCAATATGCGAGAAACAGTAACCATTGCGCCACAAGTCCAAACGGAAACAGCGCCTCAGAAAGAAAAAAAACGAATAGGTATTTTTGGTGGGACGTTTAATCCACCGCATATCGGACAACTCGTTTTAGCTGAAAGTGTGGGGCGACAATTAGGCCTTGAAAAAGTTTATTGGATGCCGAATGCTCAACCCGTTGATGGCACACATGCCAGTGCTATTGCACCATCATATCGTATGCAAATGGTTCACTTGGCAATTACTGACAATGCTTTTTTTGACATAGAACTTTTGGAAATTCGCAATGGTGGTGAGTCGCATACTTTCAATACGATGCGCGAATTAGTCTCATTGCATCCTGAAAATGAATACTATTTTATTTTGGGTGCAGAAAAGATCAAAACATTAGCAACTTGGGACCATATAGATGAGCTGAGTCAACTGGTTACTTTTGCTGCTGGTGTGCGTGAAGGGCAATCTACTTCATCAGATTACCCAGTATTGTGGTTTAACGTGCCGGATATTCGCGTCAGTGCATCAGAAATACGAACTAGAATTAGAATGAATCAAAGTATTAATTATTTAGTACCAGAACGCGTGGCCCTATTTATGCAAGAATATAATTTATATCGAGGATTTTATGACTAAATATTTTGATGGCAGTATTGCTCAACTCGAAGAAAAAGTTGAGGCTCAGTTATCAGATTACCGTTTTCAACATGTACGTCGTGTACGGGATTATGCGGTTCAATTAGCGGAAGCAAATGGTGTTGATCCCGATCAAGCAGAGGTAGCGGCATTAGTTCATGACTATGCTAAAGAACGCTCAGATAGTGACTTTATAGCTGTTATCAAACGCAAAAAAATGGATCCCGATTTATTGAATTGGGGCAATTATATTTGGCACGGTGTCATTGGTGCTGAAATGATTCATGATGAACTAGGCATTACGGACCCTGATATTTTAACGGCTGTGCGTGAGCATACCACTGGTGCTGGAGCGACGATGAGTAAGCTTTCACAAGTGATTTTCATGGCAGACTATTTGGAAGTGGGCCGTGATTTTGACGGTGTTCAAGTGGCAAGAGATATTACTAAACAGTCCCTTGAGCAGGGTGTAAAATATCAAATTGTGCATACATTGGCACGTCTGGTTCAAAAAGAAACGCCGATTTATCCAAAATCGTTGGAAACTTATAATTATTGGGTTAGGAAAGAAAACTAAAATATGACAACAACTTTAAATGCGAACACAGTTTTGGAAACAGCAGTTGCGGCAGTTGATGCGAAAAAAGCTAATAATATTGTAGCGCTTGACATGCGTGAAGTGAGTTTAATGGCTGACTACTTTGTAATTGCTGATGCTGCTTCTACTAGACAAGTACAAGCTATTGCGACAGAAGTGAAAGATAAAATTGAAGCTGCCGGTGGTGAAGTACGATTTACAGAAGGTTTTCGAGAAGGTCAATGGGTATTGATGGACTTAGGTGACGTTATCGTACACATCTTTGATACTGAAAGTCGTGATTTTTATAACTTGGAACGATTGTGGCATGATGCACCATATGTTGATTTGACAAGTTTATTAGTAGAGGATTAAGAAGGCTGGGACAACTTGTGCCAGTTTTTTTATGTTAAAATTGAGAATATGACTAAGAACATTAACGATAATTACACAACTTTTGCTGCTAAATATGACCGATTATTTGATTCGGACATGTACCAGGATTGGCTATCCTATGTCACCCAATACACCACTCCGACAAATGTACTCGATCTGGGTGGTGGTGCTGGACGGCTAGGTGTTTTGTTAGCAGAACATCAATATCAGGTCACAGTTTTAGATTTGTCACCAGATATGTTATCTTTAGCTCAGACACATGCAAGTCATGCTAACGTTGATTTGACACTTTTACAGGCAGATATGCGTGAATTTAGTGATTGGTCAACGACATATCCGTTGATTGTTAGCTTTGCAGATGCGTTGAACTATTTACCAAATATTGATGATTTAGAGGCTGCGTTGATCCAGGTTTTTGATCATTTAACTGATGGTGGCATGTTCCTGTTTGATGTGATTACACCTTATCAGATTGATGTTGGTTATGACAATTACTACTATAATAATGATGATGATCCAGAAAATATTTTAATGTGGACTAGTTTTGCTGGAGATGAAATGAACAGCGTCGATCACGATCTTAAATTTTTTGTTTATGATGAAACGATTGACGGTTTTAAAATTATGCGTGAAATTCATCATGAACAAACATACAGTTTAGCGACCTATGAACAGTTGTTAGCAAAAGTCGGTTTTCAAAACATTGACGTTAGTGCAAATTTTGGTCGTGATGACATTCAAGAAGATACAACGCGTTGGTTCTTTAAGGCGGTGAAACCATGAAAGCAGTTGGCTTAGTCACGGAGTATAATCCTTTTCATAACGGACATATTTACCATATTGAAGCAGCCAAAGCTGCAACAGGTGCTGACGTTGTTGTCGCTGTCATGTCTGGCAATTTTGTTCAACGCGGTGAACCAGCACTTATGGATAAATGGCATCGAGCACAATTAGCTTTGTCGCATGGTGTTGATCTGGTCATCGAGTTACCAACGTTTTTTGCAGTACAGCCAAGTCATTTATTTGCTGATGGCGCGATTCAACTGCTAACCGCCTTAAATGTGAAACAAGTTGTGTTTGGGAGCGAACATGCTGATGTTGATTTTTTATCTTTGGCACAACAGGCACCAGACGTTAATCAAAATGATCAATTTAAGCAACATAATCAAACGTTCGCAAGCGTATACGCACAACAACTTTCAGACAAAACTGGTTTTGAGCTAAAGGAACCCAACGATATCTTGGCGTTGGGATATGCAACAGCTGTTTTAAAGCAACAGTCACCGATTGAACTGATACCGATTCAACGCGTAGCTGCAGGATATCATGAATTACATTTTTCAGAAACACAAGAAATTGCGTCTGCTTCTGCCATTCGTCTGGCCCTCCACAAAGATCGTGCAGAAAAAATCAAAAATGTGGTACCGAATGATGTTTATCAAACTTTGACATCTGAAGCCTCCACAATTAATTTTGAGGAAAAGTTTTGGCCCCTGCTGAAGTATCGTATTACAACAGATACGGTTGGTCAGCTAGGGCAAGTCTACCAAATGGCGGAAGGATTGGAACATCGTTTGGCCTCAGTTATGTTAACAGAACCAGCACCTACGAATTACCAAAATTTTATTAAAAGAACTAAATCAAAACGTTATACGTTTGCACGAATGCAACGCACATTATTGTACACGTTGCTGAATGTTAAGGTTGACCAAATGCAGGCCGCAATGCAAGACCCATATTTGAGAGTTTTGGGTTTCACACCGAATGGGCAACAGTATTTGAATGAAATCAAAAGAGAAGTAACTTTACCATTGATCAGTAAAGTTGACAGTAACTTAGCAAGAGCGCAATTGCGTTTAGACTATAAAGCCGGTAAACTATGGCAACTCCTTGCCAACAATGCGACTGAACAACAAGATGTGACACGCGCGCCAATATTTGTGGAGAAATAAAATGAAATTTGCAAAGAACCAATTATTAAAATATCGTCAAAAGCCCATGCTGTTGGCTGAACAGATAAATCTTGAACCTATTGCCAAAGAACGTTTCCCTGAGACCGTTTTAGCGTTGTCACCTTTAGAAGTTGCGGGGCAAATCAGTTATTTAGATAATGAAGATATCATTTTAAAAGTGACGGTTAAAGGCACAATTACCGTACCCTCGTCACGTTCTTTGGATGCTGTTAAACTGCCAATTAATGTGACATTTGAGGAACGATACATTGAAGAAGTGACGCGCTTATCCGAATTTGAAGAAACAGACGCCGTATTTGTCCTTGAAAACGATGTATTGAATGTGGATGATGCTATTTTAGATAATATTATTGCTAATTTGCCGCTACAAATTTTAACGACTGAAGAAGAAAATAGTGATATTTTGCCTTCAGGCAACGATTGGCATGTCATCAGTGAAGAAACATATAAAAATGAGAAAATGAGTGATAATAGCGATAAATTAGACCCTCGTTTAGCAAAATTAGATGATTTTTTCAAAGAATGAGAAAACACTTGCAAAAAATATCAAAATCATCTAAACTAAAGTGAGTAATAGAATATAATATAGACTCGGTTTAAACCGATTTAAAATGTTGAGGACAAAAAATGAGTAAAGTATTGATTGTTGAAGATGAGGAAAACTTGGCAAAGTTTGTTGGTCTTGAACTTAAGCATGAAGGATATGAAGTTGAAACGGTTCATGATGGCCGTTCAGGTTTAGATTTGGCATTAGAAAATGATTATGATGTTATTTTGCTTGATTTGATGTTGCCTGAGTTAAATGGTTTGGAAGTAGCGCGTCGTCTGCGTGAAGCAAAGAAAACGCCAATTATCATGATGACAGCTCGGGATTCAGTGATTGATCGCGTCTCTGGTTTGGATTATGGTGCTGACGATTACTTGGTTAAGCCTTTCGCTATTGAAGAACTTTTGGCTCGAATTCGCTCCCTTTTGCGTCGTATTGCCATTGAGACGGAAGTGAACGATAAGCACCGTTCAATCATTAATTTTAAAGATTTGCGCATCGAAAAGGAAAATCGTATCGCACGTCGAGATGATCAAATTATCAACTTGACAAAACGTGAGTACGATTTGTTATTGACGCTCGTTGAAAATATCAACGTTGTACAGTCTCGTGAGCAATTGCTTAAAGAAGTTTGGGGATTCGACTCAGAAGTTGAAACAAACGTTGTTGATGTTTATATCCGATATCTTCGCAATAAGATTGATGACCCAGAAAGCAAAGCGTCATATATCCAAACAGTACGTGGTACCGGTTATGTTATGCGTAGCTGATTTTAGGAACTAAAATATGGATCATGATAGAAACACAACTGAAAAAGCCGCACGTCGCTTCTCACTGCGTTGGCAGTTAGCAATTGGAATGGCGTCTGGCTTTTTTGTTATCTTTATTATTTTTGCACTCATTGTGACGGCATTAGTTCAAAAGTATTATGGTAATCCGCCAGATGCGATGGTTCTTTGGTTGTGGGCGATTGTTATTCTGGGTGGATTTGCTATTTTCATTTTTGCTTTTTTGTTGACACGATTAATTTTGAGACCAGTCACATCGATAGAAAGTACAATTGAGGCGTTTGAAGATGATCCAATGACGGACGTGCGTGTTAGTGAAGTAGGTGCTAATGACGAATTTTCGGATTTAACACGAATTTTAAATCGTACGATTGATCGATTACAAGGTTTAATTGGCGCGCAACAACAATTTGTGTCGGATGTTTCACATGAGTTGCGGACACCTGTTGCCATTGTTAAAGGACATATGGAACTGCTGAACCGTTGGGGTAAAGACGATCCGGAGGTACTTGATGATTCGATAAAGTCATCTCTGGCTGAAGTACAACGGATGGAGACACTCATCAATGAAATGTTAAATTTGACACGAGCAGAACAAATTCCAATCGAGAATATCAAAGAAATCACTGATGTTGGTGGTACCGTTCATCGCGTGTATGATAATTTCAAATTGATACATCCGGATTTTATTTTTACACTTGACGACGATTTATCTCAGCAAGCTGAAGTTAAAATTCGTCAGGACCATATGGAACAAATTTTGATTATTTTAGCAGACAACGCGGTCAAATATTCGTTAGACCGAAGAGAAATTCATTTTGCCTTGTCTCAAACAGCTAATCGTGTGGAAATTGGTGTGCAGGATTTCGGTGAAGGCCTTTCTGCTAAAGACTCTCAACGTGTGTTTGATCGCTTTTATCGAGTTGATAAGGCTAGATCTCGCGCCAAAGGCGGTAACGGGCTTGGGTTGAGCATAGCCCAGCGATTAGTAGAAGCTTATGGCGGTGAAATTGCCTTGGAAAGTGCTGAAGGGTCAGGTTCGATTTTTACAATTCATCTCCCTTTGTACAATGAGGATGACAATGAAAACGCTGGAAGTTAACGTATTTGGTGTTGTACAAGGTGTTGGCTTTAGATGGTTTGCGCAACAGACGGCACAAAAAAATAATATCGTTGGTTGGGTGCGCAACCGAAAAGATGGCTCGGTGACAATACAAGCCCAAGGGACAGAAGAAAACATGGCTAATTTTTTAACCACTATCAAAAAGGGACCGGGATTTTATAGTCGCGTTGATGACGTTGAAATTGAATCAATTGCACCATTTGAATCAAATGTTTTTGCTATTCGATACTAATTCTTGGTATAATTATAATTTGTAATTATACGATGATTTTTAAACACGGTTTTCGAGGAGAAACTTTGATTATGAAACAACTAAAGCGCGTTTTAACTATTGCGTTTGTGATTTTAGATATTGTGTTATTGACGGGCGGTTATGATCAAAATAGTCGTATGTATCGTTGGATTGGTCATCCGCTTGCTGAAGTAATGACCAACATTGCCCACTTTATTGGTGGGGTTGACGGCATTGGTTGGGCGATTGTGATTATCACAGCCATTCTACGTTTGATTTTGTTACCGTTTTTCTTGAATCAACAAGTGAATACAACAATTAATCAAATCAAGATGCAGACACTGAAACCTGAAATTGACAAATTACAGGCCATTTCGCGTAAAGCTGGTACACCAGAAGAACAACAAAAGGCTAGTATGTCAATGATGTCACTCTATCGAGAAAACGATGTCAGTGTCATGGGTGGCATGTCCTTTTTGACAATGGCGATGCAACTGCCAGTTTTTTCAGGCTTGTATTCAGCCATTTTGCATGCGCCAGCCCTAAAGGGGGCATCTTTTTTCAATTTTGATCTTGGGAAACCACAACTTGTCTTTGCGATTATCGCCGGTATTATTTATTTAGCTCAAGCGTGGTTAATGATGCAACACATGCCACAAGAGCAGCGTAAAACGTCAGCAGCTATGATGTTTATTAGTCCAATCATGATTTTTGGTTTTGCGATGATTGCAAGTGGCGCGATTGGTCTTTACTTTGTGGTTGGTGGTATTTTTGCTTTGATTCAATCGTTGATTCAGCATTTGCAACGCCCAGGTCTCGAAAAGCGCGTGGCTGGTGAATTTAAGATTAAAAAAACTGCTGATGATTTAATGGCTGAAGCGGCGACTGCACCAACTAATCCATCAATTCTTAATAACGCTCAAGCGTCGAGAAAGCCTTCTCAGACCAATCAAAACAAAAAAGGACGTAATGCCGGTAAACAAAAACGCTAGAATTAGAGTAAATTTTGCGTTTCAACATTCATAGAAAGAAAAAGTACATGGAAAGAATTATTTCAAATCAAAATTCACGTGTCAAAGCATGGGCAAAATTATCGTCAAAAAAAGGTCGATTAGAAAATCATACTTATTTGCTTGATGGCTGGCACTTGGTCGAAGAAGCGGTTAAGGCGAACGCTAAGTTTCATGCAGTCATGGCAACATCATCACAAATGGCACTACATTTACCAGAAGTACCACATGGTGTACCCGCTTTTGAAATCAGTGAAGAAGTTGCTAAGCATATTGCTGGCACTAATACACCACAAGGGATTTTTGCAGAGATCAGTTTACCTGAAAAAACATTCGATCCCGCATACGTTCACGATGGTGCGTGGTTATTGCTTGACCAAATTCAAGATCCCGGGAACGTTGGAACATTAGTTAGAACAGCTGATGCTGCTGGCTTTAAAGGTGTTGTACTAGGTGAAGGCACTGCAGACGCTTTTGCGCCTAAAGTAGTACGAGCTATGCAAGGCTCTCAATTTCACTTAGAAGTTCTAAATGGTGATCTCAATCAATGGGTTGATGCGTTGACAAATAACGGTTTGCCAGTATATGGTTCTCAGTTGAATGAAGCAGCGCAATCATATCGTGATATTGAGCCAAGCACACAGTTTGGTTTGATTTTAGGAAACGAAGGGCAAGGCATGTCAGATGAATTGGCAGCTAACACAACAGCTAATTTGTATATTCCAATTCAGGGACAAGCAGAAAGCTTAAATGTCGCGATAGCTGGTGGTATTCTCATGTTCAGCTTGTCTCTAGGCAATGAATGAGCGACGGTTTCTCCAATACTAGCGATTTAGGGATAGATTTGCTATAATAGAAATATCGATTTAAGTAGAGGTTATGATTGTGGAAAAGACACTCACCGTTGCTTTGATTGTCGTAGGCTTCATGCTTATCGTCACAGTCATGATGCAACCTAGTAAACAACAGGACGCGTTATCAGCTTTATCCGGTGGTGCTGGCGATTTGTTCGCTGAGCGCAAGTCTCGAGGATTTGAAGCGGTTATGCGCCGTGCAACGTCTGTTCTTGGGGCGCTATGGTTCATTATTGGTTTTGCGCTGATGTACGTCTCAGCTCATTAAAAAACGAATTGGTCAGTTTACGCTTTTTTCGTAGACTGACTTTTTTTGTAGCAAACGTTGCGTTATTAAAAAGAAAATACTTAATTTAAAAGGAAAACACATGCATTTAGAAGAATTAAAAGCACAGCTGAATGGCTTTTTAAAGGCCAATTCAGCACAGTCCTTTTCAGCTCAAAATCTAGCTGATGGTCTACGTATGAATGATAGTGCTGGCTATAAACAAGTGGTTAATGCGTTGAACGCGCTTGTCCGAAGTGGCGATGCACTTGATCGTGAACAACAATATCAGTATAACCCGAATGCGGGCTACACACTTGGTGAGTACCGTGCTAATGACAAAGGCTTTGGCTTTGTCAAGTATGATGATGAATTGCCAGACTTTTTTATCAATCCTGAAAACACACTGCAAGCAATGCAAGGTGATCATGTTCGAGTTGAAACGATTAAACCTTCGCCTTCTCCAGACCGTGGTCCTGAAGGTAAAGTAGTTGAAATATTAGAGCATGCTTACGAGAGAATTGTGGGTACTTTTTCGCTTGGCTCTGATGCCAAGGAAATGATTGGGGAACTTGCCATTAGCGATAAAAAAGCGATGAGTTTCAAAGTCTTGGTTAATGGGGAAGGCTTGAAGCCAAATGATGGTCAGGTTGTGGTGGCTGAAGTTGTACGCTTTCCCGACCAAATTCACCCCAAAGAGCTCGTAGCAACCGTCACTGAAACGCTTGGTTACAAAGATGAACCAGGAATGGATATTTTGCAGATTGTTTACAGCAAAAAAGTTCCCAATGAGTTTCCTGCTGATGTGTTAGCGGATGCTGGTAAAATACCAACAGACGTACCAGATTCTGAATGGGCTGGTCGTGAGGATATCACCGAGCAAACATTGGTGACCATTGATGGTGCAGATACTAAAGATATTGATGATGCGGTTGTTGCTTGGAAGTTAGACAATGGTAATTATCATTTAGGCGTTCATATTGCTGACGTTTCCCATTACGTGACGGAAGGTTCGAGCATTGATCGCGAAGCATATAATCGTGGTACATCAGTGTATCTGACGGATCGTGTCATTCCAATGTTGCCGCGTAATATTTCTAACGGTATTGCGTCACTTAATCCCAATGTTGTCCGTTTAGCAATGTCAGCTGAAATGGAAATTAATCCACAAGGTAAAGTTGTTAATCATCGCTTACATACTTCTGTTATGAAGTCGCATGCTCGCATGACGTATGATGCAGTGAATAAAATTCTCGAAGGGGATGTTTTTGTTCAAGAAGAGTATGCAAACTTAGTACCTATGTTCAAAGTGATGGGTGAGTTGCATGATATTTTGTACAATATGCGTAAGCAGCGTGGTGCGATTGAGTTTGACGCACCAGAGGCGCAAATCATTGTTGACGACGAGGGTAAAGCCGTCGATATTAAGCTGCGCGAACGTGGCACAGCTGAGCGTATGATTGAATCCTTTATGTTGGTAGCTAACGAAACTGTTGCTGAGCATTTTGACAAATTAGAAGTACCATTTTTATATCGTATTCATGAAACACCAGACGCAGAACGTGCCAAATCATTTTTTGAATTTTCAAAAGCTTTAGGACATCCAGTGATTGGAGATCCAAATAAAGTGACACCAATTATGCTGCAAAAACTAATGAATGATGTTGCCGGTGACCCTGCTGAACAAATGATTTCGACAATGATGTTGCGTGCGATGAAGCAAGCTAAATATTCACCGGATCCAGTTGGGCACTTTGGTTTGGGCGCTGATTTTTATACACATTTTACCTCGCCAATCCGACGCTATCCCGATTTAACTGTGCACCGATTGATTAAATGGTACGCTAAAAATGGTTATGGTGTATCAGCACAAGAAAAGTATGCCAGCCATCTTGGTCAAATCGGTGAAGATACCAGTACTCGTGAGCGTCGCGCCATTGATACAGAACGTGATGTTGACGCACTCAAAAAAGCTGAATATATGCTTGATAAGATAGGACTAGAGTTTGACGGTGTTGTCAATTCGGCACTGAAATTTGGTCTGTTTATTAGTCTAGAAAATACTGTTGAAGGACTGGTGCATATATCAAATCTGACAGATGATCATTATGAGTACGATGAGTCACACGCAGCACTGATTGGGCGATCGAAACACCGCATTTTCCAGATTGGTCAAAAGGTTCGTGTCAAAGTGATTCGAGTGAATAAAGATGAGCGTACAGTTGACTTTATGTTGGTCAATCCGCAAGATGCACCAACCACTACTATCCGCGTTGCTTCTCAATCGCATGGCAAATTTGGGAAGGGACGTAACCGCGATGAACGTCGTAAAAATGAACGACGTGGCAAGTCAGAAGGTCCAAAAACTAAGCGAGGACCATTGGACAGCAAACAAGGGCACAAACGAGATAGTAAACGTAATTTCTAAGGTGGTTTTGAATGGCAAAGAAAAAACAGAATGAACAATATCTTGCTCAAAATCGAAAAGCTAGGTTTAATTATGCAATTTCAGAAACCTTTGAGGCGGGTATTTCGCTGACGGGGACAGAAATCAAGTCAGTGCGTGCCTCACGAATTACAATTAGTGACGGATTCGTTACCATACACGATGGTAATGCGCTGCTAACGAATGTCAATATTGCTTCTTATGCGCAGGGTAATCAATTTAATGTTGACCCCTTACGTACTCGGCAACTTTTACTTCACAAGCGAGAAATCCGCACGTTAGCGAAAGCTGCACAAGAACAGGGTGTGACAATTGTACCGCTCAAAGTGTATATGAAACATGGTTTTGCTAAAGTCTTGATCGGCATTGGTCGTGGCAAAAAGAAGTACGATAAGCGCACTGATATTAAAAAACGTGATCAAGAAAGAGAACTAGCGCGACGGTTTAAAAATTAAATTTAATCTGTAATCATAACCGTTTAGTCACTATCCTCACTATTGACCGGAACTCTAATAATCGCTATACTTAATGTATGTGAAAATAGAGTTTCACAAGCTGAAAGGAAATGCTAACATGGTAGTTACAGTCATTTCAGCGCTCTTCGCAATTGTGATTGGTTATGGCATTGGCTACTATATGCGTAAATCTCAAGATGCACGCCAAGTAGCTTCTACTAAACAAATTGCAGCTAACATTCTTGAACAAGCAAATAAAGAAGCTAAAAGTTTAAAACGTGCAGCTGAAGTTGATGCCAAAGATTTGGCACAGACTTATCGTAACAAGGTCGATGATGCATTCAAAGACCGGCAAACGCAGTTGCAACAACAAGAACAAAGGCTTGAAGACCGTATCAGTAACCTCGATAAAAAAGATGCGGCCCTCAATCAACGTGATGCTTCTCTGATTCAAAAAGAAAATCAGGTCCAGACACGTTTGGACGATGCAGAAAAGAAACACACGGTTGCCCAGAATTTGATGGTATCACAACAGGAAAAGTTGGAAGAAATTGCTCAACTTTCTCCAGATGATGCTAAAGAACAAATTTTAAGTAAAACAAAGACAACACTTGTTCGTCAGCGTGCCGCACTGATTAAGGAAGCGCAGGACGACGCAACGAGCGAAGCTGAAAAACGAGCACGTAATATCGTCGTGCAAGCGATTCAGCGGTCGGCAGCAGACTCGGTGGCTGATGTTACTGTATCTGTTGTGAACCTACCAAGTGAAGATATGAAAGGTCGAATTATTGGTCGTGAAGGCCGCAATATTCGAACACTTGAGTCTTTGACTGGTATTGATTTGATCATTGATGATACACCTGAGTCGGTTGTCTTGAGTGGATTTGACCCTGTTCGTCGAGAAATTGCCAAAATGGCCCTTGACGCATTAGTGGCAGACGGTCGAATCAATCCGTCTCGTATTGAAGAGATGGTTGAAAAATCAAGACGCCAAATGGATGAAACCATTCGTGAAAAAGGTGAACAGACTGTATTTGAATTGGGTCTACGTGGTATTCACCCTGATTTGATCAAAATGATTGGACGTATGAATTATCGAACTTCATACGGACAAAATGTGCTCCAACATTCAATCGAGGTCGCAAAACTTGCGGGAATGATGGCAGCAGAGCTTAAAATGGATGTCGCGCTTGCGAAGCGCGCTGGTTTATTACACGATATTGGAAAAGCAGTTGATGCTGAAGTTGAAGGATCACATGTTGAGTTAGGTGTTCGATTGGCTGAAAAGTTTGAAGAAAAGCCGATTGTTATCAATGCAATAGCTTCTCATCATGGTGACGTTGAGTCGATTTCTCCAATTTCAGATTTGGTTGCTGCAGCTGATGGCATTAGTGCAGCTCGACCTGGGGCTCGTAGTGAGTCACTAGAAAATTATGTACAGCGTTTAAAGGATTTGGAAGCTATTGCTAACAATTATCCTGGCGTGCATACTGCTTATGCGATTCAAGCAGGACGAGAAATTCGCGTCATTGTTGAACCTACCAGAGTCAATGATTTGCAGGCCACAGTATTGGCACATGATATTAAATCTACTGTTGAAGAAAAGTTGGACTATCCTGGTCACGTTAAGATTACGATTATTCGTGAAACGCGTGCTGTGGATTATGCCCACTGATATAACAAATTGAAGTGTAAGATCAAGTTTAAAAAAAGTCGTTCATTGAACGATTTTTTTTGTTATAATTAACCTAATTGAAAACGTTTTATTTTTCATAAAAGTTTAACAAAACGTGATTCTACTAGCATCAACAAGGAGGAGTATATGGAACCTGGACAACTTGCTTTACTGATTTTCGCCGTTGCATTTTTAATTTTGGTGATTTTTATCGGTATTTTCCTGATGCGTTTAACACGCTCTCTAGGTGTTATTACGCTGGACGTCGATACAATTGCAAGATCAAGTAATGAAATACTCGGTAATGCTAACACATTGTTGAACGATGTGAACGGCAAAGTTAAAAAACTTGACCCGACTGTTCAAGCGATGGCTGATCTGTCGGAAACGGTATCACATCTCAATAGTTCGGTGCAAAATGTTACGAACCGATTCTCTAGTGCAAAAGCTACTGCGAGTGCTGGAGCTGGTGGTGTGGCGGCTGTGGTTGCAAAAAAAGCAACATCAGCTGCAATGAACAAATTCAAATCCAAAAAGACGGAGGTCTAACACATGTCAAAAGCAAAAGGTTTATTTTTTGGAATTTTAGCTGGGGCGGCAGCGGTTGTTGCTTTTAAAGCTTTACCTAAAACTAAGCAGGATAAACTCACTGAAAAAGCACAAGAAACTGGTGTTCTGTTGCGTGACAAAGCCTATGATGCTGCTTATGCTGCTGCGGATTTAGCGGGAGACGTCACTGAAAAAGCTAAAGCTAAAGCCACAGAACTAAAGTCACAAAGCCAAGAAAAATATGGTGATCAGTTAGATTCAGCTTCTGGTAAGCTCAAGGAAATCACCGATCAAGCAGCACCGTACGTTGATAAGGCGAAAGACTTTGTATCGCCTTATGTTGCCAAAACACAGGATGCAATTGCTGATTTACGTGACAAGTTTGCCAGTGAGGATATCGAATTAACGCAGGATGATGTTGATCTGGAAGCTGCACTAGCTGATTTGGCTGATGAGGAAAAATCAGATGAGACAGTTGCAGCAGAGTCTACTGCTGATGTAGAAGAAGTTTCTGCTGAAAAAGCTGTTGACGAATTAACAGATGATAAGCCAAAAGAAAACTAATTTAAAAAGCTGAACACTTTATACAAGGTGTTCAGCTTTTTTTGTGTTGGCGAAATGTAATTTGGCAAATTGACTAAGGTCTTTGCCGTTGCGTAGTAGTTGAGCGGCAACTTCGTCAACCGCGTGACCAGCGCCAATAGGCAGTGTCACACCGGCGTCTTTGCTGAGTTGTTTGAGTGTGTTCAGCTCTACGACTCTAGCTAGAATTGAAGCTGCGGCAACGCTTAAGTGGTATTGCTCGCCTTTCGTCGTGAAATAAACATTTTCTGAGATAATACGCGGTTGGTGTGATCTACTAAGATAACGATAGTAGGTATCGCGTTGTGCAAATTGATCGATTAAAATTGCTCGTGGTTTTGCAGGTGCAATTTTGTCAAGCACTTTTGCCAACGCAAAATTGTGCGAAATTGCTTTTAGTTGATTGACATTATTATTTGGTTGCAGTTGATTGTACTTTTCTGGCATCAAATTGACGACATGATGTGGTAGACGTGCGATTATTTCTGGTGCAATGGCTCTCATTTTTTGATCGGTTAACGTTTTTGAATCCGCAATACCTAATTGACGTACCCAGTCAAGATCGTCCTCACTAACAAAAACTGCTGCAGTTGTTAGTGGACCAAAATACGCACCGGCACCAACTTCGTCAGATCCTAATACAGACCAATTTTTAAAATCAATTGGTATACTGTCTGAATTGTGTTTTGCTTTACTTGCAGGTGTCAGAGTTTGCCATTTGGCTGCTTCAAGACTATGTCCTTTACCTTGAAACATAACTTTGCCCGATTGGTAACCTGTAATGTGTGCGGTTGGGGTGCGGGCTGAAAAAATAGCACCGTTGGGAATCACATTGCCGCTATACTTGGCATAGTATTGCACCATCTTTTGTAATTGTCCGGAAGTAACTTGAATAACTGTTTGCATATTAGCAAGTATAGCAGTTTTTGAGGGTGAGGTCGATAACATGTGTTGCCGATTAGCCTGTCTAAGCGTCGTGACGAAGTCGAGACTTGAAAAACATGTTGACGAGAGGCATTTTTTTCGGTATACTTAATATTTGTTATGGCGCTATGGTCAAGTGGTTAAGACGTCGGCTTCTCAGGCCGAAATCGAGGGTTCGACTCCCTCTAGCGCTATTCTAGCCGTTCTATCAAATTTCTTGATAGGACGGTTTTTATTTGCTCATGAGTTGATGTATCAACGTTTATAAGACGTTTGATAGCTCTTTTATAATCGATCAAAATCTTTTAAATTCTTATTTTTTTGCTACCATTTGCTACAAATTTGCTACAAATTTTTAAGTACATCTAAAGTCTTGGTTGTTTCGGCAGTTCGTTTCTTTTCGAGTAAGTGGGCATATGTTGAAAGGGTAATATTTACGTCAGCATGACCTAATCTTTCACTAACGTATTGAATGGCAATATCTTGTGATAATAGATAGCTAGCATGCGTGTGTCTCAATCCATGGAATGTAATAAGCTTACTATTTCTTTTTTCAAGATAACGCCTTAATTGCTTGTTGACGGCATTATTAGTAGGTGGTAGACCAGTTAGGCTCTCAAAGGCGTATCGTTTACCAAACTTCCATTTTTTAACGCTCATCATAAAATCAGATGGTAAATCAACGATACGATTAGAAGTCTTGGTTTTGGTGTCTTTAAATTCTTTATCAGAGCTTTGCCATGATTTATTGATGTTGATCGTGTTATTAACAAAATCAAAGTCTTTTTCTGTTAATCCTGCTATTTCCGAATATCTTGCACCAGAATATATAGCCATTAAAATCATGTGACTTGTTACGGCATCACTATTAGAAACATCCTTGACTAGCAATTCTAATTCGTTGTTTTCTAAAAATTTTAAGTCTCTATCTTTACTATCTTTAGCAGAGAATGTTTTGACATTTCGAGCAAAGTCTTTGTATATAAAATCTTCATCTACTGCATAACGAACAAATGAGCTAATGATATTTTTAATGTGGGAAACTGATGACTTTACGTGTGTTTTTCCATACTCGTTGATTAGTTTTTGAAAGTCAACTGTCGATATATCGGAAATACGTTTGTTTGGCCATTTTTCACGTAGTAACTTTGAAATAACCTTGTACCATGCTTTACTCTTGGTTTCCAGCAGTGGCTCCTTAAATACTTCATACCAATCATCAAACATATCAGCAATAATTCCGTTGCCCTTGGATAAGGTATCATTTATTTTCTGATTTTCAACTTCGATTGACCATTTTTTAGCTTCACTTTTTGTTATAAAACCAGATTTTGTTTTCTTTTTATATGTTCCATTAATGTTAATAGAAACACTAGCAGTCCATTTTGAACCACGTTTGTATATCGAAGCCATAATAAAAACCTCCTTTAAAAAGGGGGCTTATATCTGTTATAATCTAATAGAACGCCCCGTGCGTTTACAATATTTTGTTTAGCACACCCATTGAACTTTCGCAGGTTAGGGTGTGCTTTTTTTGGTAATAATTGTATTAACGTTCCGACTTTCTGTAACCTGCGGCTTGCGCTTCCGCTTCGCTGCTAAAATATACAGCATTAGCCGAATTCATATGATAACCAGCTTGTCCGGGAACATGATATATATGTGATCTGGAATTACCAATTATTTGTTGACTTGAACCAGTATAAGTTTGCGTCGCTGTAGTAACACTTTGCTGTTGGGCTACTGCTAGTGATGATGATTCAGCCGCGGAACGCGACGCAGCAGCTACAGAACTTTCCGATACGGCACGCGACTGAGATTGTGCTAAGGAAATTGATTGCGCCTCACTAGAACTTTTTGCGGCTGATGAAGCAGATATGCTTGCTGCTTCAGAGCTTGCTTTTTTTGAAGCGGCAAGTCTAGATTGCTCCGCTTTTGAACTAGAGGCTTTTGCTGCTTTTGAAGCCTTAATCGATTGACTAGCTGCTTTTTTCGAACTTTCTTCTTTATTCTTTTTTTCACTGCTAAGACTAGATGCTTTGCTGATAGAGTCGCTATTTGAAGTTGATGAGGTTGTACCAAACCCAAAAAGACTAATAACCAAAACAATAAACGATCCTAAAATAATTTTTTTAAGGTTTGGAAAGGGTTTGTGTCTAATCTTTTTGACAATCCAGATAATTGGACTCACTATACATGAAAAGAAAGCAACAAAAAACAACAAAGCAAAAAAATCACTCATCTCTATAATCTCCTAAAGCCTTTTAATGTGATTACTTGGCACATCTTGCCGTTGAAAATTAATTTTAACGTTCTTTCTTTTCTTCTTGTGAACCGATAATATAGAAAAATATTAACGCACCAATGACAATGGCAACCCAGACAAAATAATCTAGGAATAAACTAATTATGCTGGTTACTATAACTGCTAATATAAGCCAAGGTATTAAACGCACTAATCCTACAAATGCGAACCATATTAACATAATTATTCCGACAATACCGATTAAAAACATTGTTATTCACTTCCATTCAGTTGATCTTTGATTTCTTGCAAGTCATTTTTGATTTGCTTAAGCTCATTTTTCAACTCATCATTTTCTTTATCATTCTTTTCATCAACGAAGAATGCAGTGACTGTACTTGTAACACTTCCAATTAGTCCGATACCCAATATCATCAAAACTACGGCAACGGTTCTACCAATTTCAGTGTGAGGAGATATATCACCATAACCGACTGTTGTAGTCGTAGCAATAGCCCACCACAATGAATTCATATAGCTGGCGTTTTCAGCAACAGAATATATCTCGGCAGCAATTAGGATTAGTATGACTGTGGTAATTACAAGATAAATAAATCCATTTGTTCCAAAAAACCTTTTGATACTTTTTTGAATTTTCCCTGTAAAGCCAACAATACGAATCAAACGTAAAAGTTTTATAACACGTAGTACTCTGAAAGCCCTGAAAAAATAGAATATTGAATCAAATGGAATGATGGCAAGCAGATCAAAAATATTCTGTTTGAAGAACAGCTTTTTATTATCAGCTTGATAAAATCTAGCAATATAGTCTATCCAAAAAAATATTAGAATACCTCTATCAGCGTAATTATATGGATAAAGGTTAATGTTAATAACATTTGAGATGTCTAAAAGCGCCAATATGATAGATGAAATTGAAAGCAGCAGAACGGCAGAATAATAAAGTCTTTTCATAAAAAATTTTCTTGTAGCTTTTTAAGGTGGACGCTTATCACATAAACCTATTCTACAACACTGAGAGACTTAAATGTTTCGTTAGCATATTGTTCAAGCCAAGAGGGAACGCGATAATATTCCATAAAACCGTTAACGGTCGTTGGCATCTCGATAGACATTAACATTTTGATAGCGTTTCTATGAGCAAGTAGTTCTTCTCCACGCTTGCCAAACTCGCTAAATTGATAAACTGCTTGCGCTTCATGATCGCCATACAATATGTGGCTTAGTTCGTGTGATAATCGATAACAATAATCAACCCCGATATCGAAATTAGCATTCATTATAATGGCACGACTTTTAACCAAGGCTGTGTCAGGTACGTGAGAAAGTAAATTATCAGCTAGTATAACAATTACGTTGTTTTTACGAGCTATTGATTCAACGTTTTGAACTATTTCAGGATATAGTTGCTCACTGTAATTGTAAAACTCTGTCATTTATTCTCCTTCTCACGTAAGGAAATAATATAACGTGCATAATCGCGTAACTTCTCTTTTTCAGATTCTTCTATTTCCATACCATCGAAAGCAAGAATGGTTTCGTCATCTAAAATATCAACTGTTTGGTCTTTGGTTGAATTTTTAGACTGCAATACGTCACTTCTCCCTAAAAGGTAATCAGTAGAAACGTTAAGTACATCTGCTACTTTTTGAAGGGTTGCCACCGTGGGTTCTCTTTTATTCCATGAATAAATTGATTTCTCACCAATTCCTGCTTTAATTGCAAGTTCTGTTAATGATAATCCGTTCTTTTTTGAAACTTCTTTGACTCTGTCAATTAGCGCCATTTCTATGTTTTCTCCTTGTATAGACAAGAAAAGTACTGCATATAGTAAAAGAGTGTTGACAAGTACTGCATGAGGTACTATACTAATTCTTGTAAGTTAAAAGTGCAAACAAAAAACAGTAATAACATTATCAATCTTGGCGGAGGGATATGTTGATACTTTGCTTTGTTTAGCTGTCTTTACTATGCAATTATAGTACTTCATACGATACTTGTAAAGTAAAACTTACAAACATTTTTACAGTAAGTAATACTAAGGAGGAAATTATGAGTGTGCAGGAAGCGATTCAAACACTTGAAGAAGAACAATTTAAGTTCTCACTTCATTTGAAAAAGAAGCGGTTGAAGCCTCGTATGCTTGCGCCGGTTATAGGAAAGTCTGAATCATATGTACGTCAACTACTATCTGGTGCAGCAAAAGGCGAAGCGGCTAAAGAACACTTAGCAACGCTGTTCAAGTTCACGGACTATGACGGCGAAAGTTGGTTGTAAGAAGGAGGCAAACAAATGTCATTTGATGCAACTAAGAACTATCTGCAAAAAGAAATTCAAATTGAACTGAAAGGCATCACGTCAGAAACGTTCAACAAGCATTTCCGCAGTGATAAGAATTTCCCCAAACCAATCTTAGATACACCACGCAAGAAGATTTGGGACGGACGAGCATTAGTGTGGTACTTCGATAAGAAGTCAGGAAGGTAAGCAATATGGAAAATCAACAGGTTAGATATGCGACTTGGTTAGAGGAGTTCATTAATTCACACGAAGATTTGAAAAAGTCTTGGGCTAACTTTGACAAAGAAGTACGTCATGAAAATCAACAACAAATCGCTCGTTCGATTCGTGGATTTGGAGGTAGATGAAAATGTGGTTTTTACAATTAGTTGTGCTAGTCGTTCTAGTGGGCGGTGCATTCCTAATGGGTGCATCAGTCGGTGAAAAGCAAGAACGCAAGCAACAAGAGAGAATCAAGTGGTATCAGGACAGACAACGAGGAGGTAACAGATGATAGTACCGGATTCGTTAAAAGCATTAGGCGGTGATATTCAACAAGAGCCGATTGGTTACGAAGTTCAATTGTATGATTTGAGCGGTTGTGGTTATTACAAACAAAAATTTGACAGTGAAGTAAAAGCAGACAATGCCATTGCAGAAAACGTTGATGAATTGAATGAGATAGCCATAGCTTTGGACACACAGCAGAAAGAGCAAGTGTACAAGTATGACTGACCGTGATTTGATTGCAAAGATTGAACGCCTAAAAGGTGATGTGATCAATATCAATACCGAAATTCCATCAAGTCAAAAGATGGTCAAACAGTACGGAAAAGACGTTGTGGTCATGTTGAATATCATGATTGGTAGGTTAAGCAATGTACATGAATTATGACGTGATGATAGCCAACATGGAAGCAGAAAGTAACAAGGCAAATGATGACTTGCAATATTATCGCCGGTTCACATCACCAATGCATAACGGCTTTACACGTAAGCAGATGATACGCCAGTTGACTAATCGTAAACGAATGTTGGACGCACGTATCAGACGTTTAATTGAACAAAAAAACGCCCAATAACGACTGCAATCGCTTGGACGTAAGAAAAATAGGATAGGTACATTATAGCACATGAAAGAGGAAGCTAAGCTACAAACAAAAATCATCAAGTTTCTAAGGCATGAGGGACGATTTGTGATTAAGACACAAGGCGGCACACCTGGAACAGATACAGGAACGCCTGACATAATCACGATTTATCCAGATGGACGGCTTATTGGTTTAGAAATTAAGCGACCTGATGGAGGTGGCATTGTCAGTCCTGAACAGAAGGCTATCGGTAAGCAAATCAACCGCAACAACGGTTTATGGTATGTGATTGATAGCTGGGAAAAGTTTGAGGAGGTCTGGCGAGATGTCACAACCCTCATTTAAATTATATGACGCACAACGTGAACAGGTTGAAAAATCGCAGCCAACCTATTACTACATCATGAAAATGGGAACTGGTAAGACAGTAGTTGGCTTATTGCACGCCATGAAATGGTTCCCTGATAAAGATGTGATAGTGGTTGCGCCACGTCAAGTTGTCAATGCCGAATCATGGATGAAGGATGCCGTACTTGTTGGTTTTAGAAACAATTTGAAAGTTGTCACAACAGATGGTGTTAAGAAATTAACCACTGATGAAGTGATGGGCAAGGTTTTGATTATTGATGAAGCTCACAAGTTCAAAAATAATTCAGCACGATCTAAACGACTGCAAGAACTATTGAGGTTATCAGCTGGATTTGTGTTTCTATCAGGAACACCGACAAATGGTAAGAGTGATGACCTCGAAATGTACGCCTTGTACTTTAGACATGTTAGAACACGTAAGCAATTTAAAGACTTGTACAAGGTAGCAGAGACGCCACATTGGAGTAAATATCCTATTTGGCACGTTGGTAAGAATGAACAGCAGTTGATTGACTGGTTTAAGTCGATTACATCAGATGTCGTGACTTTAGATGATATTGCGGAACTACCTGATGTGATTGAGAACGTTATCGACTTTGATCCAGACCGTGAATACAAAAAAACTAAAATGTCGTATCGAAAAGACGACAAGATTATCTTTGCTAATCCAACAGCAAGACGTGTGTATCAAAGACAAAATCAAAACAACAAAGCAAAACTTGAATGGCTTGATAGTGTCAAAGAAGAGTACGCCAAAGACAAAACAATCATCTTTTACACGTATGATAACGAACTTGATTTGTTGAATGAAGCGTTGAAAGATTACACGGTTGGTCATGTCAACGGTCATGAGTACACACCCGGTGGCGACTTCACGTTGATTCAAATCACAAGTGGTTCAGGGTTGACGTTGAACGAGTATAAACACGCAATATGGTGGTCGTTGCCTGATAGCTTCATTGACTTTGATCAGTCAAAATATCGCAATTATCGTATCGGTCAAGACACTAAAATCACACGTGATTATCTAGTGGTTCATGGCACGATTGACGACAATATATGGGACGCATTGGAGTTGAAACAGAACTTCAATGCAGAAATGTTTGAGGACTAAAGCATGACAGACGAACAACGAATATTACTAGAAAACCTATGAGAGGCACTTGAGAGTCAACCAGAAGAGCCGAATTATGATGACGTAGACAATGGTCTGATGTCACATGATGAATACAACGACCAGTACCATGAGTGGAATTTAGTGGAACGAATTAAAGAATTTTTGTGAGGAAGTATAATGACAATTCACATGAGCCCGACAAGGGCATTGAAGTTTAACAAAAACCCATTGCGTGCCTTAGAAGATTATCTAGGTATCAACAAGTGGTGGGAGGGCAACGACGACGCCTTGCATTATGGCAATATCGTTCACAACCTAGCAGAGGGGCGACGAGTGCTACAAGGTTTCACAGATGATGACAAGAAAACAATTATCTCATCAACTGGTAAGACTAAAGGTCAACTGAAGTCAACCTACAAGGACGCCATTACTGTTGGTAATAAGTTACGTAATTATGTCCTGAAAGTATCACAAGGTGGTTTAGCACAGTTTGAAGTATCAATTGATGAAATGGTTGATATGGACGATTTACATTTTAACGCTACTGGCCGTGCAGATATGATCACACGTGATGCGGTTTACGATTTCAAAACAGTATCACCGAAAGAATTTGACAGCTTCATTTTTTATAAAAGCTTTCGAGATGGTCGTGAAAAAGATTATCTCAAACAGGTTGCATACTACGCCTTGATGTTTGATAAGAACGAAGCACATGTTTTGTACATCAAAAAAGACCAGAAGACGCCGTTTATTTATGACTATCAATTATCGAAAGTTGAAATCAACGCTTATGGTCACGAAATGATGGACGAAATTGAAAAAGCTGTCGGCATCGTAGCTGACCAAACACAAGCAATGGCAGTTAATGATGGCAGTCAGTGGGCATACAAGCACTTTGGAGGTGTGATTGATGACTGATGAAGAAAAAATAAAGTTGTTGTCTGAATATGCAAGTTGGCTCGAAGGGGAATATCTTGGATATCCGGCATTAGGAAAGTTCAATAATCAAATATGCGAATCTGCAATTCAGTTTGTGAAGGAGGAAAACAATGACAATTAAGGTAAGCAAGTTCCAAGAAGTAAAGTTACAAAAGCCAGCGCCTAAAGGTATCGCAGTTTATGGTGAGCCAATGGCGGGTAAGACA
>NZ_JACVUE010000010.1:0-84862 GCF_016624925.1 Leuconostoc sp. S50 | reverse complement strand
GTTTTTGTTAAACTTCAATGCCCTTGTCGGGCTCATGTGAATTGTCATTATTTAATCCTCAAACATTTCTGCGTTGAAGTTCTGTTTCAACTCCAATGCGTTCCATATATTGTCGTCAATCGTGCCATGAACTACTAGATAATCACGTGTGATTTTATTGTCTTGACCGATACGATAATTGCGATATTTTGACTGGTCAAAGTCAATGAAACTATCAGGCAACGACCACCATATTGCGTGCTTATACTCGTTCAACGTCAACCCTGAACCACTTGTGATTTGGATTAAAGTGAAGTCGCCACCTGGTGTGTACTCATGACCGTTGACATGACCAACCGTGTAATCTTTCAACGATTCATTCAACAAATCAAGCTCGTTGTCATACGTGTAAAAGATGATTGTTTTGTCTTTTGCATACTCTTCTCTGACGCTATCAAGCCATTCAAGTTTTGCCTTGTTGTTCTGATTTTGTCTCTGATACACACGTCTTGCTGTTGGATTAGCAAAGATAACCTTGTCGTCTTTTCGATACGACATTTTAGTTTTCTTGTACTCACGGTCTGGGTCAAAATCAATAATGTTCTCAATTACATCAGGTAGTTCGGCAATATCATCTAAGGTCACGACATCTGATGTAATTGATTTAAACCAGTCAATCAACTGCTGTTCATTCTTACCAACATGCCAGATAGGATATTTGCTCCAATGTGGCGTCTCTGCAACCTTGTACAAGTCTTTGAACTGCTTACGTGTTCTAACGTGTCTAAAGTACAAGGCGTACATTTCAAGGTCATCACTTTTGCCATTGGTTGGTGTTCCAGATAGAAAAACAAACCCTGCTGATAACCTCAATAGTTCTTGCAGTCGTTTAGATCGTGCTGAATTATTTTTGAACTTGTGAGCTTCATCAATAATCAATACCTTACCCATTACTTCGTCAGTGGTTAATTTCTTAACGCCATCTGTCTTGACAACTTTCAAGTCGTTTTTGAAGCCAACTTTTTCTGCGTCCTTTTGCCATGATTTAGCATTAAAAACTTGTCGTGGTGCAACTACTATCACATCTTTATCAGGAAACCATTTCATGGCGTGCGATAAGCCAACAACCGTCTTACCCGTTCCCATTTTCATGATGTAATAATAGGTTGGTTGTGATTTTTCAACTTGTTCACGTTGTGCGTCATATAATTTAAATGAGGGTTGTGACATCTCGCCAGACCTCCTCAAACTTTTCCCAGCTATCAATCACATACCACAAACCGTTGTTGCGGTTGATTTGCTTTCCAATAGCCTTCTGTTCAGGACTGACAATGCCACCGCCGTCAGGTCGTTTAATTTCTAAACCGATAAATCGTCCATCTGGGTAAATTGTGACAATGTCAGGTGTTCCTGTATCTGTTCCAGGTGTCCCGCCTTGTGTCTTAATCACAAATCGTCCCTCATGCCTTAGAAACTTGATGATTTTTGTTTGTAGCTTAGCTTCCTCTTTCATGTGCTATAATGTACCTATCCTATTTTTATTACGTCCAAGCGATTGCAGTCGTTATTGGGCGTTTTTTTGTTCAATTAAACGTCTGATACGTGCGTCTAACATTCGTTTACGATTAGTCAACTGACGTATCATCTGCTTACGTGTAAAACCGTTGTGCATCGGTGCTGTGAACCGACGATAATATTGCAAGTCATCATTTGCCTTATTGCGTTCGGCTTCCATGTTGGCTATCATTACGTCATAATTCATGTACATTACTTAACCTGCCAATCATGATGTTTAGCATGACCACAACGTCTTTTCCGTACTTTTTGACCATCTTTTGACTTGATGGAATTTCGGTATTGATATTGATCACATCACCTTTTAGGCGTTCAATCTTTGCAATCAAATCACGGTCAGTCATACTTGTACACCTGCTCTTTCTGCTGTGTGTCTAAAGCTATGGCTATCTCATTCAACTCATCAACATTTTCAGCAATGGCATTGTCTGCTTTTGCTTCACTGTCAAATTTTTGTTTGTAATAACCACGACCGCTCAAATCGTACAACTGAATTTCGTAACCAACTGGTTCTTTTTGAATATCACCGCCATAAGCTTTTAACGAATCCGGTACTGTCATCTGTTACCTCCTTGTTGCCTATCCTGATACCACTTAATTCTTTCTTGTTGCTTGCGTTCTTGTTTTTCACCAACTGATGCACCCATTAGGAATGCACCGCCCACTAGAACGATTAGCACCACTAATTGTAAAAACCACATATTGCTTACCTTCCTAAAACTTTCTTGGTCTAGTTGTATCTGCAATCCACTTTGCAACTAAATGCTCGGGATAAAATTCTTTCGACCTGATTTTGCGAACTGGAAAATTTGGCTCTAATGTAATCTCTCTAACCAAGTCACGAGATGGACCTTCCAATTCTTTTTGTAGACCAGTAATGTCTAATAATCTCGCACCGTTGATTGATAATGACATTTGTTTGCCTCCTTTCTAAATGTCCTGAATGTCTAGCAACTTTCTAACCTTTTCGCGAACCTCACGAGATTGCTTGTTTACTGCGTAAGTGTTAATTGCTAAACTCAACACTGCTTCGGTGACACCGACCGCATTTGCTAAATCTCGTTGAGTCATTTCTCGGTCAAACAGACCATCTTTAACACGCTTTTTAAACATCTTTGCAGCGTCTACAATCATTTGTTCTGTCATGTATGTATCTCCTTTCCTACAAAACTTAGTAAGTTTCATATAATTAGTTGTAAGTTTTGCTTTACATTATGGAAGTTTCATAATATAATGACATAGTAAACAAGCATAAACAAAGGGCTACTAACCTTATCGCTCCGCCAAGATAGATAAATTTGTAGGTGTTTTTGTTTTGCTTAGAACTTAGTAACTAACTTACAAGAATTAGTATAACTGGAAGTTTTGTAATTGTCAACAATAAAACGGGAAGTTTCATAATTTTTGTGTTTTTAAAAAGGAAAAACCTACAATGACACTGTATGAGCGCACAATAAATTTGTCAAAACAACGAGGATATTCATTAAAAAATCTAGCCATTAAAGCAGGATTGGCCGAAAACTCTATATATGATTGGAAAAAATCTACGCCAAAAGCGGACAACCTCCAAAAGGTTGCTGACATTTTAAATGTATCAACAGATTACCTTCTGGGACGCACTGAAGATTTGAACTCTGTTTCAAATTCATCAAAAGTGACTGATATTTTAGATGACGAAACCATTCTTGCTTTCGATGGCATGGAAATAGAAGAATCTGAAAAAGAGAAGTTACGTGATTATGCACGTTATATTATTTCCTTACGTGAGAAGGAGAATAAATGACAGAATTTTACAATTACAGTGAGCAACTATATCCTGAAATTGTTCAAAACGTTGAATCAATAGCTCGTAAAAACAACGTAATTGTTATACTAGCTGATAATTTACTTTCTCACGTGCCTGACACAGCTTTAGTAAAAAGTCGTGCCATCATAATGAATGCTAATTTCGATATCGGTGTGGATTATTGTTACCGACTATCGCACGAACTAAGCCACATATTATATGGTGATCATGAAGCGCAAGCTGTATATCAATTCAGCGAATTCGGTAAGCGCGGAGAAGAACTACTTGCTCATAGAAATGCTATCAGAATATTAATGTCTATTGAAATGCCAACAACCGTTAATGGTTTTATGGAATATTATCACGTGCCCTCTTGGCTCGAACGTTACGCAAATGAAATATTTCAGTCGCTTAGTGTTGTAGAATAGGTTTATGTGCTAAGTAACCACACAAAAAGGCTTTAGGAGACAAAAGCATGGGACTTTTTGCAGACAAAGAACACGTAGATCTATTTCAACCAACTGAATCTGAAACAACTTTTTACATTAAATCTAGTAAAACAACAATACGGCTAGACAATAAGTTTCTAAGAATTGCACGAGGCGGTCTTAATAATGCTATCTTACAGGGATTAGATGGTGAAAAAAGCATTTTGTTAAGTACTATTACGGCATTCCAAATAAAAGAACCTGGCGTAACAACTGGCTATATGCAGTTTATCTACCCAGGATCATCAGATGTTAAAGCTGGTGTTTGGTCAGCTGTTAAAGACGAGAATACGATTGCCTTCTCAAAGGGAGAAAAGTCAACTATTTTAGAAATTAAAAACGCTATCGAATCAAAATTAAAATAAATAAAAAAGCACACCCATCCGACTAAAGACTAGGCGTGCTCAACATTATAGAATAAACGCACGGGGCGTTCTATTAGATTATAACAGATATAAGCCCCCTTTTTAAAGGAGGTTTTTATTATGGCTTCAATTTTCAAAACAGATGCAGGAACTTATCGTGTTAAAGTATCAATACCAGTGAATGGTAAATATAAGCAAAAAACAAAATCAGGTTTTAAAAATAAAACTGAAGCAAGAGCATGGGCTACGCAAATTGAAGCTAAAAAACTAGATGATGATGAGCAAAACTATTCAGACGAGCTGTTGGTTGATTACTTTACACGTTGGGTATCTATCTATAAAACAGATACTGCCCCCGCTACCTTATTTCAATACAGAACAACAGAACATGTTATCAAAAAATATTTACCAGCTATGAGATTAGCCGACTTTGATAGGAGTGACTTTCAGAAGTTTGTAAATGACTATGGCAGCAACCATAGTAAAGAAACAGTTAACAAGCGCCGTGTTCATATTGCTCAATCACTCAAAGATGCCTATGCGGAGGGAATGATAAAACGTGACCCCACTATCCGAGTTAAAACAGTTGGTTTAGACGGAAAAGATAGCAGCATGAAGTTTTTAGAATTTGATGAAATGAAAAAATTGGAAAGCTACGCCTATGATCATTATTTAGAAAACGATGTATTTTTGGCCATGATAATTTCAATTCACACCGGACTGCGCTTTGGTGAAGTAGCGGCACTACGTCAATCTAATATTGACTATAAAAATAAAGAATTATCCGTAACTAAGTCACTTGATATGTTCCGTAATGAAAGAGAACCAAAAACTAAAAACAGCATCAGGACAATAAAAGTTGATGACACACTTCTAAAAATACTGAAGAACATTAAAACAAAAAAAGATGATTATATTATTAATTCAAACGCTCAAAGAGTAACACGATTTTTACATGTTACAATAAAAGAGTTGGGAATTAAAGATGTAACATTTCATGCGTTGCGACATTCTCATGCTTCTTACTTAATTTCAAGAGGCGTTGCAATTCAATATGTATCAGAACGTTTAGGACACGCTGATGTTTCTATCACTCAACAAGTTTATTCTCATTTGTTAAAGTCACTTCGTGACCAAGAAGAAGATAAAACAATATCACTCTTAAATGATTTATAAAGTGTACAAAAAGTGTACAAATGACATAGAAAACAATAGTATTTAATAGTTATCATTAGTAAAAGCGAAACTTATTAAAACGTTGATATATCAACGTTAAAGCTGTTAAATCAACATTTAAAAAACATTAGTCAGGAGCTAATCAAATGCCATTAGATGGACTCTTCACTCATGCCATCGTTCATGAGCTTAATACATTGATAACGGGTGGCCGTATCACCAAAGTACATCAACCCTATTCAAACGAAATCGTCCTTGTTGTACGTAACAACGGGCAGAATTATCCACTACTTTTGAGCGCGCATCCAAGTTACGCGCGCGCACAAATCACCTATATTCCGTACGAAAATCCACAAACCGCACCAAATTTTGTAATGTTTTTGCGACGCTATTTGGAAGGTACTAAAATACAACGAATTGAACAAGTTGACAATGATCGTATTATCAATTTTTATGTTAACGCACGCGACGAACTAGGCGATGTACAAGAAATTCGAGTCACGCTTGAAATGATGGGACGCCACTCTAACCTTTTTCTCGTACGTGAGCATGATAATCGTATTCTAGAACTCATCAAGCATGTGCCCGCTGACCAAAATCGCGTCCGTTCATTGTTCCCAGGCGCAACCTATATTTTGCCGCCAGCGCAAAATTTGTTAAATCCTTTCCAGAGCGGTTTAGACAGCTTAGCATCTATGATTTTAGATGAGCCGTTCGACAATTGGGCAAAGCAAATTCAAAGTACCTTTCAAGGATTTAGTCGCGATAGTGCGCAGGCTTTAGCCCGCGCTATCAATCAGGATGGCGACCACTTGGCAAATGCACGTCATTGGTTGGCACAATTTGATAAGCCACAACCGACCTTGTTTACATCAACCAACGGTGTGTTCAGTTATGCAGCATTTAATTGGCAACAAGAATCTGAAATCGCGCAATCATTTGACACAATTGGTGAAATGTTAGATGCTTATTACGTTGGTAAAGCTGAGCGTGAGCGTGTTAATCAACAAGCCGGATCATTAGTCCGTGTTGTTAAAAACGAGCTCAAAAAAAATATCACAAAACGTAAAAAGCTTTTAAATACGCTATCAGACGCAGAAAATGCCGATGATTTGAAAGTCAAAGGCGACTTGCTCATCACCTATCCGCACCTTGTAGAAAAAGGCATGACAAGCGTACAAATTGAAAACTACTACGATAACAATAACTTACTATCAATCACACTTGATCCTAAACTAAATGGGCTCAAAAATGCGGAAAAATATTTCACGAAATACCGAAAGCTGCGGACAGCAGTTGACTTTGTCAATGAACAGTTGGCACTCACTGACGCTGAAATTTCATATTTCAATAATATTATGGCGCAATTAGATGTGGCTTCACCAAAAGATGTTGAAGATATCCGCATTGAATTAACAACAGAAGGCTATATTCGAACCAAAAAGAAAAGTAAACAGCGACCTAAAGTGTCACACCCCGACAGATTTGAAAGCAGCGATGGCACGCTCATTGAAGTCGGAAAAAATAATTTGCAGAATGAGCGTCTCTCGCTCAAGCAAGCTGATCGTCGCGATATTTGGTTACACGTTCAGAAAATTCCTGGATCACACGTCATCATTCATGACGCCAATCCGTCAGAAGCAACACTTATCGAGGCAGCCAAATTAGCTGCTTATTATAGTAAAGCTAGAGATTCGGCTAATGTTCCTGTTGATTATTTACCGGCTGGTAAATTACGTAAGCCAAATGGTGCAAAACCTGGCTTCGTCATTTTTGAAGGGCAGCAAACACTCTATGTGACCCCTGATGCTGGACTTGTTGCACAATTGAAAGTAAAAAAATAACAGCCTAACGGCTGTTTTTTTTAGTTAGGATTTGGTAAATAAAGATTGCCTAGTGTCGCAGCTAACACTGCTTTAATTGTGTGCAAACGATTTTCTGCTTGTTGGAATTGATGTGCATACGGTGCATTAAAGACATCGTCAGTGATTTCCATTTCTGTCAAACCGTACTTGTCATAAATATCTTGTGCCATTGTCGTTTTCACATCATGAAATGCTGGCAGATCATGCAGGACAATAACTCGATCATTATGCGTTTTTGCTACCAATTCATGATTGATTTGATAAGGTAACAATAGTTCGATTCGTTGTGCGAACTGGTCTTCCTCACCCATTGATGCCCAGACGTCTGTATACAAAACATCTGCGCCTGAAACACCTAAATCAACATCATCGGTAATAGTAATTTTTGAACCAGATACGGCAGCTTTTTGTTTTGCCAACTGTTGCACATCATCCGTTGGCTGAAAACTTTTAGGCGCCACAATATGAACATTAACACCCAAAATAGCGCCAGTCACCAACAAAGAGTGGGCAACATTATTGCGGCCATCCCCTAAATAAGCCAACGTAATACCTGACAAATGACCAAAATGTTCTTTGATGGTCAAAAAATCAGCTAACATTTGTGTCGGATGCCACTCATCTGTTAAACCATTCCACACTGGCACGCCACTTGTGCTTGCCAACTCTTCAACAATTTTCTGAGAAAAGCCACGGTATTCAATACCATCATACATACTGCCTAAAACTTTTGCCGTATCTTGTAGCGATTCTTTTTTGCCAAATTGAATGTCATTGTGACCCAAAAATTCTGGATGTGCGCCCAAATCATTGGCCGCAACTGTGAATGCGGAACGTGTCCGCGTTGACGTTTTTTCAAATAATAGGGCAATATTTTTACCCGCCAAATACTGATGGGGAATATTTTGTTGTTTGAGTGACTTTAAATGCGCTGCCAAATCGATCAAGGTTTCTAGCTCTGCTTTAGTAAAATCAATCTCCTTCAAAAATGATTTACCTTGGAAATGTGAATTCATTGGCGCTCCTCCAAAATTTTATAATTGCGCGTTACTTCTTTTTTGACGTTGGTCACGGCCGTGCCACCAAGTGATGTGCGACGATTAACAGCCGTTTCTGAAGCCAAAATTTGATAAATATCAGCCTCGATTTGAGGTGCAGCAACTTGTAAGTCGGTCAGAGTCATTTTTTGCAATGGTGTGTGTGTCTGAATGCCCTTCAATACTAGTTGACCAACAATCGCATGTGCTTCACGGAAAGGCACCCCTTTGGTGGCTAAATAGTCAGCGAGTTCTGTTGCATTTGAAAAGTCATCTTGCGTTGCAGCTAACATCTGTCCCTCATGAACCGTCAAGCCATTTAACATGCCAGTAAATATTTTCACCGAGGCAATCACGGTATCCATCACATCAAAAACTTGTTCCTTATCCTCTTGCATGTCTTTGTTATAAGCAAGTGGTAAAGATTTCATTGTCGTCAATAGCGCCAATAATGAGCCATAGGTACGGCCAGTTTTACCCCGCACCAATTCTGCAAAATCAGCGTTCTTTTTTTGAGGCATGATTGAAGAGCCTGTTGAAAAATCATCTGACAATTCAATATAATTAAATTCATAACTCGACCATAAAATTAACTCTTCAGCCATACGTGATAAATGCATCATTAAAATCGAAGCATTGCCGAGAAATTCCAATGCAAAGTCACGATCTGACACAGCATCTAATGAATTATGATAAATATCACTAAAGCCTAGCTCACCCGCAACAAATTCACGATCAATGGGAAATGTGGTACCCGCCAAAGCAGCAGCGCCTAGTGGCAGAATGTCTGTATGTTTTTGGTTAAATTCAAAACGTTCGTAATCACGTTGGAACATGTTAAAATAAGCTAACAAATAATGACCATAAGTGATAGGTTGGGCATGTTGTAAGTGAGTATAGCCAGACATAATCGTGCCGGCGTGTTTGTCTGCCAATGATAATAGCTCACTCTGCAAGTCGGTCAAGGCTGACATCACATGTGGTAAACGGTGTTTAACCCAAAGATGAAAATCAGTTGCCACCTGATCATTTCGAGAACGCGCAGTATGAAGTTTGCCAGCAACAGCGCCAATTTTTTCTGTCAATAGCGCTTCCATATTCATATGGATATCTTCATTTTTAACATCAAATCTCAAATTGCCCGCTGTTAATTCTTGTTGCAAACTTTCTAAGCCAGCAACAATTTGGGCTGATTCGTCACTTGATATAATAGCTTGTTTGCCCAACATTTTTGCGTGGGCAATTGACCCTTCTAAATCTTCAGCCGCCATTTTTTGATCAAAATGAATCGACGCCCCAAACTCATCAACCCATTCAGATGCTTTGGCAGTAAAACGACCACCCCATAATTTATCACTCATATCAATTTTTTGCACTGCGTAATGCAACAGTGCTTTCCCTTCTTCAAAGCTATGTACGCGCCGAAGCGCTTGTTTATTTCACTGTATCTTTTTTTGGTTGTGAATGAACATGGTTCACTTGTTCATACACCGTGTTACTCAATGTCCACAACTTGATGAAGCCAACAGCAGCTTCTTGGTCAAAGGATGATGCAGCCGTGTAAGTGGCCAAATCTTCGTTATATAATGAATTTTGCTCTGATTGACGCGCAACAGCAATTGCATTACCTTTATAAAGTTTCATTTTGACAACACCGTTCACATTTTTTTGTGTATCATCAACGAAAGCCATCAAGCTGTCAAACAAAGGTGATACCCACTTAGCTTCATAAACGAGATTAGCTAATTGTTGCTCAATTAATGGCTTGAAATGAGCCACATCACGTTCGAGCGTCAAATCTTCGAGATCCTTGTGCGCGGTCATCAACACCGCAGCAGCAGGCGCTTCATAAATTTCACGAGACTTGATGCCTACCAGACGATTCTCAATATGGTCAATTCGACCAATACCATGTTGACCAGCAATTTCATTGACTGCAACAATTAGTTCAGCAAGTGGCAATTGTTCACCATTTAACGCTACCGGCACGCCTTGTTCAAATGTCACATCAATAAATTCTGGTATATCAGGTGTGTTTTCAATAGCCTGTGTTAAGGCGTATGCATCTTCAGGTGCTTGATTCCATGGGTTTTCAAGAATACCAGCTTCGTTAGCACGTCCCCACAAGTTTTCATCAATTGAGTATGGTGAGTCCAAATCGATAGGCACTGGCACGTCATGTGCATGGGCGTATTCAATTTCTTCTTCACGCGACCATTGGAAATCACGAATTGGTGCTTCAATTTTCATTTCAGGATCAAGCGCATGGATAGCTGCTTCAAACCGTACTTGATCATTACCGTGCCCAGTTGAACCGTGAGCAATGGCAACGGCATCATTTTCATGTGCAATGTCAACCAATTTTTTGATAATCAAAGGACGTGACAAAGCAGAAACCATTGGATATTCGCCTTCATACATCATGTTTGCTTTGATAACTGGTGCGACGTATTGCTCAGCAAATTCTGATTTTGCGTCAATAACAATCGACTGTGTGGCGCCAACCTGCAATGCCTTGGCTTGAATCATGTCCATATCTTTGCCATGTTGACCAACGTCTAAAACGACAGCGATAACGTCATAACCTTTTTCGTTCAACCAAGGAATGGCTACTGAGGTATCCAACCCACCTGAATAAGCTAATACTAATTTTTCTGTCATGATAATGTCCTCGCTGTTTTTGTTTTAGTTATTTGTTGTTTATATATTAGCGCGCCCTGTTTATATATGCAATAAAACAACGCTTATATACATTTAAAAGTTGTATAAATTGATTTTTAATGTATATTTTTGCAATAAAAAAGAACCTTTCGGTTCTACTAATATATCTTATTCATGCCAAACAGGTTCCAACAAATGGGTTTGTTCTGGCGTTGGCCCTACGGCGAAGCTCAACAAATCAACTTCCAACAATTCAGAAATACGTTGGAGATAATGTTGCGCGTTGACTGGTAATTCTTCAAATGTTGTCACACCAGTAATGTCTTCATCCCAACCTGGCAATGTTTCGCAATTGATGTCCAATCCATTAAACCAAGTATCTGAAGCTGGGAAATGATGAATTTCTTCACCTTTATAAGTATATGAAGTCGCAATTTTTAATTTTTTCAAACCTGACAAAACATCCAATGAGTTAATGGCTAACTTAGTCAAACCAGAAACTTGTACCGCGTGTCGCAAAGCAACCGCGTCTAACCAGCCAATACGACGAGGGCGCTTAGTAATCACGCCGTACTCGTGACCCACTTCGCGAATGTGATCAGCAATATCATCAAACAATTCTGTTGGGAAAGGTCCTTCACCAACTCGAGATGTATAAGCTTTAATAACGCCAACAACATCTTGAATTTGCTTTGGTCCCACACCCGCACCGTTCATCACACCACCTGCTGTTGGATTAGAGCTTGTCACATAAGGATACGTACCGTGGTCAACATCAAGCATCACACCTTGTGCACCTTCAAATACAACACGTTTGCCATCTTTCATCAACTGCCCCAACAAGTAAGACGTATCTGTCACATAAGGTGCCAACTGACGACCATATTCAACATAAGTTTGGTAAATGTCATCGTAATCTAACGCTTCTTCACCATACAATTTAGTCAATTGGGCATTTTTAAATGGCAAGTATTCTTTTAGCAACTTACCAAATACTTCTGGATCAATCAAATCAGCCACGCGAATACCAACACGTGAAATTTTATCCGTGTAGGCAGGACCGATACCTTTTTTTGTCGTACCAATTCGATTATTTGAAGCAGATTCAGAGGCCTTATCCAACGCAATGTGGTACGGCATAATAACATGTGCGCGGTTTGAAATACGCAAATTCTCAATCGTAATTCCTTGGCTTTCAACTTCCTTAATTTCAGCTAAAAGTGCTTCGGGATTGACAACAACGCCGTTGCCAAGTACTGCTAGTTGACCTTTCGTGATGATTCCAGATGGTAATGCAGACAATTCAAATTTTGTTTGACCATGCCAGATTGTGTGTCCCGCATTGTTACCACCTTGGTAACGGACAACAGCATCCGCATGTTCAGCGAAAAAATCAACGATTTTTCCTTTACCTTCATCGCCCCATTGGGAACCAACAACAATTACACCAGACATATTTTTCTCCTGTTACGCCGATAGCTGCTTTCAGACGGGATAGGTTTGTCGGAGAAAGCCAGCATTCTGCATTCAGAATAACTAACCTGTTTGCGCCTATCCGTGAGTGTCCCTCTATCATCGTTCATTTTTGTGTAAAACACGAACATTAAATGTGATAACCGCCTTTTACCTATTTATTTTACCATAATTATAAATTTATTTTTGAGAAAAGTGATGTTAATTTCTAATATTATTGTTTGAAACGTTTGCCTCATCGAATTTATAGAAATAAAAAAAGACATATAATGTCCTTTTAAATCAGTCTGCCGTCGTATAAACAGCCAAAACGTCTTCATTTTCTTCAAGTTCATCAACCAAATGATCTAGTTTTTCGCGATCTTCATCGGTAATTGTCATTGGGTTCTGCGCGATCATCGTAATCTCTGCGTCTTCAAAGACAAAACCAGCTTCAGTCAAAGCACCTTCAACCGTCTGAAAGTCTGCTGGGTCAGTGTAAATTTCAAATACTTCATCAGCAGTTTGAACATCTTCGGCACCAGCTTCCAACGCCGCCTCCAAAACGGTGTCTTCATCCAAATCAGGATACGCTTCACGATCAATTGCTAAGTAACCTTTTCGGTCAAATTGGAAAGCAACTGAACCAGATGTGCCTAAAGCACCACCAGCATGTTTGAATGAATTACGAACGGTAGAAACTGTACGATTAATGTTATCCGTTGATGCTTCAACTAACACAGCGACACCAGCTGTGCCATAACCTTCATAGGTCACTTCTTCAAACTTTGCACCACCGGCACCAGATGCTTTATCAAGTGCACGTTGAATGTTGTCCTTTGGCATGTTAGCTGCCTTAGCTTTTTCAACGACTAAACGCAATGACGCGTTCATCTCTGGATCTGCACCGCCAGCCTTTGCAGCAACATATAAGTCGTGTGCCAGCTTTTGAAAAATCTTACCACGCTTAGCATCTTGGGCGTTTTTACGACCTTGGATGTTATGCCATTTACTATGTCCTGACATTGTGTCATCTCCTTGAAATATGAATATTCAACTTATTTTATCAAAAAAACGAACAATTTACCAGTTTGACCTATATGATAACTATCTAGCTAGTCGTTGTAGCATCAGTTTAACTTGATCAAGGGCCCCACGTAGGTTTCTGACAGCGACTAAAATTTCAGCAGTTGTTGATGAATCATCTAATATAGACAACAACTGTTTCTGTGCTTTCTGCACGATTAACTCTTTTTTAAAAACACGTCTATTCGATTGTTTCAATAGCATAGTTGCCATCGCAGTAACGCCTTGCCTAGCCGTTTGCAAATCGATAAATGTCTCTGACAAATCATGATGTGTCTTTTTCATGGCGGCGAATCCCTCGCAGGTATGAATGTGAGCAATTAGTTTTTGTAACGTTGGTTCATTGGCCACGCTACTCTGAAAAATTTCCTCCAAGAGAAGATCTAGCTGACTTTTCTCCGTTTTTGTTGATGCATTAATCATTTTCTGAGTGGCTTGCAATTGCTGGTAGGCAGCCATGATGGCTTTTGAATCTAATGACTTCATGGTTTTTTTTAAGTATTTTATATCGCTAACAATTTCTTTATCTTGAAACGATCCATTCATTGTCATGAGCAATTGACGTGCCAGTTTCAATGCTTCATCCAGCTCAGCTTGTTTCCGTCGTACTGATGATCTTAATCGATTGGTTAGAGAATAGATGGACGAGATTGTCGCCTTGCTATCGTATAATGTATTGTCTAGTATAAGTGCATCAATTTGAACATCATTATCCTCTGACCAACGACTCATGTACAGATCATTAAGATATATCTCAGCAAACTCAACTGCTTTTTCACGTTCAATTGTTGCCTGTGTCACACGTTCAGATAACAATTTAAGCACAAATTGTTCATCTTCCATGGCGCCTTTAAACATGGCTTGAATAAATTCAATGACAATTTTAACATCAGGTTCGATTGCAACACTAGTAGTACTCATGTTTGCCATTATCTCTTCTAAATGACGGTCGAATTTTTCACGTTGTTGCAATAAAGCGTCAAGCTCTTTTTCAGCATTTTGATACAATTCGTCCCAATTTTCATGACGTTGTTTTGCTGCTTGAAGTAACATCGTATTCAACTGTTGGTACACATTTTCGGAAGATAAAATCTTATAACGCTTTAACAACTTTGCTAAATCACCACGATATTTAGGTGCTAAATTTGTTAAATTACCAATTTGGTTTGTTCCCAATAATTGTGCATCAGACATTCTCCTATATAATCTGGTACTTGGGTCCGCAGTTAAATCTAAAAATGCTATTTTTCGATCAATTCGTGCCAAAACAGTTGCGGCTGTCAAATTAGTAATTGCGGTAGCCAACGCTTCAGTACTTGATTCAGGGTTTAATAACAATTGCGCCAACGAAAAAACTTCCTGTTTGACCTTAATTTCATTTCCAACCGGTTTCACATCATATAGTGTCATCTTAGCCTGGCGGAGTGTTTTTTGATGCACTTTTTCTGATGCCAGCATAGTGTCGTGTAAGAATCGACGCGCTGTTATTAGTTCATCATTGGATTTTGCTGTACTAAAACATTTTTTTAGTTTTTCCAAAGCAGTTTGAACATCGGTATTATTAACAAGATGTGGTGGCACTTGCAATCTTCGCATTGACTCAAGGACTTCATCTCGGACGATTTTATCAGGATGAAAAATTAAGTCAAAATCGAATTGATTTGTAAATTCAGCAGCGTTTCTGTCCGAAACTTTATCAATTTTTGTTTCCCAATCTTTTTCTTTCGCTAACAGAAGTGATGCAATTGTGCGCCGTTGATTGACCCAAACATAATGTTTTTGAGGTGCCATATCCATTGTTCTTTCTCCCCTTCAATTTCTAACCAGTCATATTATATTTCTATTTTAAAAAAAGAAAGTGAATAATTATTGACCTAATCATGTTGAGATAAGTAAGAATTTTAGGCATTATGAAGAATTTGTGTCCAAAAAAAACGCATTGCTGCGTTTAATAGTTATTACCACCAAGTAATTCCAAATATGTCATGGCAGCACTGGCAATTAGCGCTGCCAAGATATCGTCAAGATAAACATTAATACTATCCGTTTTATCGTTGATAACACCAATCAATCCTGGCTTCAGGTCATCTAATAAACCGTAATGAACAGTTGCAGCCGCAGAGAATTGCTGGGTAATTGCAATCGCTAAAATTTCATCGACATTATGGCCATTAGCATCTCGTTGCAGGCGAGGTTTTAACGGTTGATCATCTGGCATCGTTTCCGCTTGTTCATCCAAATAAAGCGCTGTCAAAATAATATCTGCTACTTCGTCTTTATGTAACACACGTGATATAGCTTGTGTCAATATTTGCTCATCGAGATCATCGTGGTATTTGTCAGTTAAGAAAGTACGAGTGCCTTCTGCAATATCTTCAATTTCAACGCCACGCTTTGCTAACTGTGCAATGGCTTGCTCTTGTAATTCTTGTGTCATATTATCTCCTTTAATCATTAATCATCATATTTGGATTTTGATAACGTCTTGTTAAAATCACATGTGGAATTTCATCCAAAGCTGTTTTGACATGTTCCTGTTGCGCTGATGTAAAATCATTGATTGCTACCAAAGTATAGGCGTATTGTCCCACAGCGCGGTTGCTCAATTGCTCAATGTTAATGCCATTATCTCCAAAAAAGGCAGAGATTTGACCAATCATGTTTGGTACATTCTCATGAATTATACCAACACGATAGTTGGTGGTAAATGGTTCATTAACATCAGGATAATTTACAGAATTAATAATATTACCGCTAGTCAAATATTCATCTAACTCCTTGGCTGCCATCAGAGCGCTTGTATCTTCAGCTTCAATTGTCGAGCCCCCAATATGTGGTGTGATAATCACTTTAGGATTATCAAACAAAACATCATCAGCAAAGTCAGTGATATACATACGTAGCTGATCACTATCCAATGCGGCTTTAGCCGCATGATCGTCAACAATGCCACCACGCGACAAATTCAACAGTGCCGCTTCGGGTTTCATTAATTGCAGCTTGCTAGCGTCAATAAAGTGCTGGTTCTTTTCTTCCATTGGAATATGCACAGTGACGTAGTCTGCTTGACGCAAGACTTCTTCAACATTGCGCGCGTGAGCAATATGGCGATCTATTCGCCATGCTGTATTAGCATTTAGACCCGGATCGTAGCCAATCACATCCATATCCAAAGCCAAAGCTGTGTTGGCGACCTTAGATCCCACATTCCCCAATCCGATCACACCCAGCGTTTTGCCAGCCAACTCTGTGCCTCGGTAGCCGCCTTTATTTGATTCAGTCCGCAATGACACATCCCCACCACGTGTCTGGTTAGCAAATCTGATTGCCCCAACTACCGGACGGGCTGCTAAAATCAATGAGGCAATGGTTAATTCTTTAACAGCATTTGCGTTACCACCAGGCGTGTTAAAGACAACAATTCCCCGTTTTGACAAATCTGCAACCGGAATATTATTAAAACCAGCACCCGAGCGAACAACGGCTCTTACAGTATCTGGAATCACTTCGTCAAATAGATTCTGTGAACGTAGCAAAATTCCCTTGGGTGATTCTTGCGCATTAATATCATAACCATGTTGCGATAAATAATCCAAACCCTTGCCGCTAATGGCATTATACGTTTTTATATTAGTCATTGCTTATCCTTTTTCTACTTTGTTTAAAAATTCAATCAGCGCATCAACGGCTGCCATTGGCTGAGCGTTATAAAGTGACGCTCTAAAACCGCCAACAGAACGATGACCACCAAGATTAAATAAACCATTTTCTTTTGCTTGAGCAGTTATTTGTGCATCACGCTTTGCGTCATTTGTCGTGAAAACAATATTGGTCAATGAACGGTCTGAGGTCTTTACTGGTGCCTCAAACAAACAAGATTCGTCCAAGAAATCATACAACTTAGCTGCTTTTAATTGATTACGACGCGTCATTTCATCAACACCACCCGCTGCTTGTACCCAAGACAAGACTAGGTCAAGGGCATAAATAGAAAATACTGGCGGTGTGTTATACATTGAATCTTTATCTAAATAATTTTGATAACGCATCATTGGACCGACGTTTTCAATTGATTGCGAAGCTAACCAATCTTTTTTGACAATGGCGAGTGTGACGCCAGCAGGACCAAGATTTTTTTGGGCGCCGGCAAAAACGGCATCAAATTGTTTAATATCATACGGTTCTGCCAAAATGTTCGAGCTCATATCAGCCGTTAAACGACCAGTTGTTTGCGGTAATTTATCCTGATGATAGGTTGTACCTTCAATTGTGTTGTTAGTCGTGATATGCAAGTAATCATAAGCATTCGCATCAAAATCACCCGCTAATTTTGGTAAATAACGATAATGTTGTGGCTTGCTTGAGCCAACAATTGTCGTTTTTTTACCTAACATTTGAGCAGCTTGTGCCGCTTTAGCCGCAAAATTGCCAGAATCAAGAACCGCAATGCTTTTTTTGTCTGTTGCCAAATTCAACGGTAACATTTCGAATTGTAACGAACCACCGCCTTGAACAAATGCAACACCATATTCGTCGGGAATAGACATCAAATCACGCAGGCGTTGCTGCGCACTGGCCATTATTGTTTCAAACTGTGCCGAACGATGTGAAATTTCCAAAATGGACAGATGTGTGAATTCATTTTGTGCCAAATCTGCCTGAATTTGGGAAATAACTGGGGTCGGAAGTACACCCGGACCCGCCGAAAAATTATACGTTACCATGACCATTCCTTTCAGTATACAAAAAGACGACATCAGTTGTTAAACTCATGTCGTCAGCAATTCCACGTTATCATACGCAAAGAATCCCAATCACACGAGTGATTGAGTGGAGGAAGAAGCTAGATTGAATGTGAATACTGTCATTACTATTTCCTTTTCTTACGTAACATTAGAATACCTTATTGAGAAAATTTGTCAACCCTCTTTTTTTCGGGTATAATAAGGGAGTTGATTTGCCGATGTGGCGGAACTGGCAGACGCGTACCGTTCAGGTCGGTATGATGGCAACATCGTGCAGGTTCGATTCCTGTCATCGGCATATTTCCCGTTTTCTCACAAATGTTGAGGAAACGGTTTTTATTTGCATAAATGTTGATTTAACAACGTTTCAACGGGCTTTTGTAGTGTATTAAAATGTAACCAAAATTAACTTTTTTAGGCTACAAGGGCTACACAAAGGTAACAAAAACCCGCCCAACCAGAAATAATCCAGTCGAGCGGGTTTTTGCGTTTACTTTTTGTTTTTTACTAATCCTATTCCAAATATCAAAACAACAATCATACCTGCAACAAGCAAAACAGGTACTGTTGCTACACTACTCTTTGATGCATTTGTGTTTGGTAAGACAGCCGAGTTACTAGTGGATGAATTGCTCTGAACCGTCTTCACATCTTTTGCTTGTGATGTATCTTGACTTGCAGAAGTTGTGTCTGCTGAAGAGCTGCTCACTTTTCTATCAAAAACAACAGTTACTGTTCTTGGAATTGCGTTAAATGCTGATGTGTCACCAACTATATGCCTACCAGTGGAATTTTCGGTAACTCCAACTCTAATATACCAAGGAAATGCTTGACCTATATAGCCCTGTATTACTTTGTTTGGTGCAACTTGATTGCCTGCGTCATCTTTGAATTGAACGGTAATCGTTCCTGCGTTTAGCTCGCGCGTATATTTAAATGTGATGTATTGTGTTTGAGCTGTATATGTTTTTGGAAAATCCGATTCGCTTGGCCATTGTACTGTGGCATCAGCTAGCACTGGTGCAGACGTTTGAACATGATAATCAATGCCGACTTCGCCTTCATCCGTTCGAGATGGGAAAACGTAATCTCCAAACTGATCCACATATTGAACCACTACTTTACCCATTTGCTTTTCAGACGTTTGTGATTGACTTACCGCTTGGTTACTATCAGCATTAACAGAATTTACCCCAAGTGCAAGTAGACCAAACGAAGCTACAACTACACTCAAAAACAGTTTTGCACGACTCTTAGTTTTCATTTCTCTTTCCCCATTAATTAAATTAGTTCTGTAAACTGATTGTAACACCACAGAAATATAAATACAATAACCAATTAAAAAAACCTCAATCATTTTTATTTGATTGAGGTTTTTATTATATTCAATTTTGTAAGGCGTTAACCTTTGCTTGTGCATCAGCTAATGCCTGTTGTACTTTGGCTAATTCATCAGCCTTGGCTACTTCACTTGCTTGTTGTGCTGCTACTTCTTGCGCTTTATCTTGTTCAGCCGTCATCTGTGATCTGTGGATATGTCTGATTCAGTTCATTAATCAATGCAGCGTATTCTTTTTCAATAGCGTTCTTGATTATTGCTTCATCAGTTTCTGATAATCCTAACGCTGATAACGCTTTTTTGACAATATCAACGGCACCCAATTTCTTGACTTCACCCTCTAGGTATTGTGTCACACCTAACTTTTGCATAGCTACGATTGCAGCCTTAGCTAATGGTGATAAAACGTTAATCAACGTTGTAGCTTTGCTATTGCCAGTAATGACTTTACCAATCCAACCACCTATGATTGGAATAGCTGCCAAAGCGATTGCGATGATAACATCTGAAATACTATTTACTTGCATGCGATCTCCTTATTTGATTGTGACAAAACTCTTCATTAGACTCACTGGCTCTCCAACTATTTCAACGTTTACAGTCGTATCTGTCTGTGAAATAATCTTGTCCTTTATCGTCAAAGATACTACAGACTTCAACATCATTTTTGCTTTGTCAGAAATGTTGATTTATGAACTTATCGGTTATACGCTTTTAAACCATTTTGTGTCATTAACCTAAACCACTCTTTTCAAAACAGCAATTAAAAACTACCTAGCACATACGCTGAGGTAGCTTTTTCAATCATTTAAAACCACTCATCATCAACCCCTCTTTGTAATGTCAATGGTCCGGTTTGAGACTGGATTGTAAAATTATCAGAAGTTAATCCTGTCTTCTTTTCAAAAATCTTGATGAATGTACCAATATCTGTATTCGGATCTTCATTTGATCTTAATGTTAAAAGGTAATGCTTATTTTTAGGGTTACTCCAGATACCTAAGTCACCTAGCATATCTAAGTTTAATCCGCTAATTGCGTCATCAATTACAATTTTATATTGCCGACGATGCAAAACATTGTTTATTCCCATTTCACTCTCCTAAGCTCATTAATATTTTAGTAATAGATTAACTAAAAATTATCATGAAAGCGCTTTCTTGTCAACCAACCTGCTCTCTTAAAGTATGATTAAATCAAAACACTCAATTTTTCTGGAAGGTGATTTGAGCTTGTCAGGTGTTTAATTCATAAAGAATTTCTAAAAAAAGTTATCACTTTCTTAACTGCAATGCGCTTTCTTTGATTTTTCACAATTTAACATTATATTTAAGTGAGAGAATACTTTTTGAGGAGGCGATAATATGCGAATTACTTGGTGGTTAATGGCTGGCGTTTGTTATTTATGTGCTTTATTATTATTTGCACTTATCGTCATTGGTCGTTCCATTATGGATTGGTAGCCAATTATTCCTTGAAAAGCGTATAATAGCTTCATTATGAGAAATCCAAATGGACGTATGAGTCCCACAGAAATTAAAAAACAACTTGCCCAATCTGATACGACTGCTATTGAAATGTTACGGTTTGTATTTGGTTCGGTCTTAAAAAGACGTGGTTTAGTCATCTTAAATGTTTTTTTGCTGACTCTAATGGCTGTTTTAAATTTTGTGGTCCCACAGTTTACAAAAAATATTATCGATCACGCTTTACCTAGTGGTCAACAACAGGCGCTATACACTAATGTTATTGGTCTGTTAATAGTCACAATCTTTTTAGGCGTAGTCAGCTTTGCCTCAACTTACATGATGCAAATGCTTTCGCAACGTGCAATAACTGAATTACGTATCAAAACCTATCGCTTTATTTTAAAAGAAGATTACGCATTTTTTCAAGATGCCAAAACTGGTGATCTCATGGTGCGTTTAACGAGTGATATTGGCAATTTGCAAATGCTGATTAGCTCCAATACTTTTGGCATTATTGGCAATATTTTTACTTTCGTTGGTGTCCTAATTTTTTTGTTTATTCAAAATTGGCAACTCGCATTAATGGTATCAATCACTTTTCCAATTTTGTTTGTTACAATTCGTTTTTTTCGCGGCCATATTCGAGAAGCTTATTCTAATGTCAGATACGCCCAAAGTAAAATTAATAATCAACTTCAAGCAACGCTAACTGAAATTGAGCTGATTAAAGCTTATACAACTGAAAATGCCGAAACGACTAAATTTGAATCAATCGCTGAAGAATCTAATGGTTACTCACTAAAAGCAACTAAATGGCAAGCCATTTTCCAACCACTAGTCACGCTAATCAATACAATTGGTACTGCGATTGTGCTATTGTTTGGATCCTTATTAGTCATGAACAAAGCCATGACAATCGGTGATCTTGTTGCTTATTTGGCCTATGTAGCAATGCTACAAGATCCTATCCGTTCGTTTTCAATGCTCATGAATGTGTTTCAAACCGCCCAAGTTTCTTATGATCGCATTAAAAATATTTTGAGTTATGAGCCAAAGATACTTGAACCTACAACACCTCAACCTTTCCCAAATCCACTCCAGCAACATATTCAGCTTTCTAATGTAACTTTCGATTATGAAATGGGTTCAGATCATGCCTTAAATGATGTTAGTATGACAATTCCAGCCGGTAAAACCACCGCCTTAGTGGGGCGTTCCGGTTCAGGAAAATCAACAATCATCAAACTACTCACTCGTTTTTATGATCGTAGTAAAGGCGATATTTTATTTGACAACATTGATATTCGAGCTTTTCAAATCTCAGACCTCAGACAACATATTTCTGTCGTTAGCCAAGATGTCACGATTGTCGATGGCACAATCGCTGACAATATTATGTATGGCAGTAACAATACCAATGAAGAAGCCATCTGGCAAGCAGCAAAGCGCGCTGACATTGCGGATTTCATAGCTAAACAACCCAATCAATTGGCAACACAAGTTGGAGAACGCGGTTTAAAATTATCAGGTGGTCAAAAACAACGTTTATCAATTGCGCGTGCTCTACTCAAGGATGCACCGATTGTCATTCTTGATGAAGCAACTGCAGCACTTGATAATGAGTCCGAAAAAACAATTCAGCATGCACTCGACAATTTAATGGTAGCAAAGACGGCAATCGTCATTGCTCATCGACTGAGCACCGTTCATAAGGCTGATCAGATTATTGTGATGAACGACGGTCAAGTTGCTGAAACTGGTACACATGACTCACTATTGCAGAAACAAGGAATATACAAACGACTTTACGATGCCCAATTTGAATAATGATATGACAAAAAAGACTGTATACGATTTGATGGTTGATCATCAAGGTAAAATAGCAAAACTGCAATTTTACGACATGGCTGATCAGTATTTTTTAACGATTGGCGATTGGTCCGTGAAACTTTCTGAAAAGAATGCTACCGAACTATTTTCAATTTTTAAGGACGATGAACAAGCCACGTTTTCAACTTTTAACCAACGACAGTCGCTTATTGTGACACAAAAAAGGAATCCAGAATAATCTTGGATTCCTTTTTTTATCAATTAAACGATTTAAGCCAATGCTTGTGCTGCAGTAATAATAGCAACCTTATAAACATCTTCTTCATTGGCACCACGTGACAAATCAGAAACAGGTTTTGCCAAACCTTGCAAAATCGGACCAATTGCTTCGTAACCACCCAGTCGTTGGGCAATTTTGTAACCAATATTTCCGGCTTCTAGACTTGGAAAAATAAATGTATTGGCGTGCCCAGCAACCTTTGAATCAGGTGCCTTAGCTGCACCGACTGTTGGCACAAATGCAGCATCAAATTGCAATTCGCCATCAATCACGTCAGCAAATTCTGGCGCCAACTCTTTAGCTAACTTAGTCGCTTCGGCAACTTTATCTACCAATGGTGATTTAGCTGAACCCTTTGTTGAAAATGACAACATGGCTACTCTAGGGTCAATTTCAAAGACTTTTGCAGTCTTGGCAGATTGCACAGCAATTTCAGCCATGGTTGGAGCGTCAATATCAATATTGATAGCCGCATCGGAGAAAACATAACGTTCATCACCTTTTTGCATGATGAAGGCACCAGAAATCCGGCTTGAGCCGGGTGCAGTTTTGATAATTTGCAACGCCGGACGAACCGTATCGCCTGTTGGATGTGTTGCCCCAGAAACCATGCCATCAGCTTTACCTGTGTAAACGAGCATTGTACCAAAATAATTAACATCTTTTAGCCACTTGGCAGCAGTCTCGGCATCTGTCTTACCCTTACGACGCTCAACCAACGCAGCATTTAATTGCGCTAGCGCACTTTCATCATAGTTGGCAGGGTCAATCACTTCTACCCCAGACAAATCAAAATTATTAGCGGTTGCAGTAGCTGCTATGGCTTTGCTATCTCCCAACAAAATTGGCTTCAAAAGGCCATCCGCTGCCAATCTTACTGCGGCGCCTTGGATACGGACATCTTCTCCTTCAGGAAACACAATCGTTTTGTTTTGACCACTAATTTTGTTTTTAAGTTGCTCAAATAATTCCATAATTCCTCCAAATTCACTACTGTGAATCATTAAATTTTCATTTACACCTTAATTGTAACAGACCAAGTCATAATTGTCTGCGATTTTGTTGTTATTTTGTGAATGTTTTAACTATCCCATCCAATCAATCGGTTCTCGATTATGTGTCCTTAAATACGCATTCGCCTTTGAAAAAGGTTGGCTACCGAAAAATCCGCGATATGCTGACAATGGACTAGGATGCGCACTCGTGATAACTAAATGCTTTGATTCATCAACAAAACGACGCTTTGACTGGGCAAATTTTCCCCACAAAATAAAGACTTTCGGCGTGCTATCTTCTGAAGCAATTTGAATCAACGCATCAGTTAATGGTTCCCAAATTAAACCTTGATGTGCATTAGCGCGCCCTTCCGGAACAGTTAGTACAGCGTTGAGCAATAAAACGCCCTGCTCCGCCCAACTAGTTAAGTCATGAGACTGACGCTGCCCAATATCTGTTGACAGTTCTTTTAAAATATTTTGCAAGGACGGTGGCGCAGGAACGTCATCAGGAACTGAAAAACTCAGACCCTGCGCTTGTCCAACTTCATGATATGGATCTTGTCCCATTATCACGACTTTAGTCTCAGGAAGTGGTGTTGTTTCTAGCGCAGAAAAAATTTTTTCTCTAGGCGGAAAAATATTTTCTTCGAACTGATAGGTTTGATTAATAAATATTGCCACACGATCTAAATAATCCGAAGTAAGTTTTGCTTTGACGGCTGGTGCCCAAGTTGTGTGAGTTAACGGCATTTTTTTCTTCTTTCATGATAAAATAATAGGTGAATGAGAGGTGCTTAGCAGATGACAAAATATTATTTGAGACAACGACATAGTATTGATGATGGTGTCAATATTGTTTTTGACTCCGACTTTAAGGCATCTTACCTTGTTTCAGGTCGCTCCGGTAAAAAGTCTGATGAACTTCACGTTCAAGACATGTCAGGCAATGTGCTAGTACGTATTCGTCAAACATCTTATGGCATTTTACCACGCTTCACCCTTAACTACCGTGGCCATATTGTTGGCTCAATCAGTTTTACTTTTGGGCATCTCGGTGATATTGTTTATGTTCGTCATCTTGGTTGGTTAATTTCTGGCAATTTTATTGCCAATCGCTACCTCATCTACCACAATACCAAAAAATTACTCAGTGTCAAACCCGAAAGTCGTCCTGATGGTATCTATAACCAGTTAACCGTTACTTTCGACTCACAAGCACCTGTTCATATTGCTATTGCTGCTCTATTGGATATTTGGGGCGTAAAATCTAACCCGCTAACAGCCATCAAATGGCTACCAGGTCAAAACCGCACCTACAAATTAACGACCAAAGTACACTAAAAAACCACCAATTTTCTCATTAAACAATGAAATTTGGTGGCTTTTATTATTTTAGAACTTGGTTAAATTAAATCAGCTCCAAATGCAATTGTTGTGGCTTAGCCCAACCAATTTTGCGCATAATGCGATAACCGATAAATGAAACAACGACTGGTACGGCAACGCCGACGCCCATATAAGCAGCAAATGCAACTGGGTTAGATCCCGCCAATGCCAATGGCACAATGAATGAGTTAAATCCGATACCCGCCATCGCGAATGGTGCCGTCACATGGAAGACCATTGTTGCAATTGGAGCTGCAATGGCGGCGCCAATCATTGGTGGGATAATCAAAGCTGGATTTTCTGTCAAATTAGGGAATTGAATTTTTGGTGTTACGATACCTTGTGCAATGGTTGCCCCAATCTTGTTTTCATGGAATGACATTGCAGGGAAACCAACGAATACTGCGGTTGTACCAATCAAGATAGCACCGGCTGCTTCAGGTGATGTTACACCCGTAGCACCAATAGCGACTGCCAATGCGGCGGCTGAAGCTGGTGTCATGGTCAAAGCACCAAACACCATCGCAACAACAGCTGTTCCAATAATTGGGTTAACTGCAACACTTGAAGCAATGAAAGCACCAATAGCAACCAAAATTGGTGTTGTTACAGCGGCCAAATAGTAACCCGCAACTGTTCCAACAATTGTTGTTGCGGCAGGAACGATTACCATATCCAATGGTGTTTTACCGCTCAACCATTTACCAAACAATACAGCTATCAAACCAGCCAATACGGCTGAAATTGGTTGACCAGTTGTAATAATTGCCGATCCAGCAGCTTGTGCACCGGCATAACCAGTTGCGGTAACACCTTGGACAGCTTTATCAGTGAAAAATACAGCGTTAGCACCAACCGCTGATGCGGCCATAGCACTAAACATAACCATTGTGTTGGTTTTCATTTGTGAAGCAATCGCTGCGCCAAAAGCAGCTGGCAACATTACTTTGGTGATAGCGCCCATTTGTACCATTGGTGCCCAATGAATAAATCCTGCAATTGTTTGCAACAATAGGCCCATACCCAAAGTCACCAATATTGCATTAGAGACAGCAGCACTGACTTTGTAGACTGTATCGCGAATTGATTCTTTGTCGACAGCGGCTGACTTTTTGTTACTTGCTGATTTTACCTGCTCTGCTGTAATTGCATTTTGTGCCATAATTCTTTCTCCTTAAATGTGTGTTCTCCAATGTGAGCCCACAATCGTTGAGAAAAATAAAAATGCCCCAACGATTGCTCGTTAGGACATTCCTACCTAACCAGCTACCAAACTTATCAATGACGATAGTCTAGTAGCTGATGTTGCTCAAATAACAACCTACTAGACTCAAATGAGTTGGAGGTTGAGGAGGAGGGCGTTATTGAATTTGATGGTCATGTGCTTTGTCATGATACGACTCCTTAAATTTGAGCGACGAATGCGCTATTACTTTATGAATAATAATATACACTACTAATATTTACATGTCAATACTTTTTCTAAATTCTAATAAAAGTGTAGTATAATTGAATGATTGGAGGGTTTATCTATGAAAAAATTATTTCAATTCATTGGTGCTATTGTCACCATCATTGTTGTGCTACTCATTCTCATCCCTATTTTACTTGTTGTTATTGGTGTTGCTGTGCCAGTTGTTTTGAGTATTATTGGTATCGCGTTGTTATTTGCCCTAATTGTTGCAGCTATTGGTGGTATCATCGCTATGCTGACAATGTGGCGTTTTAGACGTGATATTAAAAACAATGATTTTGACTTTGAACATCATGGCAAACATTATAATGTTCACATTGACAAACACGGTGCAAGCTTTAAAAATCGACGCGACGTGACTGAAGATGATGATACCCTATCTTGAACAACTCAATCAATGGGAAGAAAAGTTTGCAACAACATCTGATGTTCTTTTTAAAATTCAGTCAGTTAAAAAAGCCATTGTCAGCTTGAAGCTCCAACAATTACCAAAAAATAACTTACCCCTACTATCCTTTTCAGAAAAAGAAATTTTTAGCAATTTTGCGTTAATGCCGCTTGATGATGATTTAGCTATGTTTCGACAAGAAATCATTCAAACCTTTGGCATTTGGCATATTCCTAATCAGCGATGGTTAGTGGATTTACATCATTTTATCAATGGTCGTTCAGTATTAGAAATTATGGCTGGCAATGCTTTGATTTCTGCTGGACTCCGACAACTACAAGATGAAGTAACCAGCACAGACAATTTTGATTGGCGTGGTCAAGATATTTTGACGCCTAAACCATGGACTCATGTTGAACAAGAAGATGCACTAGAAAGTGTCAAGCGGAGATCCTTCGATGTTTTAATTTTAAGTTGGGCCCCTGACACTCAAAACATTGATTGGCAAATTTTAACCACCTTGCGTAACCAAGGATTTACAGGGGATTTTATTGTCATCGGTGAACAAAATGGCGTTACAAATTCTCCTGAATTTTGGCAAAATGCGATTTTGTCGCAACCAGAAATTCTCAATCAGAACCATCAACCCTTTGATACGATTAAAGATGCTGTTTGGTTAGTCAAATAAAAAACGATTACGTAAGAATTATACGTAATCGTTTTTTATTTGTATTTTTTTTCTAAGCCACTCATCCAGTACCCTACTACGATACCCAAAACAAACAGGATCGCACTAATTAAGGCACTGGTCATGTTAAAACCGCTATAATCGGCAACTGGTGGTATAACAATCAAGACTGTTGAAACAACAACAATCGCCAAAATAAAGTGATAAACAAGAGAATAAAAGTGCTGCAACAAGTAACTCATGACTTTAGAAAAGGAAATTAGAGTCACCATCGCTCCTACAGCAATTGGTATGAAAACACCCATATCCGCGCGTTTGAAGCCAGCTAACATTGGATCAAACAGGCCAAGATATAACAAAAAATTCGATGGACTTAAGCCAGGCACTATCACACCTAGTGCAATGAGCGCCCCCGCCAACAACCAAGAGAAGAAATTAATTGGCATTTGTCCAAAAATGGCAGTCATATTATACAAAAATAACCCGCCCACAACTGCTGTTACACCAAACATGATCCAATCACGATAACTGCGCCCTTTTTTTGCACTTTCTTTGAATAGTGCAGGCAATGTCCCAACAATTGCACCAGCAAATCCCCAAAGCACTATTGCTTTATAGGAGACCAACAAAAACTCAAGCGGTCGGCTGAGTAAAATAATACCAGCAATTCCGCCCAGACCGACCGGCAAAAAAAACGCAAAATCTCGTTTGAAATTTTGACGAATATGAGCCATAAAACTGAGCATGCGCTCGTAAAGTCCTAATATAGCAGCCAAAACACCACCAGAAACGCCTGGCAAAATAAAACCTAAGGCAATAAAAACACCTTTAATAAAGCGAATAAACCAATTCGTGATTTGTTTTTTTTCCATAGCATTAAGATTAAAGGATAAATGAGAAGGTGTCAAGCTCTGCAACTATCCCATTTTTGACACTTTTAATACTCCATCAACGCTAAAAATGGTACTTCACCGGCTTCCATGATTTTTTCACGGCCATGTAAATCTTCTAATTCAATAATGAATGCAACACCGGCAACTATACCACCTAATTTTTCAATGATTTCTCGTGTCGCATTAATGGTGCCACCAGTAGCCAGTAAGTCATCAACAATTAGGACACGCTGACCTGGTTTGATAGCATCCTCATGAATTTCCAGTTCGTTAACACCACCATACTCAAGTGTATAGGATGCACTGACAGCTTTACGCGGAAGTTTGCCACCTTTACGTGCTGGGACAAAACCAATGCCCAAAGTGTAGGCTAATGGTGACCCGACAATAAAGCCACGTGATTCAGGTCCTGCAATTAAAGCCACATCCAGTTGCTTGGCAAAATCTGCTATCGCGTCAACCGCTTGCTTGTAAGCAACGCCATCCCCCATCAGTGGTGAAATATCACGAAAATTGACACCTGGTTCAGGAAAGTTTTCTACTGTTGCAACGTAATCATGTAAATCTACTGTCATTCTTTTTCTCTGAGCCAAAGCTCATACTTTCTAAATTATCGACCAGCTAAATATTTTTGGTAGGTTGTGGAAGTCGTTAACGATTTTTGTGCGGCATTTGGGTTAATTTTGACAAAACCGTCATGTACCGACACAAAATCTAACTCGATAAACACTTGCACCATAATATTTAGGTCCGTTTTGCTAATATTGAATTGTTTGGCAATTTTATCCAAATTTTCGGCAAAATTCAAGGTTTGATTGTGATAAATAAATTTATATAAACTCGCAAAAAACCTTTTATGTTCTTCATTATCATCTTTTTGAACCGGTAAATCAACATCAAGTAATAATAATTGTAATGTTTTTTTGCCTCGAAAATAATTCAAACCTAACGTACCAACCATAGCATGACCATTAGGCTGTGCGACTACCGGCAACCAGTCAGGGTGATTAAAACCAAGTACCTCAACATTATTTTGTAATTTTAACTTGATATGTTGTTTAGCATTGCCCATTGTGACAGCACTAACAACACTTGGTGATTTTAAAGCGAAAACAGGCTGTGGATTATCTGTTCCAAATGGTTCCATCATTTGCAAATCATGATAAATTTCAGTTGTCATCGCTTCAGGTGGCAAAACCAAATTGACATCTATTGGCTCGGGTTTCACAATAATCTGATCATTTTGTGAACGTATTTGTTCAATTAGCTTTTTGAGGTTATCTGGCGTTATTGCCAAACCCAAAGCGCTTTTGTGACCACCAAATGTTGCGTATAACTGACGATAATCATTCATCAACTGATACAAGTCAAAATCACCAAACGTTCGACCCGACCCTTTATAGATACCGTCAACTAAACTCAAAACAATCACAGGTTTGTGAAGTATATCAACTAATCGACTAGCAACAATTCCTAAAATACCCTGATGCCAACTATCCCCAGCTACAATAACTACTTTATCTGGCTGATATTTTTCTGACAAAGCAACTTGTTTTGCTGCACCCAAAACTTCCTCAACAATTTCTTGTCGCTGAGCATTCAATGCTTCAACCTCAGAAGCTAAGGTGACAGCTTCTTCTGGATCTTGAGACATCAACAGTTTTAGTGATAAATCAGCATCCCCCAATCGTCCTACCGCATTAATGCGTGGTGCAATTTTGAAGCCGACTGTTTCTGAAATGACTGGTTCATTATCTTTTTGACCAGCGTTCTTTAAAATAGCACTTAATCCTGGACGCGGCGCTTGATTGATTTGTTGTAAACCAAGTGCCACAAGGACACGATTTTCGTCGGTTAGCGACACCATGTCTGCTAATTCGCCTAATGCCACTAAATCCAAGAGCTCTGTGGGTAACTCAGAAATATCAGTGGCAGTTTGACCATCGCTGAGTAACGCCTGCGCCACTTTAAAAGCCACACCTGCTCCTGACAAGTCACCAAATGGATAGTTTCCTTTCGGATGTCTTGGATGTACAATTGCAAAAGCTTTTGGTAGTGTTGCAGGTAATTCATGATGATCGGTAATAATCACATCAATACCTTGTGCCATTGCATATTCAACCGCTTCATTACCACTAACGCCATTATCAACTGTCACGATTAGTTGTGCACCATCTGCAATTAATTTTTGGTAAGCCGCGACATTAGGCCCATATCCATCAGAAAAACGATTTGGAATATAGGCAGTCACATCAGCGCCCAAAACTTCTAATGCCTCAACCATAATGGCTGTACTGGTGACACCATCCATATCATAATCGCCATACACAACAATTTTTTCACCGCCAAACGCTGCTTCCTGCAAACGCTCAATAGTGGCCGCCATATCATGGAGCGCCATCGGATCGTGGAGCGTAGACATACTAGGTTTTAAATACTGAAAAGCAGCCTCAGGCGAATCATAGCCTTTTTGGGCAACAATCATCGCGGAAAGTTGGCTAATATTTAATTGTGACACCAGTTGTTTAACAACTTTATCATTTGGTTTTGGCAACATATGCCAGTTACTTTGACTCATGAATTTCTTTCTTAAATGGAATTTCGATTACATCCAAATCTCGCGCAACGTATGTGTTGGGAAATACTTTTCGCACGTCTTGAATGAGATTTTTGACCAACGGACCAACATAACGTGCTGACAAATGTGTCAACACTAGCTTACCAACTTGGGCTTTTCTGGCCACATTGGCCGCATTAATGCTAGTTGAATGGGCGTGTGCTCTCGCCATCTTTGATTCTTCATCACTTGCACCATAAGTACTTTCATGCACTAATACATCCGCATGATGCGCCAATAAAGCAATATTATCATTAGGTCGCGTGTCTAGTATCAATGTCACAACACGTCCTTTTTGTGTTTTCCCGATATAATCCAGTCCGTTTATCGTACGACCGTCAGGCAATGTCACTGTTTTACCTGCCTTTAACCGACCATATAAAGGTCCAGATGGTATATTTTCAGCACGTAACTTGTCAACCAAGAGTTCCCCTGGATGATCTTTTTCAACGACGCGAAATCCCCAAGTTTCAATGCGGTGACGCATCGGTGCTGCAATCACTTGGAAGGTTGGATCATCAAAAATAACCCCTTCCTGCAAAGCTACATAATTGATAGGATAAGACAGACGAGTTTCAGAAACACGCAAAGCAGTCTGTACAAAATCTTTAATGCCTTTAGGACCATAAATCGTTAACGGTTCATTTTTATCAGCACCTTGAAACGAGCGGGAGCTCAAAAAACCAGGTAGCCCAAAAATATGATCACCGTGTAAATGAGATATGAAAATTTTTTCGACTTTTCGTGGTCGAATTGTTGTTTTTAAAATTTGGTGCTGTGTGGCTTCCCCAACATCAAATAGCCAGACAGCGTTTCGTTCATCCAGTAGCCGTAAAGCAATACTAGTCACATTTCTAAATTTAGATGGCTGGCCAGACCCAGTCCCAAGAAATTCAAGTTGCATGTTTTTTTACCTACGGCGTGCTTTCCTTTTAACGTTCATAACGAAATCAATTATAACAAAAAAAAAGCGTCTCCGCTCATTTTCACCGATTTTCAGTATCCTAAAAATCTGTTACTCTTGTTGCCAATTGGCTAGTTTGAAAGCTAATCGTTGCTCCATTTCAAGCGCTTCTCGAGTAGGATCTTTCTTGTAAAATTCTTGATGATACTCTTCTGCTTCATAAAATGGTTTAACATCTTCAATCGTTGTGACAATTGGATCGGTAAATCGACCAGACGCAGCTAGATTAGCTTTAGATTGTTCGGCAATTTGACGCTGTTTTTCGTCAGCAACAAAGATAACAGGTCGATAGTTATCACCACGATCTTGAAATTGTCCCATTGCGTCAGTTGGATCTGTTTGTTCCCAATAGATTTCAACTAATTCTGCATAAGTTATTTTTTCGGGATCAAACCAAATTTTAACTGCTTCTGTATGACCAGTGGTGTGTGATGATACTTCCTCATAAGTTGGATTAACCGTGTGTCCGCCTGTGTAGCCAGAACGTACCTTTTCAATTCCCGGTAACGAATCAAAAGGTTGCACCATGCACCAAAAGCAACCGCCTGCAAATACTGCTGTTTCAATTGCCATTATTTTCTCCTTACAAATTAAAAGTAAAATGATTTGATTCTAATTTTACTTTAATTCTCATCAAATTTCAAAGGTTTCTTGTTGCTTGGCCAATTTAACACGTTCAATATCTTCTTTTGCATGAATTAATCGTGTTACAAGTGCATTAAAAGGTGTGGCGATATGATTTTCACGCCCCAATTTAGCAAAGTAGCCATTCAAAAAGTCGATTTCAGTTCGCTTACCAGCTTGAATATCTTGGTACATTGATGGGTAGTGATTACCCGCGTTTTCTGGTTTTAGCAAATTTGAAAGGTCGCTTAAAATGCCATTGACGTCAACATTAACGCCAGCCGCGTCGCCAACTTGCTTAATCTCATCTAAAATGTTCAATGCAAGATCCATGCCATTCCCTGCTGTCCCGAATTCTGCAATGTTGGCATCAAGTAAGACTGTCAATGGGTTAAGGACTGAATTAATGCCCGCTTTATGCCAAATAGCTTCTACAACATTGTCGGATACTTCAGCATTAAGCCCAGCTTCATTCAAAGCAGTGACAACAGCGGTAATATCTGCGTGATCAATCGCTTGTAATTTAATTGAGCCTGTGCCTGTCACATGAATTTCACCAGGTTGGACCAAATCAGATGTCCACAGAGTTACCCCAGCGATAATTTGTTGTGATGACACGTGCTTTGCCATTACTTCAACATTACCCAGTCCATTTGACAAGACTAATAACTGTGTTTGTTTTGTGATAAGCGGTTGAATATCAGTTAACATACGATCCAATTGTGGTGTTTTTGTCAATAAAATCACCAAATCAAATTCACCAGTAACTTCTTTGGGTGTCATGACTGGAATAAAATATTTTTTAGATGACCCGTCATCCTCTGTCACAGTCAATCCCTTGGTATTGATTGCCGCAATGTGCGCTGCCCAACCATCAATACCAATTACATCGTGACCAGCACGTTGCAACATTACACCAACTCGCGCACCTAATGCGCCAAAACCCGCAATTGCAATTTTCATGATTTATTGTCGCATATCATCCAATCGGAAACGATTGTGATACACTTCCTCCACTTTACTTATTAGTACCGTACCATATTTTCTCATCTATAAGTAAAATAAAAAGCTAAGATTTTTCTTAGCCTTCCGTCATTTCTTCAGTTTTAATGTCATCGAGTAAATCACGTTCTTGTGCGGTTAATTGACGATTTTCGAGCAAATCCGGTCGTCGCAAGTAGGTCCGTCGCAATGATTCTTTCAAACGCCACTCTGCAATTTTAGCATGATTGCCATTAGTCAAAACTTCTGGTACTTGTCGTCCTCTAAAGTCTGCTGGTCTAGTGTATTGCGGAAATTCAAGTAGGCCATTCTGAAATGAATCGTCATCAGCACTTGAAGCGTTGCCAAGAATTTCCGGTAAGAAGCGCACTGTGGCATCAATAATAACCATCGCGCCCAGTTCACCACCAGTTAAAACATAATCCCCAAGTGAGATTTCATCATCTACTAACTCGCGAATACGATCATCATAACCCTCATAATGGCCCGCAATAAATGTCAAATGATCATATTGCGCCAGTTCTTGTGCAACAGAATGATTAAACTGTCGTCCGGCAGGGTCCAATAAAATGACATGTCCCTTATCACCGGCCTTTTTTTCAACATCGGCCATCGCATCAAAAATTGGTTGGGGCATCAATAACATGCCCGCACCACCGCCGAATGGATAGTCATCAACATTATTATGCTTGTTGTCCGTAAAATCACGAAAATCAGTCACATTAAAATCAAGTGCCTGTTTGTCAATCGCTTTTCCAATAATTGATTGTCGCATCGGCGCAAACATATCTGGAAAAAGACTTAAAACATCAATTCGCATTAATCTAACAACCCTTCTAAAACATCAATGGTAATCAATTTGTCGTTGACGTTTATTTCCTTTACAACATCATCAATCAGCGGAATGAGCGCATCAGATTGACCTTCACGTTTAACAATCCAAACATCATTAGCACCAGTGGTCATAATCTCTTTAACAATACCGATATGATTGCCTGATAAGTCAACAACCTCACTATCAATGATTTCATCATAATAATATTCATCATCGCCGAGTTCTGGACGTGAATTGCCTTCTACATAAACGTCATCGCCTTTGTATTTTTCAATCTCGTTAATATGGCTGACACCGTCGAAGAGTACCAACCAAGCATTTTTGTGTAAACGTGAGGATTTAACTGTTACCGGTACGCGACCTTGTTTGGTATCAATAAAAAGAGACGCTCCTTTTTGGAAACGTTCTTCTGCAAAATCGGTGATAGCCATAATTTTGACTTCGCCACGGATACCATGCGTGTTAACAATTGTGCCAACTTTAAAAAAATTATCTGTATTAGTCATGACTCTATTGTATCAGGTTTTTAAGTAACAACCTATACTCCAAGTTAATCAATTTTAATGCCTTCTAGGGTTAATAGTTGCGCTTTGACTAAAGTACCATATCGAAATTTGCCAACGCCACCACTTTTAGGCAAAATACGGTGACAAGCATTAATAATTGGTAATGGATTTTTACCAACAGCGCTTGCGACAGCACGAATCGCCTTAGGACGACCCACTTTTTCTGCTAATTGACTATAAGTCAATGTGCCTTTGAACTGATTAAGCGTCCGCCAGACTGATTTTTGAAATTCAGTACCCGAAAGAAAATCAATTGGCACACGCGTCCAGTCAACTGGCAAACCATTTTCGTATTGATGGAACAGTTGCGCAACCGGCAGTGTATCTGGTTCTAACCCATATCCTGGATATTCAGACAGAAACTCAGCTACCCCATCGTTTGCCAAACTGATAAAAACTAAATGTCCATCACGCTCAAAAACGGTTAAATGACCGCCCAAAAAATCAATTGTCTCATACTTAATCATACGTTTAGTTTATCATGATGATAATGATTCAACAATTATCTTGCATTAAAAGTTAACCCTGTTTGACAAAATAGTTTTACTTATTTTTTTCAACTTTAAGCGATGTCAGTTGGCTTAATAATTTACGTATTCGTGAATGGCATGTACCAGATTCTGTTTCATTCAAATCAGCACCGAAGACTTTCCATAGCAGATAAGCAATGCCTAAGACCAACAAAAAACCACCAAAAACTTCAATAATAAGTATATCTGGAATTAGAATGACAATAACAATTGTTAAAAATATAGCAACTATGAATGCAGGCATAATAGTTCTCCATTCTGCGATAGTATTAATTGCTAAACTGCTGTTTAGTTACCATTTATAATATCATTAAATTTCTGTAATAGATATCTCATTTCAATCCCTTTTTTAGGATTCAAATAAAAAATATTTTGGGGTGATTTTTGCCACTGAAACTGGATTGCTATTTGAAATGATTGCGGGTTTTTAAATATTCGGAAATAAGATATAATCGTTTCGCCTCACATCTGAAGCATTTTTTAAAACGGTTATATAGAGTTTGAGTCTAAAGCACCATTGATCTGAAGTACATTTGAGGCAGAGGAACAGCACTTTCAAGAACACGAGGAATAATCACAATCATGTTTTATCACAAATTTGCTCTTTTTTCTCTTATCAGTTCCTCTAAATTATCAAGATCACTAGATAGTGCATAGTTTAAGATAAAATTTTTAGTTGATGATCTTAAACGCATATAGTTTACATGTTCCCTATTTTTTTCCCGGTATCTTTTATTAGCTATTCGCTGCGCTTCCTTTGGATCATCATACTTATTAGGTCGTCCCATTGCTTCCCCTTTCCTTTAAAAACATTGTAAATTGCCAATATCCATGCGATTGTTGATGTGATTAATATATACCACGTTATTCCATCTATTTTTTGTTTTTTCATAGTGTGTTAAAATGAACGTGGCATAAAGCGGGCCATTGCTGGCCCTAGCTTTATTTCTTCAAAGCACTTATTAGCTGTGATAATGCTTGTAGCGTGGCCGCTATCGCAAGTATTATTTTAACTTCTAAGTGTTTTTTTGTATAAAGCCCCATTAATCAGACATACATCTGAAGCATATTTTTATTCCCTTCTCAATCCAGAATATCACAATTCATTAACTTAAATTGTGAACTTTTACAGTCACCCCACATCTACCACCTCACCCACGCTCAAAGCAATCAGTTTAGGTGGGTTTATTTTGTATTCTGGATATTCTTGTCGTAATGCTTCTTGATATAAATTAAGCTGCCCTTTATAGCGTAGCTTTAGTTGTGCTAATCCTTCTGCAAGGCGCGTTGGTTGCACAAAATCTGTTTTGTAGTCAAATAGCGTCACGCTTTTGGTTGATTCATCGACAAAATAACCGTCAATTATACCGTGTATGAGTACAGGCGCATCGTCATTGACTTCTTGATAGATTTGATTAGCTGGTACAATCATGGCAAATGTGGCTTCTCGTTGTAATGTACGCTGATGTGCTGCAATTTCTTGAGCAAATGGTGTGTGTACAAAACGTAAAATGTCATCAACTTGTATCAATGCTGCCACGCTAGGCAAAATTTGCTCACTAGCCACTAATTTTGTTAATAAATTATCAACACTTTTAGCATCAACAGGTTGCGTTATATCAATCAATTGCAACAGCAAGTGTGTCGCTGTACCAATAGCGCTGCTTGATGGTTTTTGCTGACCGTCACTCAAAAAAGTAGGTAATGGCAAAGTCTCTGACACGTAGGCATTAGCAGCTTGTGTATTGCCTTGCTCATCAAGTATCAGCGTGCTCATATTCAAGCGATCGGGATCTTCAAATAAACGTTTAATCTCACTAACAGATTGATAAGCTGCCGTTTTTGCTGCTGACATATTGGGATATCGGTACGATAGTAGTGCTTTAGCTTGAGTATAGTCTTCAGCTGTGTAATCATCTTGTTGCTCAGCTTCATTAGGCAAGCCTTCTGATACTATATTTGGTGCAACAATATCCATTTGCGGTGTGATTGTAATTGATGTTTTTGCGTTGGTTGGTGTTTCATTTCCCATCAAACGCGGTAGACTATCGTCGCCTAACCACGCGTCCAATACTTGATTCTCAGTTCGTGCAAAACTAATCAGCAACCATTGTAAATATGAATTTGCTTGTAATCGCAAGTTTTCTGACAAAAATTGACCGCTAGTTTGCTTCGCTGATTGCCATAATGCTTTAATTGCTTCGTTGCCCTCTTCGCCTTTAATTTTGACGGTTCCAACAATATAAAGTTGTTGCTCAGCGCGAGTTAATGCAACATACAGCAAGCGCATTTCTTCAGACCAACTTTGTCGTTTTAAAGCTTGTTTGACAACTAATTTCTGCAAGGTCGGCATCGTGACCAATGCGTCGGGTTGCAAATATTCCAGACCAACATCCGCATTTTTTTGAATTAATAGTCCCCCATTCAGGTCTTTGGTATTAAAAGCTTTATCAGCTTCCGGTAGCATGACAATCGGAAATTCTAATCCTTTTGACGCGTGAATCGTCATCAAACGAACCGCTTGTGCGTCAGCTTCTTGTGGTGCCTCACCCAAGTCGCCATCAGAACTTTGCAATTGTTCAATGTAACGAATAAATCGAAATAACCCAGCATGTGTGTTATTTTGGTAGCTTTGCGCATACGTGTACAAAGCGTGTAGATTAGCTTGGCGCTGGGAACCACCTGCCATACCACCAACATAATCCAACCAAGCTGTCTCGTCATAAATGCTCCAAATAAGCGTCACGAGGTCATTTTGAATCGCAATATCATGCCATTTGTTAATCATTGCAATCACGTTTTCAGCTTGTTCATTTGATTTGGCATAGCGATTAAATGCTGTCCAAAAATCATGTTGCTGATCCGCCGTCCGAATGGCCGCCAAATCATTCTCATTAAATTCAAACATTGGCGAACGCAAGATTGCCACTAACGGAATATCTTGATGTGGATTATCAATGACACGTAATATATCCAACATCAAGTATATTTCCATAGCCTGAAAATAATTGCCAACACCATCCACTTGGACTGGAATACCTGCTTGTCGCAATGTCGCGACCAAATCAATATAGCCAGTTTTAGAACGTGTTAAAATTGCAATATCACCATAGGCAACCGGTCGCATTCCCGCTGGCTCAGCTTTGCGGTCATATATAGTTGTACCACGTAACGCTAATATTTTGTTAGCCAGTAAGGCATATTGTGCCTGACGTTTTTCAAATGTATCTTCTTCACTCGTTTCGTCATCATTGTCTTGAGTTATGATATCAAGATGAAAGACAGGTGCGACTTCCTCTGGGTATGAAGCTTTGGGCACTAATTTAGCATCCCCAACGTAAGCAATATCGCCCAATGTTTCATCCATCAGTTGAGTGAAAATTAAATTCGTCACACGCGTAACATTGTTTTGTGAACGAAAATTGTCAGCCAAATCTATTCGGCTATCATTATTTCCTGATTGTGCAAACTTTTTGTACTTGGCAGTAAATAATGATGGTTCTGCTTGACGAAAACCATAAATACTTTGCTTCACATCGCCAACCATGTACATGTTGTGCCCGTTGGAAACACTGGTTAGTAAAGTTTCTTGGAGCTGATTAATATCTTGATACTCATCAACTAAAATTTCTTGGAATTGGCCTTGTATGGTTTGTTTGGTAACGTCATCAGATAAAATTTGTAAGGCTAACGTCCCCAAATCTGGAAAATCGAGTAACTTTGCGTCTCGTTTTGCTTGCTCAAAGGACTTCCGGAAAGACTGCGTCACAATAACTAACGTGTCAATTAATTGAAATGCCAACCCTTGAACACGTAACCATGCCGACTCGTTTAATATGAAGTAGTCTTCCAACCATGGCTTTAATTGTGATTTTGACCCAATGACTTGTGTTCGTACTTGCCGCGCGGCGGCCACCAATGCAGACAGATCAGGATCTTCTTTAATTGCTTTGGTTTGCGTGTTCATTTTAGCAGCTGGTACTGCTAAAATAGCAGATTGTAATGCGTCCCACGAACCCGTTTCAATCTGCTGAGCAACTGACGATAGGTACGTTGCTATTTCGTCAAAAGCATCTTGTGTTTTTTGTAATTCGTCAACACCATCAACGCCGAGTTGAATCTGTTGCACTTTTTCCGTTAAGTCAGCAATGTCCGCCTTCAAAAACGGTTTGATGTGTTTGGTGAATAAATCAGTTTTAACCAATGGCTCGCCACTAACGCGGTATGGATTCCGTAAGTTTTCTAACCATTGCGTGCCATCAGCTCGTGCTTCCGCAAAATCAGCTAATTTTAGAACAATATTTTGCAACGCATCATCATGATTTGGATTACCAAAATTATTGACCAAGGCTAAAAAGTCTTGGTGGTTGTCATTTTCTTCCGCATAAAATTCAGCAAACACTTCAATTAAAACATCTTGACGCATCAGCTCACGCTCGGCTGTGTCAGATAAAAGACGGAATTGTGGATCTAAGCCTATCACGTGATAGTACATTTCAATAAGTCGTAAAGCATACGCATCAATAGTGGAAATATTAGCTGCGGGCAACAACAACAATTGCTCTTGTAAAAATCGTTTTTGTTTCCCAGTTGCCGTCTGCAAACGCTTCTCAATGGCTATCTCTAGTCTTTGTCGCATTTCATGAGCAGCGGCGTTAGTAAATGTCACAATTAAAAAATTGTCAACGCTCGTTCCCGCCAAAATTTTTTGAATAATGCGTTCAATTAAAACTGTTGTTTTACCAGAACCGGCTGAGGCAGCAACCAGAATATTATGATCTGTTTCATCAATAGCGCGTTGTTGATTAGCTGTAAATGTGGTCGCCATTATTCACCCTCATCTTTCAATAATTCTAAAATACGATTCTTATCACCCGTGGTTTGCTCACGATAACGGTCACCAAGCGCGCGATCAAAACGCATAATATCAAGATATGGTGAGTAAGTTAAACCACCCTCAACTGGCGAAAGTGGAAAGTGACCAGCTAATATTTGTTGTCCTGCTGTCACAATGTTTTTTCGATTCCGTTTTAAGAGTGCTTCAAATTCTTCAGGTGATACAGCGTCAACACCTGATTTTCCTAAATCACCATTTTTGAGACGCGCCAGTGGATAATGGGGCGACTTTTCTGATGCTTCAATGTCAGCAAGTGCATCAACATAAGCTGAATCAGAAATGAATAGTCCGCGGTATTTGAAGTTTTCTGGTAAGATTTTACCTGCTAATAGTGCATCAATGTCCATACTACGCGTTAATGAGGTCTTATCAGGTACAATTTTTGCAAAAAACGCCCCACCCACTTTATCAAAACCGAGTTGACTAGCACTCTGTTGCGCAGCATCCCAATAAGTCAACAATTGCATTTGCAAACCATCATAAGCTTGTGCCCAGCTAAATAGTTTGCCATTTGATTTATAGTCAATAATGGTCCCAAATTCACCCGCACTGTCTTGCAAATCTAAACGATCCAACTTACCACGGACATGTATTTTTGGTAACTGTAAGGCTGGCAATGAAGCTTTTGGAAAACCAAATAATTGTTCGACCGCTAATGGCCGACTCGTGTTTTCACGTGCTGCTGCTTGCAAATTCAATAATAAAATGTCACTAACACGTGTCAAATACTCACTGGTAGCACGCATTTTACCATCTTCGGTAAGCATCTCAAAAACTGGCAATGTTACTAATTCAGCCATTTGTTCGGAAACCAAATGTTTGATATCATCGCTAGTCAAGTCACGCAAACTTAAATTATTTTGAATGAGGTGCGCTAACACCTTTTCAAAAATAGCATGATACAGTGTGCCTGTTTGCGCGACATCTAGGGTGTTTGTTGTGCGCTCTTTTAAACGCAGCCCATACTGCAAAAAGTAGGCATACGGATTATGGTAGTAACTTTCTAATTGAGAAATCGAGACATTTAACTGGTCACCAAACAGTGCTGCCACAAATTCTGGGCGCAATTGGACCGGCTTATTTTGATAATTTGGTGCAGAAAAAACACGATTAAGTCGTGATTTTACCGTTGTTTCAAGCAATGATTTCACTGCTTTAAACGCAGAAGTTTGCCTAGCAACCGGTAAAATTTTCACTAATTCAGATAATGTTGTTTGAGGTGTTCCAATATAGTGTTTAATTAGGGCTGAACTAGAAGCTGGCTGCCCGCTGACGGTTGTCACGTCAACACTGAAGGCATCAACTAAGCGTTTGAAAAATGGCGACATTTCTGCTATTTGTCCACTGCTATCCAAGATTGGGTAAGATAACGTGATATGATCAGTCGCTGACATCAGACTACCATAAAATAACAAATTTTCTTCTGCCATCTGCTGCTGCGCTGTATTTTGCAGGTATCGTGGCTGGTCACCTGACTGTAAGTCTGGCATAACCATTGTTCGCTCGGCATCATTAATTAAAGCTGTTGTTTTAGTTTGTGCCGGTAAGTTTTGGCGCGTACCGCCAATAAAAAATAATGCCCGATAGCTCGTACTTTGCACAATCCCAGCTTCAGATATGGTTAATTGATCTAGACTGTTTGGAATGCCTGAAAATTTAGCACCGGAAAAGCCAGCAATCAAAATATCAACCATGTCTGTCAAAACAAAATCATCATCGCCTTTGAAACTAACCATATCATCTAATGTCTGGCTAAACATCTGCCAAACTTCATCGTGTTGTTGGGCGTGTACTAAATCCCCCTGCGCCATTAAATTATCGCGTTGCTTAATCAAGGCTTCAACAACATGCTTTTTTTGTAGCCATTCGATCAACACAGTGGCTGCTTGACGGAAAGTTGTTGCTTTTTTAAAACCATCATCTAACTGATCAAATGATTTAACCACAAAGCGACGCAAAAACTCGAGCCGTTGATTAATTTTTTGATCTTGTGAAATTTCTGTTTCATCATTATCACGAGTCACTTGGAATAGTTGAAAAGGTCGATCAAACTGATGCCAAGTGGACTCATAAGGTCGATAAGCATATAAATAATTATCCAAATAGCCCACAATGTCGAAAAATTCATCACTATCAACTAACTTTCCGTCGACAGTTGGTCGCAACAAACCCGTTTTTAATATTGCTAACACATTTTGATAATTAAATTTTTGTGGCGATAAAAGTGTCATAATCAGTTCGACCAACGGATGATTCATCATTGTGATATCAGTGTCCAGAAAAAAAGGCAGCTCAAATGTGGCCATCACAGCCGAAATATGAGGTTGATAAGGTCCCAAATCGCGAGCCAAAATCAAAATATCTCTTAAATGCAGTGACGGATCCTGTTGTAAAGCACGCTTGATGCGTCTGGCTACCTCCTGAATTTCCACAATCGGCGTTTCAGCTGCAAATGCTTGGAGTGCGGTTATATTATTATCAGTTGCTTGAAATGAACGATATTCCCCTAATTTCTCCCATGCGGATAAGACTTGCTCATTAGCAGAAGAGAGATTACGCAAACTGCTAGCACTACGAGTATTCACTGATTGTTGATTGTTTGATGCCCATGCAATCAACTGTTGGGCAGTTGTCATCGGCTTAAAAAAGACATCCCCTGCTTGCTGTTTACCCAGTTTTGAAGTATCACCTAATAGCGCTATTGTCACTGGATAGCGGGCAATTAAAGCATTTACGACAGCTTGTTCCGCACTAGTAAAGCCATTGAAGCCGTCTAAATAAAACATCGTATTTGTCAGCTCAAAATCATTCAATTCCTCGACAAAATGCAACAAAGTTTCTTGTACAGTAATTCTTTGTTGTCCTAGTTGTTGTTCAAATGCTTCAGCGACAATTGCCAAATCACGAAGTTTAGCATTTAAAGTTTGTCGCAAAAAAATATTGTCAGCTGATTTAGCCACTATGTCAAGCAAATCTTGAGGTGATACGCGACTCACACGTAGCTCAATTAATTGTGAGACCAACGCTGTCACAAAACCGCTTTTAGCTTGTAGACGTGCAAAAACTGGCAATTGGCTTGCCTTCTCTCGCAAAATATCAGTGACCATCATAAACAATCCGGCCGTTGAAACCGTTTCTGGTTGCTTCGTTGGTCTATTTTTCATGAGGGCCCAAGCCAGCCGTGTTAACGAATATACCTGCAGCCGACTCTGCGAATAACGTTGCACCTGACTATGACCATTGATTACAGAAAAACGTTGAAGCACATCAACTTCGCTGTCAAATTTAACGTGATTAGGCACAATATAATATATGGTTAAACTAGCATTTTGCTGGAGCTGTTTTTGAATATCGGCCAACATTTCACCACGCATGTCATGCTTAGCACGCCCCATTAAAATATTGAGCGCCATTAACTTAGCCTTTCTTCAGGGACATAATTAATTGGTAACCATTCTAAGACACGCTCAATTTTTTTATCCCAATAATACCATTCATGCTTACCAGGTGCAGTTTCAAAAGTGATATCATAGTTTAAATCACGTAACTTTGGAATGAAGTCATCGTTAGTCGGCTTTAAATAATCCTGTTCTCCAATCCAAGCGTATAATTGTGGTTTATGCGTATTTTTTTTGGCTAGCGCAAGCAAGTCATTATCCGAACCAACAAATTTGTCCAAATCGCCAAAAATACCGGTCCAATAATCATGCGGCGTCTCATCTGGTATTGTACCAAATTGCGGATCACCTACTAACGCACCTGACAATGAAGCGGCATAGCTAAACCGAGTTGTGCCTAATCCAAGTTTGAAAGCACCGTAGCCACCCATCGATAAACCAGCGACAAAGTTTTTTTCGCGCTTGGTTGACAGTTGTGGGAACAATGAGGCTACTTTGTTCGGTAATTCTTCTGCCAAGGCATCAAAGTAATTCAGACCGTATGTTGTGTTAGTATACCAGGCCAAATCAGTTGACGGCATCACAACAGCCACAATTGTTTGACGAACTAATCGCTCAATCGATGTACGACGCTGCCAAATATCTTGATCGCCAGACATGCCATGTAGCAAATACAATACTGGTATGTCTTGCAGCATATCAGCTGTCCAACTCGGATTGTGATCAGATAATTCAGGTAAAATCACGTTCATGTGTCGATCCATTCCCAAAACCTGCGAATAATAATTAACTTGTAAAAATGCCATGCGTTGTTATCCCCTTTTAGTATTTACTGCTATTTTAACAGAAATAACCTGCAATTGTGATTGGAAACATCAGTTTTTTTTCGCTATTGTCGCAAATCAAAACCTATTTTTGGCAAAAAAAAATGTGCCAAATTAATGGCAACATTTTTAAACTTTTTGAATTAAACAAGTGCTAACAAATCAGCCTTCTTTGCAGAAGATGCGTATTCAGTACCTTGTGCATCCAAATATGCTTTGATTTCAGCAACTGTATTCTTTTCTGTAGGCTTGTCAGTAGCAGGCTTAGCAGCAGCTTTTTTTGCTGACTTTGCAGCTGGCTTCTTACCTGACTTTGAGTCATTATACTTAGCCAAAATACCTGCGTTGCTCAACAAGTTGCGAACTGTGTCAGATGGTTGTGCACCATTGCCCAACCATGACAAAATCTTGTTTTCATCCAATTTGATTTCAGCAGGTTGTGCGATTGGGTTATAAGTACCAACTGTTTCAATAAAACGACCGTCACGAGGTGAACGTGAATCAGCAATAACGACACGATAGAATGGACGCTTTTTTGCACCCATACGCTTCAAACGAATTTTAACTGCCATGTGGTAGTCCTCCAATTATCTTTGTGTTTGTACACATTTATTCTACTAGATAATTATGCCACTACTTCCAAGCTGTGTCAAGTGTTTTTACTTGACATCCTTCTGTTGTTCACGTGCAATATTGATTTCTTCACTCAAAATGATCAAATTATCTAATGCACGTCGCGCCAAAAAAGAATCATGTTTGCGATTGGCCTCATTGGTGATGCCACCAAGCGTATGTGGTGTATTTAAATCATTAATAATTTTTACAAGCTGATTCTGCCAACTAGTGAGTTGCTCATTCTCCGTCATAAAAAATCCTCCAGTTGATATATCATTTATTCTACCAAATTAACAAGAAAATAACAAAAAATCTTCTTAAGATTAAATTATTACAATCAAAATTTTAAAAAGACGCGTTATTAGTTATAAAAGCAGCCATTTGTTAATATTTTGTATTGTTTCTTCAGGCACATATCGTAAATGTATCATGTGTCCCCCATTATCATCACGAACAATGATGTCGAGATGTGTTGCCTTTTTTGTGGTTAAGGTAAACATACCATGAGTATTAACACCTTGTATTTTATCACGTGAAATAAAATATCCCTCTTTCGTTAGACCATTACTACGCTGCAAGTAAATAACAGACTCATGATATCCGATTTTTTGGTCTTTTATTGTCATCGTGTTTTTTAAAATTAAAAACACTGCCACAACCAAAGTAATCAAAATACCAAGCAATATATTATGCCAATCCCAAAATTTTGGTAACCAGACCCTCAAAACACCACTCAAAACGACAATCATAGTTGCTATCCGCAATAAACTAAATCTAACCTGATACCATGCAGCCGCCTTAATAGCGCTAGGTTGCCACTGCTTGATATCGAAGTCATCAACTCCCAAAACTTTTCGCAACGTAGTTGTTACCTTTTGATTGCTAAGTACTGGAATCAGTACAGTTGTCTTGTCATCTTGATCTCGACTTGCGGAAAGCAAAACGTTGGCATTCATCAACTTAACCATCCTTCTCAGCAAAGTTTGTCGCAATTGAACAGCTTGAATTCTACTAAAATTAAGTTGGACACTTTTACGTGCTAGTAAACCGCGCGAAATCACAAGATGATTGTCTTCATGTAAAATTTTAAAATCAAAATATTGATTATAAATCCTGAAAAATCCAACGACAATACCTATCAATATACCAATTACAATTAAAGAACTCAATACTATCACGGATTGATGATTCACAAAATTTGTAAATGTCGCTTTGAGATGTTTTGGTAAAAGATCGTCAATTTGCGTCCATAATGTGAACAAAGCCAAAAAGCCACCGAGACCACTCAGTGAGGTAACAGCGTATAACATTAAGTCCCTATTTGTCACATGATATCTTAGCTCTGATATCGATTGTTTTGACCTAATTTCTGCAACAGCAGCTTTTTTATTTTGGGCACTGCGCCTTTTTTGCTCGAGAATATCAGCTTGTGTCAAACTTAGAGCATCAAAGACCACTTCTGGTTTGCCTTGCCCTGAGGTATCAATTTGTAAACGCACGGATTGAAATGGTTGATAATAAAACGGCACCGTTCTAGAAATAGTCTGAATACGTTCAAAAGGGACATGAACTTGCTTTTTATTAAAAATACCCTGTTTTACTGATAGCTCATTGTCATCAAATTCGAAGGTAAAAAATAACCACTGAATCCAAGCGCTACCGATAAATACGACAAACATACCTAATACTATCAAAGGTAAAAAAATCACACCATCGTTTTTAATATTGAGTAAGCCCAATATAATTGGCCAAATCATTATTTTGATGTGACTAAAAAAATTAACAACAATCGCAAACCAACTTTGATGCTGTTTAGTCATCTGAAGCTACCTCACGGGCGTGTAAAGCTGCTTCGACTAATTGACCTCTCAACTTTTTAGCTGTTACTTCACCAATAGCCTCAATTTTGAAACCATGTGCCGCTGTTTCAATAGATAAGTCCATTAATTTAAAATAACGTAAAATCGGTCCCTGTTTGGTATCAACATTTTGAATACGATTCAGTGGAATTGATTCAGACTTTCTAAAAATAAAACCACGATAAATGTACACCGCTTGCTCATCAATCACATAACGTCTAAAACGATAAAAATACGGAATTAATATCATGTGTATGACAGGCAAAACAGCTACCAAAACCATAACAATTAAAAATAACATTTCCAATTGACGAAAATTACCGCGCAAAAAAAACACGTAAATCGCTATTTCAACAGATAATAAAAACAACAAACTGATAACATCATGAATTAACCAAACAATTTTAGCCGCTTTAGGCAGCTGCGTGGCTTCTTCTGGAATCATATATTTCTCCCCCAAATACTAGACATTCATAGTATTCAGTGTATCAAAGCCATGTATTGAATGCAAAAAAAAACTAGCATTTCACTAGCTTTTGAACATTTATAATGATTCACCGTTGGTTGCAATAACATGTTGGTACCAATCAAATGAATCCTTTTTGTAGCGTTTTCCCGTACCTTGGCCCATATCATCTAAATCAACGTAAATGAAACCATAGCGTTTGGCCATTTCCCCCGTTGAAGCGGAAACAATATCAATACCAGACCAAGGCATATAGCCAATTAGAGGAATGCCATCTAACACAACTGCTTGTTCCATGGACTTGATATGTCCCCTAAAATAATCAATTCGGTACGGATCGTGTATCTCACCCGAACTCGTCAATTTATCATAAGCACCAAATCCATTTTCCACAATCATCATCTTTTTATGCCAACGATCCCACATCCAGTTCATTGCATAACGAACGCCTGTTGGATCAATTTGCCAGCCCCAATCGGATTGTTTGAGGTAAGGATTATCACCATGGTTAGCTTCTTCATCATATTCTAAATAATCATCACCCGTTGCAGAAACGGTCCAACTCATATAGTAAGAAAACGCCACATAGTCGACGGTGTTTTCTTTTAAGATTTTAGCATCTTCAGGTGACATTTTTATATCGAAGCCTTTGTGTGCCCAAAAATTCAAAAGCCAGTTAGGATATTCTCCCAACGCATGGACATCACCCCAATAATAACGTGTTTGCATCGCTCGCTGTGCCATCAAAATGTCTTCTGTGTTTGATGTCGCGGGATAAACGGGGTTCATCGCAATCATATCACCTACCATAATGTTAGGATTGATCTCATGAGCAATTTTGGTTGCTAAGGCTGAGGCAACTAACTCATGGTGTGATGCTTGGTACATCAGTTCTTGTGCCTGTTCTTCCGGATAATCTTTTAACCCAGAGTTTTGTAGCATTGGATGTGAATCCATCCAAGAAGTCTGATTATTAATTTCATTAAAAGTCATCCAGTACTTGACACGATCACCATAACGTTCGAATACCACACGCGCAAATTTAGTGAAAAAATCAATCATTTTACGATTGCGCCATCCACCATATTCGGTCACTAAATGATATGGCATTTCAAAATGGGATAACGTAATGACTGGTTCTAAACCGTTATCAAGCATGGCATCAATCATATTATCATAAAATGCCAAACCAGCCTCGTTAGGTGTTTCCTCATCACCTTTTGGAAAAATACGCGTCCAAGCAATCGATGTTCTAAAGGCTTTCATTCCTAATTCTCGCATCAACGCAAAATCTTGCGGGAATGAATGATAAAAATCAATTCCTCTATGGTTAGGATAGTTCCCATCTGGTAAAACAGTGTCCGTCACTACTCTTTTCACACCGTTTTTACCTGCCAACATCACATCAGCAATTGAAACACCTTTGCCGTCAACATTCCAAGCACCTTCTAGTTGATGTGCTGCTACTGCACCGCCCCATAAAAAGTCTTGTGGCATTTTATAACCTGTTGTCATTTGTTATCTTCTCCAGTTCTTAGGTTCATTTAGCGATTATTTTGTAAAAGAAAAGCCCGCAAAAGCGAGCTTTCAATCAGTTCTCTGCCAATTTGCGATAAAGTGCAATGATTTCAACTGCTAAATCACGAAAAGTAATACCATTCATCAAATGATCTTGGGCATGAACCATGTACAAGTCAACTTCAGTATGATTACCTTGTGCTTCTTGTGTTAGCATGTCCGTTTGAACATCATGTGCTTCTTTAAGTGATTTGTCAGCTTCATCAATTGCTGCTTGTGCACCCTCAAAATCACCTGATTTAGCCAACTGAATTGCCTGAAAAGCTTGCGACTTGGCATTGCCACCATGCATAATCAGACCCATCACAACTTGCATTCGTGCTTCATCTTGCATCAAATCGGCCATCTTAAACTCCCATCAATGTTTCGGCAGACTTCAAAACATTGTCGCCCTTCATCATGCCATAATCCATCATATTGATGACATCCATTGGCACACCAGCGGCATCTGTGTGTCCCTTAACCTCATTTTTCATATAAGCAACTTGAGGTCCAAGCATCACAACATCAGGATGCTTTTCTTTTAGCTTAGCGTCAACATCAGACGTTGAAGTTGCAAAAATATCGTAATCCTTTCCTTGAGCTGCAGCGGCCTTTTGCATGTTTGCTACCAATAATGATGTTGACATACCGGCTGCGCAAGCCAGCATAATTGTTTTAGTTGCCATAATATGTTTCTCCTTTAAAAATCATTTCTTTTATAGCCTTATCATAGCACGTTTTCAAACAAATGTAAACGCTTTCACAGTTTGTTCATACTTTTCCAAAACGATCAAAAAAACATCACAATTATGAATTGTGATGTTTTTTGATACTATTCTAGCCCCTCAGTTAGGGCTTCTGGATAAAACTCACGGACAATATCTGCTTCATGCTTTGACAATTCTGGAAAATCAGTGTCAGAACCAATATCGTCATGATACAGTCGATCTCGTGGTGAAACTTGCCCTGTAGCATGGTCAACAGTAATGTGCCAACCTGCAAAGTCTTCTACATTTTGTGCACTTTCCAATGATTCCAAATGAAGTTGTGACACCATTAACAACAAACGAACATCCGCATTCAGATCTTTTAACCATAACTGTTGTTCAGTCGTCAAATAAAGTGTCAGAGAAGCCTCTGCATTCTTACCAATTAAGTCGGTTTCACGTGCTTCTTCAAGTGCCTTATTGACAGCATCACGAAGGCTCATAAAGACAGACCATTGCTCAAACAAAACTGTTGTATCACCTAAATCTTCAACATTTGGCATTTCTGTCAAGTATGCAAATTGTTCTGTTTCATAGGGTAGATATTCCCATACTTCTTCAGCTGTGTGGGGCAAGATTGGTAGCAACAATCGTGTCAAATCAGTCAAAATCTTATAGAAAACAGTTTGCATGGAACGACGCGCGTGCCCCGTAGGTGCCTCAACATAAACAACATCCTTAGCCACATCGAGATAAAAGGCTGATAAATCAACGTTAACAAAGTTAATCACACGCTTAAAGACATCGTTGAATTGGTAATTATCATAAGCACTGCGAACATCTTTAACAAAATTATTTTCTAAGGCATAGAAATATTGATCATGTGCTGCCAATGATTGATATGAAACGCCATCTTCTTTCGGATCAAAATCAGCAGTGTTTGCCAACAAGAAGCGTAACGTATTACGCAACTTTCGATAGCTCTCTGACACCTGTTTCAAAATATCATTTGAAACACGCATATCTTGTGATGTATCAACTGATGTCACCCAAAGACGTAGAATTTCAATTCCCATTTTATCAGCGACTTCAAGTGGCGAAATAGTATTTCCTATAGACTTTGACATCTTGTTGCCTTTACCATCTAATGTAAAGCCTTGATGTAAGATTGCCTTATAAGGTGCAATACCATTTACCGCCACCGACGTAATAAGCGATGAATTAAACCAGCCACGGAATTGGTCAGAGCCTTCCAAATACATATCGGCAGGATAATCTAAATCAGGACGGGTATTCAAAACACCATTCCAAGATGAACCAGAATCGAACCAGACATCCATGATGTCTTCTTCTTTAGTAAATTCACCATTTGGTGAATGCTCATTAGTATAACCTTCCGGTAACAATGCTTTAGCATCATGTTCAAACCAATAATTGGAACCGTGTTCAGCAAACAAATCAGCGACGTGGTTGATCAACTTTTCGTCCAGAATAGCTGTACCATCTTCTGCATAGAAAATTGGTAATGGTACACCCCAAACACGTTGTCGTGAAATGACCCAATCACCTCGATCGCGAATCATATTGTGCAGTCTCACTTTACCCCAATCTGGGAAATATGTGACTTTATCAAGCTCGGATAAAATTTCTGAACGGAACTTGGCCACAGAAGCAAACCATTGGGGCACTGCCCGCCAAATAATTGGCTTTTTTGTACGCCAATCAAATGGATAAGAGTGGGTAATCTTTTCTTTTGCCAAGAACAGACCAGCATCTGTTAACTTGTTGATGACAATACCAACAACATCATCATAGAATTTCCCTTCAAAATCAGACCCTGCCTCGGCTGTCATATAACCTTTTGAGTCAACCGTTACTTCAGCGGGAAGACCGTACTTTGTTCCGACATTATAATCATCCTCACCAAATCCAGGTGCTGTATGAACCAACCCTGTCCCTGAATCGAGTGTCACGTGATCAGCATTCATGACTAACTCTTCATGATCACTGTCCCAAGGATGATAAGCTGTAATACGATCAAGTTCTTGACCTTTATATGTCGCGATTGTTTCGTATGATTCCCAACCAAATTTAGGCGCCACTGAATCAAGTAGTTCAGTAGCAACAACAAATTGTCTCGTATCACCAGCTGGTTTCACAACTGAATATTCGAAGTCAGGTCCTAACGTAATACCCCGAGAGGCTGTGACCGTAAATGGCGTTGTTGTCCAGACGACAAAGTAGGTGTTTTCATCCAAGATGCCTTTGCCATCTTTTACTTTGTTGGCATAAAATAATGATGTTGAATCAATGTCATGATATTCAATCTCAGCTTCAGCCAATGCAGATTCAGATGACCAAGACCAATATACGGGCTTAGCACCTCTAAAAATGTAGCCTTTCCCAGCCATTGCACCAAATACTCTAATTTGCGCTGCCTCAAATTCTGGCTTCAATGTAATATATGGATTTTCCCAATCGCCTAACACACCCAAACGTTTAAAATCCGAGCGTTGCTTATCGACTTGTTGTAAAGCAAAGTCTTTAGCTAAATTACGCCATTCTGATTTGGGCATACTTTTTCTGTCATGACCAGCTTTGGTCAATTGCTGTTCAATTGGTAAACCATGCGTATCCCAACCAGGGACGTACGGTGCATAAAAGCCAGACATGTTCTTATAACGTACAATAATGTCCTTGGTAATTTTATTCATGGCGTGACCGATGTGGATATTACCATTTGCGTATGGTGGTCCATCATGTAAATTAAAATGAGGTTTTTTCTCATTTTGGGCCAAACGTTGATGATACAAGTCCTCCTCATACCATTTTGCCTGACGTTCTGGTTCCGTCTTAGGCAACGATCCTCGCATTGGAAAAGCCGTTTTGCCAAGATTTAACGTATCTTTATACTTCATATTCCATTCTCCTACAAAAATTAATCGAAAACAATCATGCAAATAATTATAAAAACGTCCCTATGCCTCATCAGCATAGGGACGTTTTCACGTGGTACCACCCAATATTTAGTAATAATCAATCGTAATTATTACTCTCAAATCAGCATTAACGACCTGCGCCGTTCTAGCTTACTATAATTTCAGCTAAACAAAACTGGTAACTGATCTGATTGGCATCAGGGACGGTCATCTTCCACCACCATGACTCGCTGCACGTATATATGCCAACTTTGCTGTGTTACGCTTTTTATAGTTATTAATGATTGTCTGCTTGGTCTTCTGATTCTGGAAACACCACAACTGGTCCTTGAGCTTCTGCTGTTTCCTGTTGGTCATCTGACCCTTGCTCTGTTGAAACTTCAACTGGTGCTGCTTCCGCAACTTGACCAATACGGTTGGCTGTCACTTGACCAATTGGTAAACGATGAACAGCTTCTGCTAACTCATCATTTTCTAATAGTGTACGCTGTGCTGTTAATAATTGCAAGAAGGAATTTTTAAAACTTTCAACTTCTGTACGTAATTGATTTTGCTCATTAGTTAATTCTGCGTTTTCTTGCGCCAAGCGCTCTGCTTCGGCTTCCGCCTTAACACGAGAATCACTGATAATTTTAGTAGCGGCTTCTTGTGCATGTGTCAGCTGCTTTTTAACTTCAACGTCAGCATCCTTTTTCAATCGGTCAGCTGCTTCTTGCGCGACAAATATAGATTGATTAACTTGCTCACGTTTGGCTTCTAGTTCATCAACTTGAGATTGTGACTGTTCAAGTTGTACTTTAAGCGCATCACGTTCAGCAATTAATGCTTCATAATCACCATTAACTTGATCCAAAAATGCGTCTACTTCCGTCGCAACGTATGCTTTACTGCCTTTTTTTGTAAATTCGTGATTTAAAATTTCATCTGGTGATAATGCCATAACATTCTCCTTTAACATAATTGTACTTCATAATTTTATCATGCTTAGTCTAAATTAGATAGAAGCTTGACATTACTATCTTTGCACAACATTGACAATTGCTTTCAATTTATCTTTTTTACTCCGACCATCTAATGATTTGATCTGTGCACGACCATGCTTTCTAACTGATATCAAATCACCTACTGCGACATCCATATTAGTTTTTTGCGCAATCATCCAATTCACGTGAACCTGATCACTTTCAATAAGTGTCTTAGTATCGCTACGTGACAGTTGAAAAATAGATGATATGACCACATCAAGCCGAAGAGATGACATCAAAGTAAATTGCTCTTGCCAATTAGTTAAAACAGGCAGGGCCTGGTTCAGCGGTAGCTCTTTCAAATTGACAGCAACTCTGCCAATTTTTGTAACTGTTTGTTGAATATACGCTACCATTTTTTTATCAACAATAATCTGCCAACTTGTTTCTTCAGCATCAAACAGTATATCTCCAACCACATCACGACTAATACCCAAATGCATTAGTGTACCCAATATTGTTGCATGATGCAATGTCGCAAACTTTTGCGGATATTGTACAGTTAACAAAGCAATTCCAAAATCTTCTAGTTTTATGTCAAAAACTTCTGGTGCAATAATTGCTCTTTGGCTTTCAGCACCAGCCACACCACCATACAAATAACTTTGCAACTCAGATTGACGATTAATTAGTGTTTGTAAAATGTATTGTTCTCTAGGATTTAAAAATCGCGTCAAAACTAAGCGATAGTCGTCATCAGCCTGTTTCATCCAATCCAAGACTTGTTGTATAAAAGGTTGCTCATACTCACGAAAATGCTGTGAAATGCTTGATATGTTGTCCGTCATAGGAATATTGAAACTAAATGTAACAATCCACTACGTGCAAAATTCAAAGCTAAAATTGCGACAATTGGTGAAAAATCAAGCATCCCAATTGGTGGAATAAATCGAAAGATTCGCAGATAAGGCTCAACTATACGCCCCAAAAACCGTCCCAAACCTGACTCACGAGCACCTGGTAGCCACGACATTAAAATATAAATAACAATTGCATATTCATAATATTGCACTAAACGAAACAACCATATGACAATTTCTGCAATCATGAATTAGTACCTACTATTGGGTTCAAGGTTATCTGTCAAAGTCCCTGAAATTTCAAATGTATTTGGTGTTACCAAGAAAATAGACTGACCAATACGCTCAATTTCGCCGTTGACAGCATAAACTGCACCACCCAGAAAATCAAGAATCCGCTTAGCTTGTGCTTCATCAATCTGCGTAAAGTTAACAATCACCGCTTCGCCACCCAAAATTTGTGAAGCAATTGCGCGCGAATCAGAATACACTTTTGGTTCAAACAGTGCAATTTTACTATTTGCACTATTAAAGTCTGAAGTGGCTTGTTGTGTCGCTGATGGTCGTGTAAATCGTTGTTGTTGGGAAGTATTTGATTGCTGTTGAACAGGCTGTGGTTGTGGCTGCTCTTGGTACGATTGTTGATCATACCCTTCATCTTCGTAATAATCTTCCTCATTACTAAATAGACGTTTAATTGTGTCCCCTAATGCCATGAGTTCTCCTTAACGTTTCTTGAAAAATGGTGGTTGGTCAGTGTCATCATCATTGCCTAAATCAACCGCTGCACTTGAGCTGGGTGTATTAAAGACATCAAATGATTGCTTTTGAACGCCATCAAAGCGATCATCTTCAGCAAATGCGTCCTTGGTTGTGCCACCAATATTCCAATCGGCGAATGGATCGCTTTGTGTTGGTGTTACCTTAGGAGCTGGTGATGATGTCGCTGGTTTTTCAAAAACTGATGAAGCAGAAGACGAAGGTGCTGCCGACTCAGTTGTTGTTGCCGTGCCAAAAACCGACGCTGCTGGTGCAACATTCTTTGTTACAGATTGTTTAGATTTATCATTTGTGTTCTGAAGACCGGTCGCGATAACAGTCACACGAATTGAATCACCAAGATCTTCATCGATTGATGTTCCAAATATAACGTTAACGTCACGTCCTGCCTCTTGGCTGATGACTTCTGAAGCAGTTTGTGCTTCAAACAAGGACATATCTAGGCCACCAGTAATATTAAGCAAAACGTCTTCTGCGCCGGACATATCAACTTCAAGCAACGGTGACGAAATAGCCTGTTTTGTTGCGTCAGCTGCACGAGTTTCACCACTTGCTTGACCAACGCCCATCAAAGCAGGTCCGGCATCTTGCATGACAGTCTTCACATCAGCAAAATCTAAGTTAATGAAACCAGGGTTAGTGATCAACTCAGAAATACCACGAACACCTTGTGCCACAACCTCATCAACTACCTTAAATGCTTCAGACAGTGGTGTACGAAGATCAATACGGTCTTTCAAGCGTTCGTTAGTGATCACAATTAATGAATCAACAGACTCTGATAAAGCCTGTAATCCTTCGGCAGCAAATCGTCCACGCTTTGGGCCTTCCCATTTAAATGGTCGTGTTACAACTGCAACCGTTAATGCGCCCTGTTCTTTAGCAATACGTGCAACAACAGGAGCTGCGCCGTTACCAGTTCCACCGCCCATTCCTGCAGTAATGACAACCATATCGGCACCGGCTAAAGCATTAGCAATATCTTCAGTTGATTCTTCAGCAGCTTTGGTACCACGCTCTGGATTTGAGCCTGCACCCAAACCACCGGTTAATTTAGGGCCGATTTGAATCTTCGTATCGGCTTTTGACTTATCTAGTGCTTGTACGTCAGTATTAGCTACGATGAATTCAACGCCACCGACGCCTTCTTCGATCATATGGTTAACAGCATTTGAGCCACCACCACCAACACCGATAACTTTTATGATTGCGCCCGCTTCCTGGGTATCATCAATTGAAAAATCCATGAGTTGTCTCCTTAAGTGTCTTTTTAGTCTTCGTTAAATAAATTGCTGATCTTTTGGCGAATTTTTCCAAACCAACCTTCACGGGGTGCTTCAGTCGAATCATTAACATATTGATAACTATCATATGATTCTTGCTGTGGCGCCTCAATTACTGTTGACGTTGGTTCAGGATTAGGGGCGACCTCACGACGATTCATAATCGTCTGTTTAATCACCTGTTGCACCATATTTTCTCTAGATGCAAACACAGAATATGCTAATGCACGAGTGTACGAAGGATGACGCAGCCCAATTTGATCTGGTACAAACAAACGCACATTATCGCCCAACAATTGTTGAGCAAAATCAACCATTTTTGGTAAAGCAGCATTTCCGCCGGTTAATACAAAGCCTCCGGGCATGTTTAACGCATTAACCTGTTGCAAGTGATCAAATATTCTCGTAAACATCTGTTCTAAACGCGCCGCAATGATTTCCGATAAATATTTCTCATCAAATTGCTTTGGAACAGCTTCACCAATAACTTCCACAGGAAATTCATTGTCTTGATCTGTTTGCAAAGGATCCGCAAAGCCATAGTCCCGTTTTACTCTTTCGGCATTGATGTAAGAAGTACCAAGAACAGTCGAGATGTCCTTAGTAACACTATCACCACCTTCAATATCAACAAACATATATTTCAATTTGCGATCATGGATAACAGCAGCGCTAGTCTGTCCGCCTCCTAAATCAATCAAAACCGTTCCAAAGTCCTGTTCGCCATCATTTAAAATGGTTGTACCCAACGCCAGTGGCGATAGAATAAATTCTTGCAAATTAAGACCGGCCTTTTGAATCGCCATTCGCGTATTGTCAAGAATTTTACTAGGTCCAACATAGGCAACCCCATGCATTTCGAGCCGTACGCCAATCATTTCATGTGGATCTTTAATGCCATCAAAGCCGTCAACAACGAATTCTTCAGCTACTAATTCAATCACATCACGATCCGCTGGCAAACCATTAGATAAGGCCTGTTGTGCTACATTTTGAACATCCTGATAGGTAATGCGTTTATTCTGGTTAGCAATAGATACTAAACCATTAACGTTGATAATTTCAACCTGATTAGCTGGAATACCAACGACAACATCGGTAATTTTAATATTTGCTTTTTCTTGTGCTTGATCAATCGCTTCACGAATAGCGGCAGCAGTGGTATCGATATCGACAATCACACCACGGCGTAAACCACGTGAAGGGGCGCTTCCCGCACCAATGACATTAAATTGATTTCCAGCAGTTTGTGCAATGACAACTTTAATTGAAGTGGTTCCAATGTCCAATCCAACCGTCACGCCTGAATTATTCATGCGTCGTGCCCCTTTGTTAATTATTTTTACAAAATATACCTAATATTAATAATAACATAAAATCGCAATATTTTGCGACCCAATTCTTCTCTTTGATATAGATAATTATGATTAAGATTTATAGTTATATGAGAAAGCCCCAAACTGTAAATCAACCACACCTTTTGCTTTCATTTGTGCTGCAATACCAGGATAATAAACAATCTTTTGACCGAATGTTGTAGTTGTTGCCAGTACAGTATTACCATCTGCCATGATAATTTTTAGGCGTTTTGGATTCTCTGTAGTGGGTGAAAATATTATTTGACTAATATTTTGTCGAAGAGCAGCCTCAAGGTTAGAAAATATAACAGCAGTTTTTGATAACACAGCGTCACTCTTGAAACCACTATATACAGGTGCTTCGCCATCTGGTTGGCTTATTTGATGCCGATTACCTTGTTGATTGATAGCATACCACTGTCCCTTTTGTTGGACAAATCCAGCATTTATTCTTTCCACAACAGTAAATAGTACATCATCATCTTTTAACGTGACTTTTACTGAATCAACTTTGTCACTTTGTGATTGCAATCGATTTTCAATAAAAGTTTGTTGCCCAACTAAACGCCAATACGGCGTTTTCTGACTAACATTTACATATTTTTTAATTTGTTCTTTCGAAACAACTGTCGACGCCACTGACACATTTTTAATCGTACGCCAAGGTTGTAAAATCAATATTAAACCGCCAATCAAAACAGCAAAAACCGCTAAACTCAACCAGAGTTGTAACGGTCGTTTTCTAGTAATAATATACTTTGATTGTGGTATAACTTCTTTCATTATTCTCCAATTGCGTCTAGAATTAGTGCATAAAGCCTTTCGCCAGCGTCACGCACACCAATTTTAGTTGATTGGGCCGCCATTGCCTCACTCACCTTGTCATTTAGTAACAATGTATCGGCCGCTTGAGTTAGCGTAATCGCTGACAAAGATGGCTCTGAAATCATCAATGCAGCCCCAGCATCAACTAAACTTTGCGCATTTTTTGTCTGATGATCTCCTGTCACAAATGGACTCGGAATTAAAATAGACGGAATACCCAAGGCAGTAATTTCTGCTATCGAGGTCGCGCCAGCCCTCGCCACTATCGCATCAGTTTGTGCCATAACTTCTGGCATATTATCAATATAAGGTAAAATTCGCACATTTTCAGCTGGTTGTGCAGTCATTCTATCAAGTACATTTTGATAACGTTTTGGTCCTGTGACAAATACCACTTGATAACTGCGTTGATTAAACGTTTCTAAGGCATCAATAACTGCTAAATTAATAGCTGGGGCGCCTTGCGAACCGCCAAATATTAACAGCGTCTGTTTGTCATCCCGTAAACCAATCTGTCGCCATGAGAAATTTGACTTGAGTGAAGCAACTTGTTGTGCTCTTGGGTTTCCAACCACCGTTGCTTTCCCTTTGGGAAATTGTGATAATGCAACATCGAAAGCAACGCCAATGCGCGTCGCCCCGCGAGACAAAAACTTATTTGTAACACCAGCAATTGAATTTTGTTCATGAATGACCGTCGGAATATGCAATCTTTGGGCAGCATAGACAACTGCACCACTGACATACCCACCCGTTCCAACAACAACATCTGGCTGAAATTTCTTGAGAATTTTTTTTGCTTCACGAACCGCTTTTAAAAACAAAGAAACCGTTTTAACATTATCTAAAGACAGTGATCGTTTGAAGCCCTGAACTGTTAAACGATCAAATGCCATTCCAGTCGCAGGCACAATGTTAGACTCAACGCCTCGTTCCGATCCCACATACAAAAATTGTGTATCTGGTTCATGCTTTTTAATCACTTCGGCTAAAGCAAGCGCTGGATAAATATGACCACCTGTTCCACCACCAGATAAAATAATTTTCATAACGACTCCTTTCAAATTTTAAGTGCTTTTTTTAGTGCAGCGACAAATTTTTCACCGCGTTCTTCAAATGTCTTAAATTGATCCCAACTCGCATGAGCGGGCGAAAGCAATACCACATCACCTGGATGCGCTAACTGCACCGCTTCTGGCGCCGCTGCCATAACATCTTTAACAGTAATCACTGTTTTACCGGCCTGATGTGCCAAATCAACAATTTTTTGCTGCGTTTGACCAACAGCAATTACTGTTTTAACGTGTTTTAAATTAGGCACCATGCGTGACAAATCATCACCGCGGTCTAAGCCACCACCAATCCATATTGTTGGTTGATCAAAACTATTTAATGCTGTCTGCGTAGCTTCGATATCTGTGGCTTTTGAATCATTATAGTACTTCACACCATTCACAGTAAATAAATACTGTAAACGATGCGCAACACCACCAAAAGTCTTCAATACATCTTTAATCGCACGATCACTCACACCAGCTAATTTTGAAGCCGTTGCTGCCGCCAAAACATTTTCTAAATTGTGAGGCCCAACTAGTTTAATGTCCGTTACAGGCATTATTGCATCACCGTCAATCAATAATTGATCATCTTTAATTTCTGCCGGCAAACCAGTTTGTTGACGTGAAAACGTCAACACTTTGGCATGTGTTTTGGCAGAAAAACTAGGCGTGTCTGGTCCATCAGCATTTAAAATTAAATACTGATTTGACGTTTGATGGCGTGTAATCTGAAATTTAGCAGCTACATAATTATCTCTAGTTTTGTGATAATCCAGATGATTTGAAAAAATATTAGTCACAACAGCGATATCTGGTTGAATATCAGGTATGCCCATTAATTGGAAACTTGATAGTTCTAACAATAACGTATCTTTTTCGGTTAAATCAGCAACGACTTCACTGACAGGTGTGCCAATATTACCAGCTGTCGTGACCGGCTGTTCATCAGACTTGAGCATATCACGAATCAATGAAGTCGTTGTCGTTTTACCATTAGATCCTGTCACCGCAATTAATCGACCTTTGAATGTGCTCAACGCCACGGCAACCTCTGTTAAAATTGGTATTTTCAAATCAAGCGCTTTTTGCACCAATGGTTGATCATAATTAATGCCTGGATTTTTCACCAGATATTTGAAACTATTATCCAGATGCGCATCTTGCGCCTGTGATAAAAAAGTAACCTGTTGCGATTGTAGATGCATAAAATCATCATCTTCTTGAAAATCGCCATCATTTGCAACGGTAACATCAGCGCCAAGTGCCAATAAAAGCTTAGTCACTGCTTTTCCAGAGCGTGCCCAACCATAAACCATAATTTTTTTATTTTTAAAGTCCATTGCCTGCATGATTTAACCTGATTTCTTTATTTATGTACACGGTCATCACCGTTTTAACTCATATATAAAATTCCTACAATGCTTACTAGAAGACTAACGACCCAGAATAGTATATCAATTTGCCATTCACGCCAACCGAATTTTTCAAATGAATGGTGGATTGGTGCCATTGGAAAAATGCGTTTTTTCCAAAAGTGATAACCAATTGTTTGAATAATAACTGACAGCGTTTCGATTACAAAAATAATGCCAAACCACACTAGAGAAAATGGAATGCCAAGCAAAATTGACTCAATTGCTAATCCTGCGCCCAAAGCTAGTGAACCGGTATCTCCCATAAAAATTTTGGCTTTTGGTTTGTTATAAATCAAAAATCCAACTAACGCACCAATAATCGCAATATTAAAAATCACAATAGACTGGTTATGCATTGCCATTGCAATCCATGTATAGGTACCATAAACAATAATGCTAATACCCGTTAGTAGACCGTCAAGACCGTCTGTCAAGTTAGTGGCATTTGACCATCCTACGAGCCAGAACCACATGAAAATGAAATAAAAACCACCCAAATAAATATGACCAACAAACGGTACATTCAGCACAAATGGTACATTCATAAACCACATAACAATCATTACCACCAAAGCACTAAGTGTTTGTGCCAACAATTTTGGTTTGAATCTAAAACCATCATCCGCATGTTTCAAGATTTTAAGTGCATCATCAACACCACCAATAACAGCAAATGCCACAAATGCCAAAAGTGGCATCAACTGGAGCATGAAACCATGCCATCCTTCACTTGCTACACCACCAACAATCGCACTGATTACCGCTGCTAGTACAAATAAGGCACCGCCCATACTTGGTGTTCCTGCTTTGGCCTGATGATCAGGACCAAGTTTACGTATTACTGCCTGCTCCTTAGAATGTCTCAAAAAGTTAATCAATGCTGGCATAAAAATAACTGTCACGATAAACGATCGTGCGAAAGTCCATAGATTTTCTGTCATCTCTCCCTGCTACTCCTTCTCTTTCAATACAATCGCTACTTGACTGCTTTTGACAACCAACTGATTAGCACCAACAGTTTGACTCGTAATGTAGCCAGACCCTTTCCAAGTCAACGTGAAGCCAATTTGCTTCGCAAATGACTGCGCATCAGTTAAACTCCAGCCTGTCATATCAGGCATATTCGTAGTACCTTGTGCTTTCAATATCACTAATTGATTGGTTAATGCTTTTTGTTCCGGTAACAGCGATTGTGATTTAATTTTTCCAGCTGTCCCAACGACAGCCACTCGGAAACCTGCTTTAGTTAATGTTGTTTTGGCAGCAGTAATTGATTGCCCGACAACATCAGGCACCGTCTGTTTCGTTGTCTTAGATTTTACAGCACTACTGCTATTATTCAAAGCTTGTAGCATTAATGGTCTAAATACTTTGTTCATTGTGGTTTGAATTGTTGGATCCGGGAAAACTTTTGGTTGTTTAACAGCCATGTAAAAAATATACTTTGGATTTTTTTCTGGTGCTAATACAACAACTGAATGAATCGCATTTTTAAGACCATCTAGATATTGACCTTTTTCTGCTACTTGGGCAGTACCGGTTTTAGCAGCAATCTGATAACCAGCATCTCGCAAATCAAATTCCTTGGCAGTTCCAGTAGATTGATTCACAACATCAATCATATATTCACGAACTTTTTCGGCCGTACTGGCTTTAATGGGGTGAGCAACCGTTGTCGTTTTCCCTTCTTTGACAATTGCACCGGTCGAAGAATTAACTACTTTATCGACAAAATAGGGTCTAACTTCTTTACCATTATTTGCTATTGCTGAATAGGCTTGAATCAGTTGCAACGGCGTCACATTAATGGCTTGACCATAAGCCGTATTGGCCTGTTCAATTGGATAATTAAACGAAATAGACCCAGCTTCTTCCCCATTGAGACCTGATTTAGTAGACTGTAAAAAACGGAATCGCGTCAAATACTTACGCCATGTTGTTGCACCCAGCTTTTGTTCGGTGCGTGCAAAGGCTACGTTCGATGAACGCCAAAATCCTTCACGATAGGTCAACACACCGGCATCTTGACCAAAGGCATCAACGACTTTTTTGCCATCAATTAAAAATGTCCCCGATTGATAGGTATCATTAGGTCGCCACTCTCCTGTATCAATAGCCGCTGCCAGCGTTATGCCTTTCATAGTTGATCCGGGCTCAAAGGCACCTTGATCAAGTAGATTTTGCCAAGTCGCCGGATTTGAGGATTTGTCGTTAGCATTAAAGTTTGGTCTTTGTGTTGCCGCAACAATTCGCCCTGTCTTTGCTTCCATTAATACTGCAACTGCTGTTTTTGCCCCCGTATCTTTAAACAATGTATCCATACGCGTTTCTAGAGTGTTTTGCAAACTATCATCTAAAGTGAGGTACACGTCATCCCCATTTTTAACGGTTCGGCTACTTTTGTTATTCTCTTTTTGACCTTCGTAGCTTTTAATGCCATTTTTACCAGTTAGTACAGAATTTTCGGCCGCTTCAATTCCCATTGTCCCAATCATTGTAGATTGACCGCTAACATTTTCACTATACTTAATGTTTCCAATCAGATGAGATGCCATTTGATCATTGGGGTAAACACGTGCCGCTTGTGATGTGAATTTTATACCCGGAAGTTTCATGGCCACTATTTTCTTATGCTGCGCAATTGTCAGACTTTTACCAGCTGATCCAAACTCTACTTGAAATTGCTTAGCTATCAATCGTTTGTAAATCGCTTTTTCTTTTAGGTTAATGACCGTGCTTAATTTCTGAGCTGTTTCACTCGCATCCGTCACATAATCCGGTTTGCCATTAGCGTCTTTTTGATTTTTGTCTAAGACTGCATACATATTATAAACCGTTGTGTTCTCGGCTAACACTTGTCCGTTGACATCAAAAATTTTACCACGATTGGCAATAATGTTTTGTTTTCCCATAAACGCTTCTCGTGTTGCTTTTGTTAGGTTATGCCCATCAACGGCTTTGTTCCCTGCGATAACAAAAAGACGAATACCAAGCATTAAAATCACAACTGTTGTGCCACACAGCAACAACCCGCCAAATATTTTGGCATTCTTTGTGATTCTTTTGTTAGGTATCCGTCTCACTTTATTTTTCATAATTATTGATTAACATTACGCACACTATCATCTGAAAGTGTCATGCCGTATTTTTTTGCAACCTTATCTAGATTTGACTTACTAGTAACATCCTGAATCTTAGTTTGTAAAGCATCATTATTTTGTTTCGTATTGCTTATTTTCGTTTCAATAGCCGTAGTACTGTTAGTCGCTTTGGTAATTTGCATACTCGTAAAGACAGCACCAACCATCAATGATAAGACAACTGCAGCAACAAAAATAACTAAACCACGCTCTTTTTTAGTCCAAGCTGCTGCTTTGTATTTAATTGCTTTGCGTTGGCGATGGCGTGGTTGCGTAAGCGGTGCTTGTTGTGCAGCAGCTGATGAATATTCGTATGCATTTTGTGCCATAGCTTTTTCTCCAAAAATCTGATGATGTAACAATTAGTTTTAAAACTTAAATTAAGTTATTTGCGTCGAATACCGCGTAGTTTAGCTGATTCCGAGCGATGATTGGTACTCATTTCGGTAACGCTTGGTAAGATCGGTTTCTTGGTAAGCGCATCATACTCAGCTTCAAATTGTCCCGGTAGTACAGGCAAACCAACAGGTAACTCAGGTGTGCTAGTTTTCTCACGAAACATTTGCTTTACAAGACGATCTTCTAATGACTGAAATGTAATCACACTAATGCGACCATTATGATCAATTAAATCGAGTGCCTGCGTTAAAGAATCTTCCAGAGCACCTAATTCATCATTAACCGCAATTCTTAACGCTTGAAACGTTCTTTTAGCTGGATGTCCACCTTTGCGGCGAGCTGGTGCTGGAATTGCTTCTTTAATGATGTCAACCAACTCAAAGGTTGTATTAATAGGGCCATTTTCTCTATGCTGTTCTATTTTGCGGGCAATTTGTTTTGGAAAGCGATCTTCGCCATAACGGCTTAAAACTCGAAGAAGTTCATTAAACGACCATTCATTGACAATTGTTTTAGCAGTCAAAGTTTGTCTTTGATCCATTCTCATGTCCAACTCAGCATCGTAATTGTAACTAAACCCGCGTTGTCCATCATCAAATTGAACTGAACTAACACCCAGATCATAAACAATGCCATCGACATTCTGAACATTCTGTGCTGCTAGCGCCGAAGTTAACGTCCTAAAGTTTTGATGAATCAAAACGAGTTTGCCAGTTGCGATGTCATCTGCGTAGCGGTTCATATTGTATTGAATTGCTGTATCATCCTGATCAAAGCTATACAGCTTGCCAGTTGTTAATTGCTTTAGAATTTCACCCGTGTGTCCACCACCACCAAGCGTTGCGTCCACATAAATACCGTCAGGTTTGATATCTAATAATTCAATGGCCTCATGCAATAGCACCGTAACGTGTTCAAATGTCATTTCAGCTCACTTTCCTTCTGGCAACCATACTTGGTTACATTAAAAATCAAAATCAACTAATCCCTCAGCAATATCATCAAAGTTTTCGGCTGTTTCAGCTGTGTACGCAGCCCAAGTGTCAGCACTCCAAATTTCAAAAGAATCACCAACGCCAGTCACAATAACATCTTTTTCTAATGATGCGTACTCTCGTAAGTTACTTGGTACAATAATTCGACCTTGCTTATCAAACTCAGCTTCTAATGCACCGGCCATAACAAAACGTCTAAACGAGCGCGCGTCTTTTTTACCGGTTGGTAATTGATTCAACTGGTTTTCTAACTTTTCCCAAACAGATAGTGGCATCGCCCGTAACGATTTTTCCATCCATTTAGTGACGATAAATTTTTCACCAAGTTGATTACGGAATTTTGCCGGAATAATTAGGCGTCCTTTCGTATCGAGCGTATGTGAATATTCGCCCATAAACATAGGACCACCTCCATTAAAATTCTATACTACTAATTTACCACATTCCACCACTTCTCTCCACCTTATTTTTAATTTTGTCATCAATCGGTAAATTTTAACGCAAAAAAAGCAGTACTATCAATGATAGTACTGCTTTTATAAAAGTGGGGGTCAGTGGTTAATAAAACCCAAAATCATGACAACTATTATGACTACAATGCCAAAAAGGCCACTCCATTGCCAATAAAGATGCCAAAAATGGCGCCAACCCCATTCTTTTTGTAATAAGAACCAAGCCAAAATGGCGCCAAAAGCAAACCAAAAGAGCAAGAGCCACTCGACATAGCTAACCCCAAATAAATATCCCATCGTGTAGTGCGCAACTATCCAGACAGGTAGCGTAACAACGTCTAAAACATGCAGTCGCAACTTTTTCATTGCTGTCCACTGATTAGCGCCTATTAATATTAAACAAAAAAGCAAGCCACCTAATGGCCAATACCACCATTGCATTTTTAATTACCTCGTGTTCTAACTCTAACGAATTTTATAAAAAATTTCAATTCTTTTGTGACTTATGATACACTAAATAAGAATAAATTAGAGGTGAAATCAATGGCAGATGACCAACATAAACGACCAGTAAACGCAAAATTACAGGCAGAAATCGACGCACAACTTAATCAGCATCGCGTCCCTAAAATCGAAAAAAAATCACGTACGCGCATTGAAAAAATGATTTTGGTTATGTCGTGGTTAATGGTCATTTTAATGGTAGGATCGGTTGTTTACGCAGCTGTTAGCGCATTAGGTTGGATGTAAAAAACATGGGTGATTTCTCACTCATGTTTTTTTACTCTACCGAAATTAAAAATGGATACAACGGCTGTCCACCATCGTGAATTTCAACTTCTAGATCTTCATCAATAGCAGAAACGCTTTTTGCTAATTTATTAGCCGCTTTTTCTTTTGTGTCTGCACCAAAAATAATCGTCACAATTTCCGAGTCATCATCCAACATTTTTTCGACTGATTGTTCCGCTGCATCTTCAGCTGAGTCTGCCACAACTTGAATGTCACCGTCAATGATTCCCATCCAATCGCCATTGTGAATTTCAACACCGTTTAGTGTCGTATCACGCACTGCCTGTGTGACTTGAGCTGATTTAACATCATCAATCATGTCTGACATAGCATTGGCATTTTCGGATGCTTCAGCCTCAGGATTGTACCCCATCATTGCTGTCAAACCCTGCTGAACGGTACGCGTTTTAACAACTTGTACCGGCACATCAGCTAGGTCAATCGCTTGTTCGGCTGCCATGAAAATATTACTATTATTCGGCAAAACCACTGCTTGATTAGCACCACTTGCTTTAATTGCATCAACAATGTCTGCTGTTGAAGGATTCATAGTCTGCCCACCAGAAATAACCGTATGAACGCCTAGACTCTTAAACAACTTGGCCACACCGTCACCAGCAGCGATGGCGATAACGGCAGTTTCAGGGACAGGCATCGTCATTTCAGAAATTTTAGCAGCCTGTGCCTCATCCTCACGTTGGGCGTCAATAACAGCCTGTTGCTGATCGCGCATGTTATCAACTTTCACTTTGACTAATGACCCAAAGTGCGTACCCCAGCTAATAACTTCACCTGGATTTTCTGTATGAACATGCACTTTAACAATTTCATCATCATTAATAACTAACAATGAGTCACCCAGTTGCGCTAAATGCTTATAAAATTCATCATAATCAAATTGATGATCATAAGTCGTTCCCTTGCCAATTTGGACCATGACTTCTGTACAGTAACCATACTTGATATCTGCAGGGTCAAGATTGGTATTGGCTTGAGCACCAGCGTGTAGTTCTTTGACCATTTGATCAAGTTCCGCATTATCCGGCGCTTTCATATCTTCTTCATTAAAATCGCCACTTAGCACTTGATAGAACGCCTGCAAAACAAACACGAGTCCTTGGCCACCTGAATCAACAACGCCAACTTCTTTTAACACCGGTAATAAATCGGGTGTGCTATTTAAAGCTTGCTGAGCTGCGTCTTCAACGGCAGCCATCAACTCAACAACATCATCAGTTTGGTTTGCTACCTTATTTGCTTTCGAAGCCGCTTCCCGAATAACTGTCAGAATTGTGCCTTCTGTTGGCTTCATGACAGACTTATAGGCAATTTGTGCACCAGCCATCAAAGCATCGGCTAAATCACGTGCTGAAAGTGTTTCTTTGTCTGCCATGCTATTGGCAAAACCACGAAAAATTTGAGACAAGATAACGCCTGAGTTACCTCTAGCGCCCATTAGTAAGCCTTTTGACGTTGCTTTAGCGAGTGCACCAATGTTTGTATCTAACGCGTCTCTCTCATATTGTGCGCCACTCGCCATCGACAAGCTCATATTTGTACCAGTGTCACCATCGGGCACTGGGAATACATTTAATTTATTGATTTTATCCGCATTTGCGGCAAGTGCTGCTGACGCAGCATTTATCATTTTACCAAATTCTACATTGGTAATAACTGTGAGTGAATTGACTGACATGACCTCTCCTAGTCACTGACGCGGACACCTTGAACTATCACATTAACTTCAGTGACATGGATGCCCAATAATGCGTCGAGATTATATTTGACTTTACCTTGAACCGACTTTGATATTTCTGATAGTTTAGTGCCATATTGAGCAACTAAATAAACATCAACACCGACACCACTATTTTCTTGATGCACAACGACACCCTTACCATAATTTTCACGGTTCAATATTTGATTAACACCATCTCGAAAAGTAGCCTTGGAAGCCATGCCGACAACCCCAGGATTTTCAATTGCAGAACCACCCACAATCGTCGCAATGACATCATTTTCTAGCGTAATATCGCCGTTTTTAGTTTTCATTTTAATTGCCATAGTTGATTCCATGCGTCGTTGTAATACGACTTTTACTTTTGTCGTTTACAATAACACACTTTTCCTCCTTACCAAAGGTTCGTTAAATACTATTTTACCATAGAAAATTGATATTACGCCTATACGGCTTCTAAATAACCATAGCCGACTTAATTAGCACTTAACTGTGAACAAAAAAACCACCATGCGGTGGTCTCACGATATTGGCGAACCAACAAAACGTGTTTTAAACGCGTTCGATTGAACCGTTCTTTAATCCGGCCTTCAAAGTACGCGCCGTCAAGTAAACCTTCTTTGGTGCGGCACCGTTGATTTTTACCGTAACTTTTTGCAAGTTTGGCTTCCAGCTGCGACGGCTTGAGTTCAACGCGTGTGAACGTTGGTTACCGAAGCGTGTGCGTGCACCAGTAATAGCATCTTTTGCCATGTTCGACCCTCCTTTTCGAGCCATTTATTTTTTAAGCTCTTTCTACAACAATATTAAATTTTACCAGAATTTTAACCTTTTGACAAGTTAATTCGTGTATTTTGACAAAATATCTGCCAACTGTTGTTTATTATGAAAACCTGTTAGGCGTTCCACAACTTCACCATCTTTTTTAACAAGAAGTGTTGGAATTGCCCTAATGCCGAATTCAGAGGGTGTTTGAGGATTCTGATCCACATCCATCTTGACGAATTCCACATTGTCAACTTCATCTGATAATGCTTCTAGCACAGGTGATTGCATGCGACATGGGCCACACCAAGTCGCCCAAAAATCTGTAATACTAACACCTTCATTTGTTGCTGCTTCAAAAGTTGCATCTTCTACTGTCTTTACTGCCATGTTAACTCCTATCTATGGATTGCGTCACCATGATAATACCCGTATCAAAACTGACGTGAACCCTATCATTTAAGAATTCATTTGATGACCACATTTTATACTTATTTTCTGTTAGTGTCAACGGATATTTTGCGTCGATAATTTTAAAATTTTTGACGTCATTAATCGGCATAAAACCAAGATAATGACTGTTTTTCTGCTTTAAAACACTATGATGACCAGCCTTCAAAAAAGTCACGCTGTTGGTTTGATCAATGATTTCAAGTTTTTCAACGACATCATCAAACTTTGGGTCAGCCATTAGCCATAAATTGCTTAATAAATGATCCAATCTACCACCTGTGGCGCCAAAAACTTTAATACGAGACACCGCTTGTTTTTGTGCAAACATAATCGCCAGCTCTGTATCTGTTTCATCTTTTTCAGCACGAACATGGACAATATTTTCAGCGGTAATATGTTCTTGCAGCGCCTCAAATTCAGCTGATGTCAAAGAATCAAAATCACCAACTGCTAACATCATTGCTACACGATGTTGATAAAGGTACCAAGCCCCACGATCAGCGCCAATCCACACACCAGGCTCATTGAATAAATTTTTTGGCCACAAATCGACTGGTCCGCCTGCTAAAATATTAATTTGCATTATTTAGTCAGTTCTTTCAAAATGGCAATTTTTGCAGCGGGATCAACTTTATCATACACATACGATCCGGCAACAAAAACATTAGCCCCCGCTTCATAGGCCGTAGCAATCGTTTCATTATTCACGCCACCATCAATTTCAATATCAAAGTCAAGACCACGAGCATCACGGAAAACTTTTAATTGCGCAATTTTTTCAATTGTAGATGGCAAAAACTTTTGACCACCAAATCCTGGATTAACAGTCATGACTAATACTTGGTCGACCATATCAAGAACTGATTCAATCGCTGACACAGGTGTACCGGGATTAATAACAACTTCAGCTTTGACACCTTTGTTTTTGATCATTTGTAAAGCACGATGAATATGTGGTGTAGCTTCAACATGAACACCGATGATGTCGGCACCCGCATCAGCAAAATCATCAACAAAGCGTTCTGGATTAACAATCATCAAATGGACGTCTAACACCAAGTCTGTTTCCGGACGTAATTGTTTAACCCAGTTTGGACCGTAAGAAATAGCTGGCACAAAACTGCCATCCATAACATCAATGTGTAAGTATTCTGCGCCTGCTGCTTCAACGAGCTTAACGTCGCGCTCTAAATTAGTATAATCGGCACTCAAAATAGATGGTGAAATAATTCCTGACATGTTTATGTCCCCTTTTAGTTATCTGTTTTATATTTTGGTTTTTGCGCTTTTATCAGTTGGTAAAACGCTTTATAACTATTATACCTTGACTGAGAAATTGTGCCAACTGTCACAGCTTCTTTTACTGCACAAGCTGGTTCATTTAGATGTAAACAGCCACGAAAGCGACAATTCGAACGAACTGCAACAAATTCCGGAAAAAAATCGTCTAAAGTCTCAGCGGAAAAATCGAAGACTTCGTACGACGAAAATCCTGGTGTATCAGCGATCAAGGCGTCATCAACCCGAATGAGAGTGACTTGACGCGTTGTATGTTTACCACGGCTTAGTGCTTTTGAGACCTCTCCTGTTTCAAGACCAAGGTTTGGAGATAAATGATTCAACAACGTTGATTTACCTGCACCAGTTTGACCCATGAAAACTGAAACTTTGTCTTGCAACTCAGCTTTCAATTGGTCAAACGCGTTGGGTGCTGTTGATTCAATCACTGGATAGCCAATTTGACGATAGTCTTGAACAACTTGTTTCATCCTTTGACGCTCTTCAGATGAAAGTAAATCGAATTTCGAAAAATAAATTAGTGGGTCCACACCGGCAGCTTCCAAGGCGACTAATTGTCTATCAAGCAAGTTAGCTGTAAAATTTGGTTCTTTTACTGCTGTGACAATCACAGCAATATCAATATTAGCAACCGGCGGACGGACGAGAACGTTTCGCCGATCATGAATAGCCCAAATCAGACCTTCGTCACGATCACTTTCAAAATCAACAAAATCACCAACCAATGGCTTTTGCTTTGAGTTGCGAAATTCGCCACGGGCACGCGTTCGTTGAATTTCTTCGGTACCATCTAATTGTATATCATAGTAACCGCTCAAAGAGCGTATAATGCGTCCTGTTTTCATAACATAATCATAACAAAAAAAGTCGATATAATCGACTTTTACTCACTAATTTATTTAAGAATTACCCGAACTACTAGAAGATGAAGATTGACTACTTTCATCACTTGAGTCATCACTAGATGAGGAACTCGAACTAGATGAGCTACTACTTGAGCTAGATTGTTCTGGTCCTTGTGAAATGGTCACTAATAATGTATTATCCCTTGTGATTTTTGAACCACCGCGAATTGACTGGCTAATAACATGGTCTTTTTTAACGGAATTTGAATAGGTGGTATTAACGTTGACCGTAATTCCGTTTTGTGCTGCCCAATTTTGCACGTCATCTTGCGTACTTGACTTGGTGAAATCAGGTACCGTAATCTTTTCAGGCCCAGTTGAGACTGTAAATTTAACTGTCGTTTCAGTTGGATCAACTTTGTCATTGGCAGAAACTGACTGTGCAATAATTGATCCAGAAGCAATAGTATCTGAGGCTTGAGATGTCTTTTGTACTTCGTAGCCTTGTGTCCGCAGCTGGGTGGCTGTCATATCATAATCAGAACCGACATAATCACCAAAACGGACTTTTGCACGACCAGAGGAAACTATCAAATTAACAGTATCCCCTTTTTTGGCATCAGCACCATCAGTTGGTGTTGAACGGACGACATTACCTTTTTTGATTGACTTGGAAGTCGTGGATGTCACCGTGCCAACATTTAAGCCAGCCTTTTTAATCTTACTTTCTGCCTGACTTTGAGTTAAATCCACCACATCAGGCACGGTCGTTTTATTGGCTTGAATTTGTAAAACAACCAAAAAACTAATTACAGCAACCAACACAATTGCAAGTAACGCCACAATTTTACCCGTTTTGCTTTCGCGGTACTTAATGCCCTCGCCTCGTAATACTGATCTTACATAGGCAGGTGTACGGTCTACAACTTTAGCAATTTCTTTGACATTATAACCTTTTTTAGCATATTCAATAATACGATCTTTAATAGAGGGTTCTTCTGGGGCCTCATCTGGTAGTACATTTACTGATGAGACACCGGTTTTCAGTTGATCCTGGATTTGAGCCATTGGAATAATTCTAGTTTCATCGTCAGCATCTGTCATTGGTGCAAAACGTGACTCATGTGTTCGCCTTGGTGACAATGATGTCCTGATGTCTTCCGACATAGCCGCCGCATTAAGATAGCGATCCTGTGGCTTTTTCGCGGTTGCTTTTAAAATGACATTTTCTAAAGCCTGCGGAATCCTTGGGTCAAAATCACGAACAGATGGCATATCAGCCGCCGCATGTTTAAGTGCTACCGCAACGGGTGTATCGCCTTCATATGGCACATGCTGTGTTAGCATTTCGTAAAGCATAACACCCAACGCATAGATGTCAGACTTTGTTGAAGCCATGCCACCCCGTGTTTGTTCTGGTGATAGGTAATGAACAGATCCAATGACCGTATTTGTTTGTGTTAAATCCTGTTCTGATTTAGCAATAGCAATCCCAAAATCAGTGATTTTAACTTTATTTTGTGCATCAATCAGAATATTTTGTGGTTTGAGATCCCGATGAATAATATCTGCATCGTGGGCTGCTTGGACTGCGTTCAGAACCTGCAACATAATATCAACAACTTGTTGATAGGGAATTGGAAAATGTGCTTGAATGTATGATTTTAAGTCAGTTCCTTCAACATATTCCATAACGATGTATTGAGAGCCTTCATACTCACCAACATCATAAACTTGAACAATATTGTCATTAACCAATTCGGTAGCTGCCAAAGCCTCATGTTGAAAACGTTTTGCCAAATCAGCGTCAGCTTGCATATCAAGGCGCATCATTTTAAATGTCACGTCACGATCTAAAAACTCATCATGCGCCAAATAAACATTGGCCATGCCACCACCGCCAAGTGATTTAATAATAAGATATCGATTGTCAACTAATGTATCAGGTAACATTTTTAATCCTTTTCATGTGTAACGAGCACCGCCGTCACGTTATCTGGCGCACCATGGTTATTTGCTTGTTGAATCATATCAAACACTCTGATATCTAATGATGCCTCTAAACGCATTGTTGCTTTTATTTCATCTTGTGTTAATACTTTTGTAATACCGTCTGTTGTCAAAAAGAGCATATCCTCTCCAACAAACTCATGCTGAATAACTTCTAAAATTGCATGTTGATCAACGCCTAGAAAACGGGTCACGCTCCGTGCATTTGGTAAATTGCTAGCACTTTCTGTCGATAGGGCACCGCTACGTATCATCTCATTTTTCAGTGTATGATCAAAGGATAATTGCGTGAGCTCATTTCCGTGTAACAAAAAGGCTTTCGAATCACCTAAATTAGCAACGACAACCTGATCATCAAATAGTACAGCTAATACAAGAGTTGTTGCCATCTCTGACAGTTCCTCAAATCGTTGCCCCGCTTCTAGAATCGTTTGATTTTCAATTATTGTTTGATTTTTAAGCCATTCAATTGTTGGTACAATTGTTTCAAGTTGGCTACTTTCCCATGCATGTCCAAAATGTTCTACGGTCATCGCACTGGCGACTTCACCACCCTCATTGGATGTGACGCCGTCTGCTACAATAACCATCGTTCGCCCAAAACTATTGGTGAAAGCACCAACATAGTCTTGATTATCTGGACGCTTTGCCCCAGGATCAGTATGATAGGCAATTGCCATAGATTATTTTTTCCTCAGTACTGCAACAAAGAAACCATCAGTATGATAATCATCAGGATAAACATGCAAGACTTTCTCATGTCTATTTCCTTTGAGATTTTGTGATGTTTCTGTTGGTATCAATTCAAAATTTGGATTGTCATTCAAAAAGCTTGTCACAACATCGTCATTTTCTTGACGCAAAATTGTACAAGTACTGTAAACCATGATACCATTTTTTGCAAGGTTTTTGCTAACTGAATTCAAAATTGCGAGTTGTAAGCGTGATAGACTTTCAACATCAGCTAGTGTTTTATCATATCTAATTTCAGGTTTACGGCGTAATAAACCAAAACCAGAACATGGTGCATCAACTAAAATCCGATCAAATTGTTGATCAATTTGTTCAGGCACTTTGCGAGCGTCAAGCACACGTGTTTTAATTTTATCGGACAAATGCATGCGCTCAGCATTATGTTGGATCAGCTTGATTTTGTGTTCATGAATATCCAGCGCTAATACTTTAGCATCATCAGCGATATATTGTGCAATTTGTGTGGTTTTACCGCCCGGTGCTGCAGCAGCATCTAAAATATTTTTGACGTTTTCTGTCAGTTGCAAACTTTCCACCGGCAACATTGCACTTTCATCTTGTATTGTCACAAGACCATCTTGATAAGCCTTTGAACTTGCAACATGACCACCATTAACGACAAAAGCGTGAGCAGCAACTTTTGATGCTATTGCTGTGAAATTCTCTGCTTCCAGTGCAGCCTTAACCTCGTTATCATTAGTCAAAGTAGTGTTAACACGTACAGATTGTGATGGCGCATCATTAATTGTGGCAACAATTTGGCGTGTTTTAGTTTCACCATTTTGATTTATCAACGTCTCAATTAACCAGACGGGTAGGCTTGCTTCAACCGACAGGCGTGTCACTGTATCTGAAATATCAGTTGTTGATTGTAAGCCTTGACGATCAATATTATGCAATATTGCTGTGACAAATTTAGCTGTTCCAACATGTCCCATGACTTTAGCCACTTCAATTGACTCATTAAAAATAGCGTGTTGCGGAATTTTATCCAAATAGACCATTTGAAATAATGCGGTATAAAGCAACTCCGTAACCCATGAATCAATTTTTTTATTTTTGACAAAAGGAGTTAGCCAATAATCGAAAGTTAAACGATGTTGAATGACACCATAAACCAATGTCGTTAATAGTCGTGTATCTGCTTCACCTAAATGATGTTGCTTGATAACTTGGTTCAGTTGCAAATTAGAATAAGCACCATTTTTAATTTTAGCTAACGTTTGCACCGCTAAAACCCGAGGATTATCACTGTATACTCGTTTATCGCTCATGTTTTGTTACCCATTGTTCCCCTACTTCAAGATTTTTCCCAGCACCATTTAAATAATCACTAATTGCCATTTTTGATTTACCAGCTGGTTGTAATTGATTAACTGTAATCACAGTACCATTTGCTGCTGCGATAGATAATGATTTTTTTGTTTTGGCCACAACAGTACCCGGTGCTTGTGTTGTTGTATCAAGCTGTGGTGTGACATCAATTAATTTTACACGTTGTGAGCCAACTTGAATGTAGGCAGGATGCGTGGGATAAAGACCACGAATATGCCAGTCAAGTTGTTGTGCCGTCTCGTTTTCAAAATGCAAGTTTTGCAAATCATGAGGAATATTGGGTGCAAAAGTCACCTCAGCTTCATCTTGCACCACTGGTTGAATGTCGCCATTAGCGATTTTCGGCAGTGTCGCCATTAACAAATCACGACCGGCTAAGCTCAACTTTTCAAACATTGTGCCCACATTGTCATTGGCAGTAATCGGCACTTTAACAACATCAATCACATCCCCAGCGTCCATTTTTTTGACCATGTACATTATGGAAACGCCAGTTTCTTGATCGCCATTCATGATTGCATAATGGACAGGCGCGCCGCCACGATATTTTGGTAATAATGAGGCATGGGTGTTCACTGCAGCAATTCGAGCGGCTGACAACATTTTTTCCGGTAAAAATTGTCCAAAAGCTGCCGTCACAATGAAATCGGGTTGCCAGTCAATGACTTGTTGCATTTCTGGAGAACCGCTAATTTTTTCGGGCTGCAAAACACGAACACCATGTACCATCGCTGCTTCTTTAACAGGGCTGGGCGTCAATTCATGCCGCCGACCTTTTGGTCGATCTGGCTGAGTGACAACCCCCTTCACTTCATATTGATTATCGGCCAATAATGCTTCCAATATTGGCACCGCAAACTTGGGAGTGCCCATAAAAACAACCGTATAGCTCATTAATTTACCTCGACTTAAAAATTAAATTGTCACCCAACAAAAATACCCGTTTAACTGCGGGTATTTGTTTTTCTTTATTATATCACATCACATAAATGAGACTGGTTCACGGTCAATACTGAGAAGCAAATCACCTTTTGCATTTTGTGAACGATTTTGTAAAGTCTTCAATAAATTGTCGACCATATCTCGCTGTTTAAACTTGAGAATGATTTGGAAATAATAACGATTGCGCATTTTGGCAATCGGTTTTGGCGATGGTCCTAAAACAATAACGTCTTGATCAACATGTGCACGTAACCAACGTGCAACTTGTAGCATTTGCAAAGCTGCTTGATTTTCATCAGAATGACTGGCTTGAATTTGAACAGTGTAGTAATACGGTGAGTAATTACCGGCATGTCGCGCGCGCATTTCTTGATGATAAAACCCTTCATAATCATGCTGCTGAGCAAAAACAATTGCATAGTGCTGCGGGTTAAAAGTTTGGACGACAACTTCCCCACTTTTTTGAGCGCGACCTGCTCGCCCGCTGACTTGCGTTAACAGTTGAAAGGTGCGTTCACTGGCGTGAAAATCAGGTAATCCCAACGCTGTGTCTGCATTTAAAACACCGACCAAAGTGACATCTGGAAAGTCTAATCCCTTGGCAATCATTTGCGTGCCTAGTAAAATATCAGCTTCATGACGTCCAAATTTTTCTAGTAATTTGTCCATACTACCCTTTTTTCGAGTCGTATCTTGATCCATTCGAATCACACGTGCTTTTGGGAAAAGCTCAGCTAGTTCAACAGCCACCTTTTCCGTACCAGTACCGTAATAGCGAATGCGTTTTGACCCACAATTCGGGCAAACTGTTGGGATAGACTCCTCATGACCACAATAATGACATTTTAACGTGTGCGAATCCATGTGCAACGTCATTGCTAAATTACAATTAGGATCCCGTGGTACAAAGCCACAATCACGACACATGACAAAACTTGAAAAACCGCGACGATTAAGCATCAGAACAATTTGCTCTTTTTTATTTAACCGGTCAGCAATTTTGTCTTTCAATTCAGCAGAAAAATTCGTTTCAGGACCGTCAGCCAAGGTATCTTTCATGTCAATGACATCAACCTTTGGCAGTTTGGCTCCGCCGGCTCTTTGTGTTAAAGTCAGACGTTCATAAACGCCACGTTGTGCGCGCGCTCGTGTCTCTAATGACGGTGTTGCTGAACCAAGAATAACTGGGATTTGATAATATTCACCACGCCACAAGGCCACATCCCGGGCGTTGTAGCGAGGATTATCAGACTGCTTATATGTCGTTTCATGTTCTTCGTCAACAATAATAAGCCCAAGATTATCTAATGGTGCAAACACTGCAGACCTTGCCCCTACGACAATTTGCACATCACCCCGTTCAATTCGTCGCCACTCATCATAGCGCTCGCCATCACTTAAACCTGAATGAAGTACAGCTGTTTGTTCTCCAAAACGACTTTTAACACGTCGCACCATTTGTGGCGTTAAGGCAATTTCAGGGACCAAAAATAGCACGGTTTTGCCCTGCTTTAACACGTGTTGTGCCACCTGCAAATATACTTCAGTTTTGCCTGAGCCAGTAATGCCTTCCAGCAAAAAAGGCGCAAAACGATGTAAATCAGCTGAGGCTGAAATACGATCAAAAGCTTGCTGTTGCTCATCGTTTAAATCTAACGGGTCACTTTTTTGTACCATTGCTTTAAACGGATCGCGTAATGCCTCAACTTGTTTTTTGACAAGCCATTCCTGTGTCACGGCATGTGCCAATGTTGCATCACTAACCGGTAAGATTTCTTGCAATTCTTTTTTTAGCCATGTCTCACCGACATGCTGCAAAATGAATGCTATCAGTTGCGCCTGCTTTTTAGCTGTTGATCGCAATGACCGTTGCGCCGTCTTTAACATCGTGACATTTTGACTAAATTGATAAGCTAACTGTGTTTTTACTTTTGCCCGATCATTGACTTCAATTCTAACTTCGATACTATGTTGACGGCGGAGTTTGGCTAGCGTAGCCAAATCCTTGTCGCTATATTGACTAGCATGAAACTCAATTTCAGTCAATCCCATGAATAGTCGATTAGCGACGTCATCACTGACCTTACCGACTATTTTTATAAAATGTTGATAGTCTGCTTTTAGGGCATTGGGCAACATGGTTTGTAAAATCGAAATTCTAAAGGCAAAGGTTTCATCCGCTAAATAATCAGACAACGACAACAATTCTGTGTTTAAAACCGGTGACAAATCTAAAATTGTTGTCAATGATCGCAATTGATCTTCTAACAAATCGGTCGTCGCACGAATACCAATCACAAATCCCATCACTTTTCGACGTCCAAAAGGTACCGTAACACGCATGCCAGGTAAAATTTGATCAATCATTTCTTCAGGAATGACATATGTATAAGGTTGATCTGTTTGCATTGTTGGCACATCAACAATGATTTGTGCATATTGTTTCTTCATATCTCTATTTTAACAGAGCTGGCAAATCACTTCATCCAACAAAATAAAAAGCAGACAAAACATTTGTCTGCTATCTTTTAAATATGCTTGATGTTAAATCCTGTACGTTCTTGAATGGCATTTAACGCCTGCAAATAACGCGCATAATAGCCATAGGGATCCTCGCTACCACCCTGCGCATCTAACATCACAACTTTATCCATAAAGCCATAATCTTCAATTACTTGCATGAGTTGATTATGGAATTGCCAACGTGTGTCATCATCAGCACTATCCATATTACGGAATCCATCATCTACATACGGTGTCACTGGTGGAATTACTAAAATTAAATCAATTAATTCCTCACCAATTGTATTATCAAACAATGGTTGCAATTGCGCATTATCTTCCTTGCTCAACCACATATCCGCGTAAACTTTGGTGACCATGGCATCTGTATCAAAAATTGTTAACCCGTTATTAGCGGGTGAATTGATTTCTTTTGAATTAGCATCATATTGACCTTGAATCAGACGAATGTAGTCCTTCACAACTAGTTCATCATCACTCACATTAGAGCGTTCTTGATATTCACGAGCATATTCCTCAGAAAATGGTGAATTACTCGTTCTTGCCAAACGCCTCACAAGCGTTGATTTGCCAGTAGAAGCCGATCCCATGATCGTGACTTTCTTTGTAAAATGGCGTCGAAAGACTCGGTTAATATAATCCCAGTTACCAATTGGATCTTGACGAATCTCTGTTCCTGAAATTTTTAAAACAGTGCGATCCATCAAACTAACTTTGAATTGACCGGTTTGTGGCAAGCGTTTTTCCAACTCAACTTTATAATCAGCTTCACCTGTGTAAAAAGTGATTTGGGCCTGTTCGTCCACAATATTGCGCTTGACAGTCTCAACCAAACGGTTAGTCCACTCATCCCAACCATTTGGCATTTGTGGGATATCATCTTCATTAATGTAATCTACTTTAATGTCTGTTTCATCACTGAACGCCTCTCGCAAATAACGGAAGCGCTTTTCAACAGGTAGTCCCATTTGATAACCACGGTCACCTGTATAACCTGATGCAATAACAACTACGCCGTCATTTAAAGCCGCTGCTTTATAAATTTCAGCTTGATGGCCGACATGCATTGGAGCTAATGTGCCAAAAAACACGCCGATTTTGTGACCTTCTAAATCATCTTTATATAAATTACCTGCAATTGTAATCATGATGTTATTTAATTTTGCAGCACTTAATTGAAAATGTTGCTATTCCTTTTTAGTTAATTTGCGCCACTGAATAATACCGTAAATAGCATTAACAGTCAATGCTAAATTCATACCCAACATGGCAAAAGCACTGGGATCAGCATGTCCAGTCCATGCACGCGCCCAAAGTACGATTTCCACGATATCAAATAGCAACCACGCATACCAAGATTCCGCAAACTTAGCGGTTTGTAAAATTTGGGCACCCATGGAAATCGTGGTTGTCAAGCCATCCATATAGGGTTGACGGGAACCTGCTTGTTGTAAAATCAGTCCAACAATACCAAGGATAACGAGAAAAACTGGTATGACAAATAGCCATTGTTTCGGGGTCATATACTTGGTTGCAACAACGTCTTGCTTGTCTTTTTGGGTGATCTGGTCTCGTTTCATAAATCCTAACCACGCCGCAATACCAACAAACTGCATGACAACCCAGAAAGCACTCAATGCCACTTCTCCGAATAACTGTGATTGAAATGCGAGTGGCATATACATCACAGAATAAATCAAACCCCAAAAGTAGTTCGTGATGCGACCTTTGGCCACCAGTATTACTGTAATGATATTCATCAACCCTGTCGTCAAGCCAAACCAATCAAACGTATGACTATGTGCAACACCCAGTCCCCATACGAGTCCTTGTAGTGCTACCAAAACGATAAACAGCGTGCCTTCAGCTAATGTCCAACCATATAATAGTTCGCTAACGATATTTTTTGGATTGAAATAACGCCAAAATCGACGTGAGACTGTCTCCTCAGCCATGTGAATTCTCCCACATTATATATTATTTTCTACCATTATAACAGTTAGCGCAGAGAAAGTATCGTCAAGTAATCAGAACGTCATTTAATTTTCAAACAATGACATATATTGGCCGTAACCCTCTTTTTGTAAATCCGCCTTGGGGACAAATCGCAAACTGGCCGAATTAATGCAATATCGCAGACCACCTTTTTCAACAGGACCATCAGTGAAGACATGCCCTAAATGCGATCCGGCTTCTTTGGACGTTACCTCCGTTCGTGTCATACCAAACGAGTAATCAACGTGCCGCTTAATGTGGTGCTCGTCAATGCCCTGAGTAAAAGCAGGCCAACCACAGCCGGCATCATATTTATCAGTAGAGCTAAACAACGGTTCACCACTCACAACATCAACAAAAATGCCGTCGTCCCACCACTGATCATATTTACCTGTAAAAGCACGTTCAGTGGCAGCATGTTGGGTTACTTCATATTGCTCCGGTGTTAAACGTGCACGCAACGCTTCATCAGATTCTTTCATAATTGCTATCCTCCTTTAGTTATCTAAAACCAACAAAAATTCTAATGTTCATATCTCTTAATTTTACACAGCAAAGTCATCCCGTCAAATATCACGCCTCATCAATATTGTTAGCCTGAAGCCAAATTTTAGCCGCCTGTAATTCTTCACTGGAAATAACATGAGATTGATTCAAACGAAAAACGGTCACTAATGCTTTTGCTTGGGTCAAGTTATCGACTAGCGCATCAAAACTGTCACGCGGTACAATAGGGTCAAAATTACCGTGCGATAAAAAAACATGACTGCCTTGCAAATTGGCCGGCTCTGCAATGGGCGTTAATTGCATCGCATGTAGTGCCATGACATTCTTGAATGGTGTTTCTGGATGTGTTAACAGCGCATGCAAAGCAATATTGGCACCATTTGACAATCCAAGCGCGAACGCTGGCGATGTGTTCAAATCATATTTTGTTAATAATTCACTCACTGATTTCACCAACCAAGCTGTCTGTTTATCAAGTGATACTAAATTAAATTTGCCTTCAGCATATCGTTCAAAAAAACGATGATAGCCATTTTCTAAAACACGACCTCTAATAGCTAAAATTGGATGATTTGGTGCCAAATATTTAGCAATAGGCACTAAGTCATTTTCATCACCTCCTGTGCCATGTAGCAATACAACCGTCGGTAAATCTGGATTACCAGCAATAAATAAATGGTGCACATCATTGAAATTCTGCTTAATCATACTATCATTCGTATCAACCATAATGAACTCCTTTATGCTACAAAACGGCCCATTCATTGATGAGCCGTTTGTCTGTCATATTAATTTTTAGGACTATTAAAGTCAACCAAATTAGCCTCAATTTGTGTTCGCATATCCTCTAGAAAAGGTGGCAATTCAAGATGAACACCAGCTTCTTCATAAGTTTCATCTACTAAGAAACCTGGTCCGTTTGTCGCTAATTCAAACAAAATACCTGGCGTTGGTTGGAAATATTCTGATTTAAAATAAAAACGATCAACAAATCCTGAATCTTGAAATCCTAATTCTTGTAGACGCTTAATCCAAAAGTTTAATGCTTCTTCATCATCAACAATAAATGCTAAATGGTGAGGCCCACCGAATCCTTGTAAACCGCGCGGAATGATACGAGAAAGCAAAGTGATGACCTGCGCACCATAACCGCCGTGATCAAATTCATACAACGCATAATCGCCTTTGGTATCAATTTTTTCAGCACCCATTACTTTGGTTAAGACCATATCCATTGCATCATGATTGTTAATTGTCAGCAATTCTGGTCCTAAACCCACAATCGCATGTTGTGGATCCACCGAAGAATGTCGCCATGGCGTGTGTGGCACCGTCAATTCATTGTGACGCGGATTGGTATCGTCGGCGATCAAAGCATACCGTTGATCATCAAAATCATAAAAATTTAAGTATGTGGCACCAAATAATTCGTATGTTTTAGAATCATAACGAATACCAAATTCATCAAAACGCGCTTGCCAATAAGCAAATGAGTCTTGAGAAGGTACTCTAAAAGACGTTCTTGAAATCTCATCAGTACCAAAAACCGCTTTTTGGATCCCTGGAAAATCAAAAAATGTCAAAACAGAGCCACCCTCGCCTTGGTCATCAGAAAAATAAAGATGATACGTACGAACATCGTCTTGATTAACCGTTTTTTTAATTAAGTGCAATCCCAATTTATTCGTAAAAAAGTCCCAAATCTTAGGCGAATCGGAAGTAATCGTTGTTAAGTGGTGAATACCGCGAATATTTGTCCCCATAGCTTTTATTCCTCTTACTTTTTGTTAGTGTATAGTCAATACTATACACTATTACATTATAAACGCAAGTAATACGACTTACTAATTATAAGCGTAATATTGACCGTGTATCAAAATAAAAAACATCAACCAAATGCGTTCACGCATTCGTTGATGTTCTCTTTCATTGTAGGTTTATCACTAAACAGCTAGTCATTATGATGATCATCATAGCCCTTAGGGTGGCTCTGATGCCACTGCCAAGCTGTC